>JAIKYZ010000008.1 GCA_024682655.1 Treponema sp.
CCTAAGGTTGTTCCAAGGGCACCGATTGTTGCAATAGTTGGAACTACAACTCCGCGTAAAGAACGGATAAAGATGATGAGGAAGATAAGCATTACAATAAAACCAATTCCAATTCTGCTTATACACTGCTGATTTGTAACGGCTTCTTCTTCGTATTCTGTGTAAGAAAGACCTGTTTCTCTTAAAGTCCATTTATCATTCGAGCGGTACTTTTCCGACTTAAAGATTTCCATTGCCGGTGGAGCAATTTTTTGCATGGCAATAGAAAGCTCTTCTGAATACTGCTCTAAGTTGATTATGACCCAGGTTTCGGTACAATCGTCACTTACAAGATTATTTACCAGAGATTCACGGCTCATAATAAAGGCCTTTTTTTCGGCCAGTTCATCAGGGTCGCTTGGAACTCCGTCTTCAAAAGGACTTGTTACTTCAAATCCGTCTTCGGTTCCAATTGGAATAGAAAGTTCCATAAGAGAAGTTACACTTGAAGCGTAAGGAACATTATTCAAAAGGTCCTGACCTAAATCATCAATCATCTGTAAGATTTCAGGATCAAAAACATCCTTTGCTGTAATGTGGGCAGCAAGGCTGTCGGTAGAACCGAAAATTGCCTCAAAATGGTCCTGATTGACTTTTGTTGTTTCCCAATCATCGAACCAGTCCGATTCACCATTATCAAGCTTAAGGCGGCTAAGACCTAAACAGCCAACAATAGTAAGAACAATTAAACCAATAATAAAAGCCCAGCGGTGTTTTACTTCAAAACGGCCGAACTTTTCAAACCAGTCATTAATTTTTTTGACTTGCATATATACTCCCAATATGTTAGATATAACTAACAAATTTTGATAACGATGTTATCTTAGCGATAACACTGTTACCTAGTCAATAGAATTTTAGAAATTTTCGATAACGTTGTTATCATTTTTTATTGACAGTCCTTATTTTTTATTTATAAAATACGCGCAGGAGGATTCCATGGCAGAATCTTCATCAGAGACAAAAAGAAAGATTATAGAAAGTGCAAAAAAAGAATTTCTCGAAAAGGGCTTTGTAAATGCTTCGCTCAGGCAGATTGCGGCGAATGCAGGTTTAACCACAGGAGCAATGTATCGTCATTTTAAAGATAAAGATGCTCTTTTTTGTGCTCTGGTAGACAATGCAATTGAAGTTACAAGAAAAGCAGTAATGACTGCCGATGTTATGACCCATATGAAGGACAAGGATCCAATGGGTAAGGAACATGAAGATAAAGAAAACGCCATCCTCAAAGATTTTATTGAATATATTTACAGCGACTTTGATGCCTTTATCCTCTTAATTTCAAAAGCTGCGGGCTCTACCCATGAACATTTTGTCGAAGAAATAAGCGATTTATATACAAAAAACTGTAAAGGAACTTTAGACTGGCTTTATGAACAGAAGTTCGTAAAAAAGCAGCTGGACGAATTGACAATTCATGTAATTGCTTCAAGCCTTATAAATGCCTTTAGGGAAATGATAAGCCACAGAGTTCCCAAGGATGAAGCTTTAAGTTTTGTTGCCAATATCAGAGACTTCTTCCATAATGGAACTATGTCTATTATGAATCCCTCAGATTAGATATTTAAATTAAATTTTCACTTGAATATTTGCTCAAATGTTAGTATATCTATAAGTGTAGATACTTGAATGTTTGTTCAAGTGAGGAGTGCCTCTATGTATTGGATAATTGCAAAAGGTTTATTGATTCCATTTTTAGGAACTGCTTTAGGTGCAGCCTGCGTATTCTTTATGAAAAAGGAAATGAGTACCGGAGTTCAAAAAATGCTTTCGGGCTTTGCAGGTGGAGTAATGGTTGCTGCTTCGGTATGGAGTTTGCTTATTCCTTCGCTTAATCTTGCAGATGAAGCAGGAATGGGCCGCTTAAGCTTTGTTCCAGCCGTTGTGGGCTTTTGCCTGGGTATGGTATTTCTTTTGATACTTGATCACGTTATCCCGCATATGCATATAGACGAAACTGTTGAAGGACCAAGAACTAACTTAAATAAGACTACAATGATGGTGCTTGCGGTTACCTTGCACAATATACCAGAAGGAATGGCCGTAGGTATTTTGTATGCCGGCTGGCTCAATGGAACTGCCAGCATTACAGAAGCTGCTGCCCTGGCTCTGGCACTTGGAATTGCTATTCAGAACTTCCCTGAGGGGGCAATCATTTCTATGCCTCTGCATTCAAAGGGATTAAGTAAGGGAAAGGCCTGCTGGATGGGAGTTCTTTCCGGCATTGTAGAACCACTTTTTGGCTTTATCACAGTTTTACTTTCCAGCCTTATTTTACCAGTTCTTCCATATCTTTTAAGTTTTGCTGCCGGTGCAATGATTTACGTTGTGGTAGAAGAATTAGTTCCAGAAATGGCAGAGGGAAAGCATTCGAACATTGGAACAGTAATGTTTATGATTGGCTTTTCTTTGATGATGGTGTTGGATGTAGCGCTGGGATAGAAATTCTAATTTTATTATGATAACATAATGTTATCAGAAGAGTTAAAAATGAGAGGTTATTCAAAAATTTTAAACACCACAAAACAATCCCTTGACTACTCAAAACAGAGAAAATACGCTTGTTCTGTTCTGTTCTGTTCTGTTCTGTTCTGTTCTGTTCTGTTCTGAAATAATTGTAATTTTAAATAAATTTAACGCCGGAAGAATTTTTTCTTTCGGCATTTTTTTTTGTTTTAAATATAAAAAAAATTATTCATATGGAGGATTAAGATGAATAAAAAGTATGGAAAAATAACAGCCTTATTTATAAGCCTTCTGTTATTAATAGGATTTACGGCCTGTAATAATGCCGTTACATCTATAGTGCCTCTTGTAAGTACAGAAACTAGTGGAAATGATGAAACTAGTGGAAATGGTGAGACTAGTGAAACTCCGACAGAAAGCAAAACTCTTTCTAGTATTTCGGTAAGTGGGACTCCAAGTAAAACTGTCTATCTTTCAGGAGAAAGTTTTGATTCTTCAGGTATTACAGTAACAGCAACATATTCAGATGAAAGTACAGAAACAGTAACTACATATACAAATGATTTAGGTACTGATATTTGTTATAACGGAAAAACTCTTACATTGAGCTATACTTATAATTCAGTAACAAAAACAGCAAGTCTTACAGGACCATTCTACATTGCTGCTTCCGATGCCCTTACACAGACAGTAATTGCTAACGGAACTAAGACTATTACAGTTTCTGAAAATGGAGCGAATGTAGAAAGAACTTATGATTTAGTAAAATTCGGAGACTTCCCACAGACAATTGCCGCAAGTGGAATAACTTATTCTTCATCAACAGTTTACAACGGCTGGTATCTGGGGTCTGATGGATATTTTTATGAAGAGTGTTCTGCTAATCCATATCAATCTTCATATACATTTTCTAATAATGTAACAATAGCAAGTGGAACTACATATTACTTTAAGGTCCAGCCAATTGTATGGCGTGTATTAACAAGTGACTATAATTCAACCGGTAAAAAACTCCTTCTTGTAGAAAAAATCCTTACAGCAAATGTGCCTTATTACGGTTCAACCACAAACCGAACTTTGACAGTAAATGGAGTAGAGACCACAATTTATGCAAATAACTACAAGTATTCAAACATCCGAGCCTACTTAAATGGAACTAAGAAGCAGTATGTAACAGATGGAGGAACTTCAAATGATTATACAATTGACTGGTCAGATAAGGGCTTCTTACAAAAGGCCTTTACAACAAGTGCACAAGCTCTTATTCCTACAACAAGTGTAGATAACTCAGCTGCAAGTACAAATCCAGATGGAAATTCAACATTATGGAATAGCGGAACAAACGATTATGCCTGTGATAACACCAGCGATAAGATTTTCCTCTTAAGTGAGCAAGAAGTAACAACAAGCTCCTATGGTTTTGCAGCATATGACGAAGAAGATTCTAATAGAATAAGACAAGCAACCGATTATGCCAATGCAAACACAAGTGGGGCAGGTCAAAACACTGGTTATTGGTGGCTCCGCTCTCCTTACTATGATGATTGTGCTGTAGTGAGATATACCGATCTTTATGGTCCGGCCAGTTATCAATGCAGTGTCTATGATAGAGAAAGTGGCGTATGTCCAGCTTTGTGCATTTCATTTGAATGAAATGGACTATAGTTCTTACGTTTAGCAATAATCTAGTTACAAATGCAGAAAAGGCACTTGGTGCCCTGCATTTGTAAAGTTACCAGGCTGCAAAATTATTGTTTGGATTCGCGCTTCCTGTAAGGGAGATTTTTTTGCCCTGTCTTAGTGTATTCTGCTATTTAATAAATAATTATTATTAAATAGCATTTTTATATTTTTCCCCTTATAATAAATCATTATGTCAGAAGAGATTTTATCTTTAATAAAAAATAGTTCTCGAAATAATGTTGAAGAAGCAAAACGTGATAAAAAGGCTGTTTGGTTAATTTTTACAATCGGTAATCAGGCTGATGGTAAAAATCTTTATGCTATTCCTGCTGATTCTGTTAAAGAAATTTTACGTGATGCAACTGTATTTCCACTTCCTTTTGTGCCTCCCTATGTGAACGGTGTTTTAAATCGTTATGGAGATCCTTATCTTGTAATTGATTCTGCTGTGCTTGAAGGAAAAGAAGCTCAAAATTCTCTTCTCTTTATTGTTCTAAATGATGAAAGTCATTCCTGTCTTCGTATAACTGATGTAAAAGATTTTTTTACTGCTTCTGAAAAAGATGTTGTTCATTTTACCGAGGCTGAACTTTCTGATTATTATGAAGGTACTCTAAAAATTAATGGCCAGGAAGTTTTTGTTTTAAAAGTTCAGGCCATTATTGAGAAAGTAGGAAAAGAAATTGCGTCAGCCTGAAAGATTTGTTTGTATTACTTATCCTCAAATAGATTTTCTCATCCCAAATGATTATGTCATTTCCTGTGTAGGTGTTAAAGATTTGGACATAAGTTTACTTCATGACCAGAATTCGGGTGTTTTTGATTTTGATGATATTGCCAGTGAATTTAATCAAAGTCCAAGGCAATCGGATATTAAAACTATGATTGTATTAAAAGGCCAGAATATTAAAAATCTTTCCATTGTTACTACTCAAGAGTGCAGGGTTTCTACTATTCCTCTCACAGATTTTGGTTTATTTTCCGACGCCTATTCTTATGCTTTTGAAAACATTGGTATTTTGGCCTGTAATTTTCTTGATGGCCGCCTTAGACTTTTAATAAATGTAAAAAATATTATTGATTATATGAATAATTCTTTACTGGAGGAAATATGATTTCGGTCCTTCTTGCTGATTCTTCCGCAGTAAATCGTTCTCTTCTTAAAGAAATTATTCTTAAGTCCGAAAAACTTTCTTGTCTGGGGGAAGCTGCCTCTTACTCTGAACTAAAAGCTCTTTCTAACCGCTTAAAACCAAATGTAATTATTGCCGATAAATCTATTTTTGATTCCGAAAGGGCTTCTTCTTTTTCAGAATATTGTAACAATTCAGAAATCCCCACTTTAATTTTTATAAGTCAGGGAGAAAAAAATTATTATTCTTCTAAAAATATTAAATTTATCGAAAAACCAAAATTAATTACTTTTTCTTCTGAAAAACTCGACGAATATTCAAAGGGCCTCTGTCAAATCCTAATGGACTTAAAATGTAATCTTCTTTTAGAAAATCATCCTAATTCTCTTTATTCAACGGTAAAAGAAGACGGCAGTCTGGTAAATCCAATTCCAAGCCTTTCTAAAGATTTTTCTAACCGTAAATATAAGGCTGTTCTGGTTGGAGTTTCTACCGGTGGTCCAGGGGCTCTTCTGGAATTTTTAAAGGGTATTGGGCAAAATTTCCCTCTACCAATTTTTATTACCCAGCACATAGATTCATTTTTTGACAAAAATCTTATCAACTGGCTTTCAAAAGAGGCAAAGCTTCCTGTTCATCTTGCAGAAAATAATGCTAAGGCTCTGCCAGGTCATGTTTATTTTGCGCCGTCAGATCAGCATCTTACTTTTATTCCTTATCCGGAAGATGATTTTCATATGATTTTAAATCATGATGCTCCTGTAAATTTTTTACGTCCCGCCGTTGATAAAATGTTCGAAAGCGCGGCCAAAGTTTTAGGTCAAAATTGTATTGCAGTTATTCTTACCGGAATGGGGGCCGACGGTTCTAAAGAGTGTCTTCATTTAAAAAAACTTGGGGCCTATACAATCACTCAGGATAAGGATTCTTCTGTAATTTACGGTATGCCAAAAGCGGCTTTTGAAATTGGTGCTTCTTGTGAGGTACTTTCTCTTAATCAAATTCCAGAAAGGCTTTGGTCTTTAGTTGGAGCTAATAGGAGTTAAAAGGTGGAGAGAGTTAACGAAGAGCTTATTGAATACGTAAAATCTAAAATCCTCACTTTTTCTGGAATTAATCTTGCCCAGTCCCAGTACGATTCTTTAATCAAACATCTGGAAAAAAATGCATCTAAAAGAAAACTTTCTCCTATGGAATTCTGTAAGTCTTTAAGCCCAAATACTCCGGATTTTGATTCAATCATTAATCTTGTTACTGTAAACGAAACTTATTTTTTCCGTGAAGAAAAACAATTTGATTTCTTAAAAGAAGAAGTTTTTCCTAAATATATTGGCAGATCTCTTACAATCTGGTCAGCTTCTTGTTCTACTGGCGAAGAAGTTCTTTCCCTGCTGGCTTTAGCTCTTTCTATGAATATTAATATTACAATCTATGCCTCAGATATTGATGATAATGCACTTAAAACTCTTTCAAAGGGCATCTATCCTCAATATTCTTTACGCCCAGATGGTAAAAAATATCATTCTCTATTGCAGCCTTATTCTAAAATTACCCCTACAGAAATTACTTTTAAGAAAGATTTTATAAATCGCATTCACAGTTTTAAATTCAATCTTATCCAGGGGCAAATATCTTCTCTGCCTTTTTACGAAAACGTAGATATTATTTTTATGCGCAATGTTTTTATCTACTTCGATAAAGAAACAAGAAAATTAGTTTGCAGCAAAGTAACCCAGAGATTGAAAAATGACGGTTTGTTGTTTTTCTCTATGAATGAAATTGGCTCAATCGATAACAGCATAATTCCAAATTATTTATGTAAACTTAATAAGGGTTGTGTTTATTATTTTGTAAAAGGAATTTCAAAAGATAAATCAAATTCAAAGGGCAGAAGTATAGAAGAACGCCTGGAAGAAAAGAAAAATCAGATAAAAAATAAAAAACTAAAAGAAGAAGTAGAAAAGGTAAAATTACATAAATATATAGAAGAAAAAGACCTTTCTAGAGCTGCAAATAATTCAAATCCTTCAAATTCCGGGGATTTTGATGCAAAGAAAACTTATGAAAGCATCTGCCAGGAAATTAATCGTGGTAATTTTGATAAGGCCCGAGAAATTGTTACTTCAATAAATGGAAGTCAATATAAAAAATATTCTTTCTTTATGCAGGGATATATTGAATATCATGCCGACAACAGGGGAGATGCAGAAACTTTATTTTCTTCTGCAGTTAGTATTTCTCCTGATTTCTGGCCGGCAATTTTTTACCATGGGATAGTTCTTCGTGATATGGGGAAAAATCAAAAGGCTCTGGAATGTTTTTCAAAGTGTAAAGATATTATTTCTTCCTACCCAAGTAATTTGCCTTATGATTTTGCTTTGGATTCTTTTAGTCCATCTTACATTTATTCACTTTGCGAAACTTTTTCTAATTTAGGAGGGCACTAGTGAATCTTGATAAAAATCTTTTCATTGCAGATTACATTTCTGAAGCTCGCGAAATACTTGATTCTCTTGATGAATTGGCAATGGCCGCCACAAAAGAAAAGGGAAACAGCAAGTATCTAAAAGAAATTTTACGTCTTTTACATACCTTAAAGGGTTCTTCCCGCATGCTGGAATTTCTTCAAATAGAAAAAGTTGTGAATCATTTGGAGACCGTCTGCAAAAGTATACAGGGTAACAGAAGTGAAATCTCAAATAAGATAGTTCAGCTTTTAATGGGAGTGGATGAAATCCTCAGAAAGACTTTAGATTCCATAGAAAAAGGTTCTGACGGTAATTTCCCCGAATATCAGGAAATTATTGAAAATATTGATAAGGCCCTTGAAGACGATTCATTTAAAACTGATTTTTCGGGTAAAGAAGAGAGTGATAATTCTGAAAAAGATGAAGAAAAAGTTTCTCAGGATAATTCAGAATTTTTCCACGATTCCCAGACAATTAAGATTCAGATTTCCCAGGTAGATTCAATTTTACAATCGCTGGATAAACTCATAATGAGGCAAATTAAACTCAAAAATGAGATAGATTCCCTAAAAAAACAGAGTGAAAGTGCCGGTTTTCAGGCCTTTCAGGAAATCTCAGAAAATATTTCCGTACTCGAAAATCAAAGTGTAGATATTCAGAAAAATATTATTGCTCTTAGAATGCTGCCTTTTGATATGATTTTACGGCCAATAAAACGTTCTATTGTTTCAGAAGCCTTAAAAGTTGGCAAAAATATTGATTTTGATATTCCTCAGTCCGAAATCACAATTGACAAATTCATTTTGGAAAAACTTCCTGCAATTTTAATTCACCTGGTTCGCAATTCAATTGACCACGGAATTGAAACTAAGGAAGAAAGATTAAAACTTGGTAAAAGTGAAAATGGAAAAATCTCGGTTTCTATAAGTCAGGTTTCCAATAGAATTTTTATTAATGTAAAAGATGATGGTCATGGAATTGATTATGAAAAAATCAAAGCAAAGGCCCTAAAAGTCTTTCCCGAAAAAGAAAACGAAATCCTTTCTGCCGATAAAAATGATTTACTTCAATTTATATTTGCGGCTGGTTTTTCTACAAAAGAACAGCAGACAGAACTTTCGGGCCGGGGAATAGGTCTTGATGTTGTCCGTAGCGAAATGGATAAACTTAAGGGTAAAATTACAGTCTATTCCGAAGTAAATCAGGGAACAAATTTTGAACTTTCTCTGCCGGCTTCTCTTGCAACTCAGGATGGTTTATTTGTTTCGGTTTCGGATAATTCTTATTTGATTCTTTCCCACTATATAAAAGAAATTCTTACAGTTAAAAAATCGGATTTTCTTGAAATGCAGCATGGACCGGTAATAAATGTTCATGACGAACTGGTTCCTATTTTTGATTTTGATATTATTAATCCAAATTCTCAAAAACATACCAATACAAAGAGTGAATTATCAATCGTCATCCTTGAATATTTGAATCGTAAGATTGGAGTTATTGTAGATAAGATTTTACATTATGGTACTGTTGTTATTAAACCGGTACCTCCAATTTTAAAAGATTTTAATGCCCTGCAGGGACTTGTTTTTGACGAAAATTATAGAATTATTCCAGTTCTTAATATTCCAGATACAATTCGCCGTTTTAGAGTTGTTAATGTTTATGATATTAAAAATCTGGAAGTTCGAAAAATGCCAAAAATTCACTCGGTTCTTGTTGTTGATGATTCCCATACAACTCGTCATATTGAACAGATTATTCTTGAAGCAGAAAACTACAATGTTTCGACAGCGGTAGATGGAATTGATGCCCTTGAAAAAATGAAGGAACATAAATTTGATCTTGTTGTAACCGATGTTAAGATGCCTAGAATGGATGGTTTTGTTCTTCTGCATAATATGCGCCATAAGGAAGAACTTAAAAATATTCCTGTAATTATGGTTTCTTCTGTCTTTGAAGGGGATA
This sequence comes from Treponema sp., assembly GCA_024682655.1. Taxonomy (GTDB): domain Bacteria; phylum Spirochaetota; class Spirochaetia; order Treponematales; family Treponemataceae; genus Treponema_D. The sequence continues at coordinate 9,758 of JAIKYZ010000008.1, forward strand.
CTTTAGAAAAAGCAAAAAATCTTGGAGCCCAGGGCTATATCGTAAAATCTGATTTTGAAAGAGAAAATCTTACCGCCAAGGTAAAGGAGTTGCTGCATGACTAAAAATGACAAGCCTTTAATTTACCTTGCTCAAAGTTCAAAAGTACTGGCTAAAATTATTTCCTCCAGCCTGGAAAAACTTAACTACCAGGTTCAGATTTTTACCGACGGTTTTTCACTTTTAAAGAGTCTTCTAAAAGAAAGTCCAAATCTTATTATTGCCGATAAAAATCTTGAAAAAATTGACGGTCTTGAACTGTGCTCAATCTTAAAAAAGGGTTCTTCCAAAGCAGATATTCCTTTTATTTTGATTACAAGCGAAGACAAGGTTTATGATTTTTGGAATGATTCTTATCTGGCCAATGAAGCACTTTCAATTACAAGTCAAAATCTGGATTTACTTCTTTCTCAGGTGGAAGATTTATTAAAATATAAAAATCTGCCAATTAATACTTTTATCCAAGTTGAGGAAGAGGAAAAATCAAAGGAAATTAAAGTTTCTGAAGAAGAAAAACTTACCGGCTGGCTTGTAAATTCAATGGAAAAATCTTCCTACTATCTTAATATTTCTCAAAATCTCATGAAACTTTATCAGGATGTCAGAGATTTAGATATGCTGGTTGGAAATCTTTTCCGTCTTTTATACAGGGCTTGTGAATACGATATGATTACCCTGATTTTAGATGGTCAGAATGCAAAAGTTTACAAAACAGGAATTGAATATTTTGACCAGGCTACAATCGATGAATTCTGGAATATTTGTAAAACAGAATATGAACAAGAAGCAAAGAAGAATCACACAATCAGATATGAAGAAAAATCTTTTATTCAGATTGTAAATACTTTTGACCAGGCCGACAGCGAAATTTCTTCCAAAAATGATTCAAAATCCCAGAATAAAAAACTTGAATCTTATCAGGCTTACACAATTAAAAATGGCAATGAATTTGTAGGAACTTTACATCTTACTTCCCGACGAAAAAAAATCTTTAACTACAAAATTCAATCTTCAATTGATTATATTTTACCTTCTCTTGCTAATCTTTTGCAGGAAGCTGTCCAGCGTTCAGAATTAATTGAAAAAGAATCTAAAATCAGAAAAGCCTTTTCTAAATTTGTTCCAGAACAGGTAATTAATGATTTTTTGGATTCAGATGGAAACAGTGAGGCAAAAAATAGTAACGAAAAGCGAAATGTCGTAATTTTGATGAGTGATATAAGAAGTTTTACTTCCATAAGTGAAGTAAACCGCCCGGAAGATGTCGTAAATTTCTTAAATAATTATTTTACCCGCATGGTTGATATTGTAAAAAAATATGGGGGCACGGTTGATAAATTTATTGGAGATGCAATTATGGTTTTGTTTGGTGCTCCAATCAGTTACAACGATAATGCCAAGCGTGCGGTTATGGCTGCAATTGAAATGTATGCTCAGCTGGAATCAATTCCCTGTGGTCAGTTAAAATTTCCAGAGGGGGTAAAACTGGATGTTGGAATTGGAATTCATTATGGAGATGTAATTGTAGGTCAAATTGGTAGTACAGATAAAACTTCTTACACAGTTATTGGCGACACTGTAAATCTTGCTTCCAGACTTGAAGGTCTTACAAAACTCTACGGAGCAAAAATTATAATTTCTCAGGCGGTAAATGATGAACTTGATGATTCAATGAACATTCTTCTGCTTGATTCTGTAAAGGTAAAAGGAAAAAAGGAAAGTGTTTTAATTTACAGGGCAGACGAAAAAGCTCTGCCAAAGAAATTTACTCAGGCCTATGAAAAAGGATTTAAATCTTACAACGAAGGAGCATTCACTCTTGCAATCCCTTATTTTGAAAAGGCTCTTGAAATATTGCCTAATGATAAGGCCGCAAAGTTGATGCTGGAACGTTGTAATGAATTTGCTATAAATAAACCAGAAAATTGGGATGGCGCTGTTGCGCTTACTTCAAAATAAAAAGGAGTGGATATGAGTTTTAAGGAGAAACTTGCTAAAAAGAAGACTGCTTCTAATAAGGACATAAATTTTGGAAAAGAGGTTTTTAGAAAACTCGTAGTTTCCAATATTTTATTTACAATAGTTACTTTAGCAGCCTGTATTGCTATTGCTTATGGAAATGTTCTTTTTCTTGATTTGCCAAATATTATAGTTTTAGGGCTTATTATTTGTATTGGGCTTCATGTTCTTGTTTTAGGAATTATGAATCAATTAGCTTCCCAGTCAATTACAGAAGATTTAACTTCCTTTTATTATTATGATTCAACGGTAAAAGAAAGAACTAAATTGATGAAGCAGCTTATGGGAATGCCAGCTAGAATTGGAGCCCTGTCTTTTACAATTTTTATTGGCTGCGGAATTATCTGGATTTCCTTTTTTACTAAAATTTCCAGTTTGAATTTATCCACTGTGATTTTAGTTTCCTGCCTTATGTTTGTTGGAGCTTATTTTTCTGCCGTAAATGCAATAACCGAAATTACCCAGAAGATTTGTTCCCGCCACGCCTCAAATATTGTAGAAAAGGGTGTTTCTAAAGAAGAAGTTGAAAAAAATCACACTTTTGGAATGACTTCTACCGTTATTACCATTCTCCACATTTTTGCGCCAATCATATTATTTAGTTTAATTTTTTATATTCTGGCCTGGAGAACTTACGCTTCTTACTCAGCCGAAAAAGTAGATTTTTTCAGACTTATTTTAATTGGAATCATCGCAATTACTTCCTACAATTATTTTTCAACCATTTTATTCAAGAGAATGATGCGTTCAATTAATAACATGAAAGATTTAATGTCTGGAATTAATAAGGAAAATCTCCATAAAGTAAAATTTGAAAAGACAGACCTTTCAAATGAGTTTATGTACAACGTTTATCTTATCAACACAATTGTAGAAATTCTTCAGAAAATCTTAAAGGAAAGTCAGAGAATTTCTATGTCGGTAATTGAATCAAGTAATGAACTTTCGGTTATTTCAAGGGAAACCGCAGTTACTTCTTTGGAACAGAATTCTGGTGTAAAAGAACTGCTTTCTGCCATGGAAGAATCTGATGCCCTTTCTAAAAATATTTCGGAAAAAATTGGCGAAGTTTCTCTGGTAGCAAAAAGAACAACTGATAATATAAACGAAGGTTTTGGTATTCTTAAAGAAAATATGCAGAAACTTGATGAAATTAAAAGGGCAAATGATGTTACTGTGGATGGAATCAAAGAATTAACAGAGAAAGTTTCTGGTATTTCAGATATAGCAAGAATCATTAATTCTATTGCCGACCAGACAAATATTATTGCTTTTAATGCTGAACTTGAAGCTTCCAGTGCCGGAGATGTAGGCGAAAATTTCTCTCTGGTAGCTAACGAAATCAGACGTCTTACAAATTCAACAATTCAATCAACCGAGGAAATTAGAAAACGAATCATAGAAATTCAACATTCTTCTGATGAATTGCTGCTTTCTTCTCAAAATGGAAGTAAAAAGATTCTGGACGGAAATCAGATTATTAATGATTTGAATCACCGTTTTGAAGAACTTAAAGAATCTTCTGAGTCAATGAATTATGCTTCGGAAGATATTAAAAATATCATAGAACAACAAACCGCTTCTTTTGCTCAAATTGTAATTACTTTACGCCAGATTGCAGAAGCAGCCGAAACTTTCTCTGGTTCTACCCAGAAGATTTCAGATTCCGCTCAAAATCTTTGCTTAATCTCAGATAATCTTAAAAATCTTCAGCCAAAAGAAGTACTGGAAGAAAATGAATCAGAAAAGCAGGAACTTCAAGAAGAATATTCAAATAGTGAGGTGCAATAATGAAAGACAGTCAGAAAAACTTATCATTAGAAAGTAAACTCTTTAAAGCAAGTCATATTCCAGATATAGCCTGTGGTATTATTCTGCTTTTATATACAGTTTTTATTTTAAACCTTAAAATTTCAACTCACTATATTTTAATTTTAATTGTAATTGCTGGTGTTCTTTTTGCTCAATTCTGTTTATCTTCAATTACTAATCACTTTTTAATGAGCAAAACTTCAAAACTTATCGAAAAGTGGGAGAGTGAAGAAACAAGTCTAGAAGAAAGGACAAAAATATTTCTTTCTTTACATAAATTACCAAAAAGAAAATCTTTAGAAGCCTTTACTTACTTCTTTATCTGTTCAATTCTGCTTGGACTTGCTTATCATTTTATCTACAAGGTAAATATCAGCATAAACTTAGTCAGTGTTTTTTCTTGTTTTCTTGGCTCTTATGTGGCTGGACTTCTGGCTTTAGCAAATTCAAGTTCAATTTGTAATGAATATGCCTGCAAATTAGTTGAATCTGGAATAGACACTAAGATTTTAAATAAAAGAACTAATTTTGGTCTTTCTTACAAGAGTACCTTTACCTTTTATTGTACAGTTCCTGTTGTCTGGGGCTTTTTACTTGCAATGGGACTTTTCTACGTTTATTACTATAACAATGTAATTTCAAGTTCTGGTACAGGTTTTCTTCCTGCTGATTATTATGGAAAGGGCCTTAGAAAAATTCAGCTTTCCCGTCTGGCAGTTGTAATTGCAATTAATGCCATGGTTGGAATTGCTTCTGTTTATTCTTTCTTAAAAAGTATCTTAGTTTCTTCTAAAAAACTTCAGGATTCTATGCTTCATATAATTAAAAATGATATTTTTACTGTAAAATTGGTACCAACTGATTTTGAATCGGAAGTTTCTTACAATCTCTACCTTATAAACCAGATTGTAATTTTGTTCAGGTCTATTCTGAATGACATTCATGAAATTGGCGATACAATGATTGAACCAATGGAAGGCCTTTCCGAAATTGCCCAGTCCACTGCTTCAACTTCTCTGGAGCAATCAACAGGGGTAAAAGAAATTCTCGCTACAATGGAAGATACCGACCGCCAAACCCGAAATATCGTAGATAAAATTGCTGATGTAACAACTGTGGCAGAAGGTACAGAAAATAATGTAAATGCCGGTTTTGAAACTTTACAGTTTAATCTTGATAAAATGTCCGAAATTACAGAGGCTAATATTTCAACAATTACTGGTATTCGTGCTCTGGGAGAAAAAATTGGAAGTATTTGGGAAATTGTAAAAATTATTAATGATATTGCCGACCAGACTAGAATTATTGCCTTTAATGCCGAACTGGAAGCTTCTTCTGCAGGGGACAGCGGTAAAAATTTCCATATTGTTGCAAATGAAGTTCGCCGCCTGGCTGCCGGAATTACAAATTCAGTAGATCAGATTAAGGAAAGAATTACAGAAATTCAACATTCATCCGATAACTTAATAATAACTTCGGAAAGTGGAACAGAGAAGATTCGCGAAGGTCTTGACCTTTCTGAAAAACTCAAAGAAAAATTTGATGATATTCAATCTTCTTCAGAAATTACTGTGGAATCTGCAAATCAAATTAAAGAAATAATTAATCAGCAGTCTACAGCTTTTGATCAGATTGTTGCTACTGTACGTCAGATTTCTTCTGGTATTGAGAACTTTTCTACTTCGACAAGTACTGTTAATAATACTGCACAGAAACTTAAGGAAGCTGCAAATCTTCTGGAAAATTTGCATGTAAGTATTATTGCGCAGGAATAAGGAATAGAATAAGAATCCTGATTGAATAAGGAGTTTTCTGCTCAATGAAAAAGAAATATGTGGTTTATGATACTTTTATTAGTCTCTATTGCCTCTTAATTGTTTTATGGGTTGTCGCTGTTTTGATAAAAGCTTACCGCGCTCCCGGAAATCAAATATTGTATCGTGCACCTGCATATTTTGATTGTAGCGCTGGCTGGTATGACGACCGGGGTAATATCCTTGATATTGATGATTTGACTTTTAGTAAGTCTGAAGTAGGAAAAGAAAGAATTCTTCATTATCAAATTCCAAGTGACTATAATCTTTGTGAAAATCAAGCTATATGTTTTTTTAGCCGGGGAATGGATTTTGATGTATATGCTCAATCTTTTAATTGTAATTCTTCTGATTCAGAAAATTTTAATAGATTTGAGCCCAGAAAGATTTATGAATTCAGGCAAAATGCAGCTCGTCTTTCAGGAGAAGATATTGGACTTACAGCTCAGATTGTTCCACTTCACTGCAGCGACAAGGAAAGTGAAATTACCTTGGTAATAACTCCCGCTGAATATTCTGCCTTTATTCTTGATATGAGAATTCAAAAATCTACAGATTTTCTCTTAAGTGTTTTAAGGCCAAGACTTTCTCTCTTTGTTGCTTCTTTAGTTATTTTCTTTTTTGGTATAGCTATTCTTGTATATACATTTTTTGCAATTAAAAGAGAAAGAGAAGGAAAAATTGCAATGTATGCCTGGGGCCTTTTTTCTTTGATTATTGGTACAATGCTTGTAATCCAAAGTCAGGTATTACAAATACTTACAGGAAAACCCGAATTCTTTACTACATTAAAATATGCCCTGGCTCTTCTTTTGTGTTTCCCTCTGTCGGTTCTTATTGATTATATTCCCAGGGTAGGTCATAAACATTTTTCTTTTGCAATTGGAATTATTGTCGCTCTGCTTATGGTTTTTGAAACTGCGGGAAATTTCTTTATGAATATTTCTTTTTACCGATTATTTTATCTTTCGGCCCTTATCATGCTTTATATTTTTGCCATGTCTATATATCTTTTGATAAGGGAATGTAGATACAGCTTAAAAAATCACAAAAAACTAAATACGGTAGGCATGCTTTCATTAATGGTGGCACTGGAAGTTTTTGCTATTATTGATCTTTCAATTTATTATGCTTCTAAAAGGCATATGACTGACTGGGGAAGATGGCTTAGAAACGCTTATTTAGTTTATATCCTGATAGTTTTAGTTATTGCCCTTAGAATTTCAATTAAGAGAAATAAAAAAGCCCAGCTAGCCGATAAATATAAGGCCGATTCATTAACCGATGCTATGACCGGACTTTATAATAAGGGTGCCTATATTGAGAGAGAAGAAGAATTAACTCAGAAACTTATTAAGCAAAGAGAAAAGGGTAACAATGACTTTTCTTTTGTTATTATGTCTTTAGATTTGAATAATCTTAAAAAAGTTAATGATTCTATGGGTCACGAAGCAGGAGATATATTTATTCAAAAAGCCTCTAAACTTCTAAAAAATGCAGTTGGCGATAATGGTGAAGTTTTTAGAGTAGGCGGAGATGAATTTCTTGCTTTGATTTTTGGCAAAGATTTAGAGATAATATATGAACATATAATTAATAAATTAAATAAAGATATTGAAGATTTTAATAATAAGGAAAAATCTTTAATTCCATTGACTTTTGCTTATGGTCACGCAATTTGCCGTGCAGATCAAAATCAGTCAATCCACGATTCAGAAAGAATGGCCGATAAAGAAATGTATGCCTGTAAACATAAAATGAAAATGGAAAGGGAATAAAATTAGAAGGGGGAAGTTTCTATGAATCACAGTAATATAAGTCTTTTGATTATAATTTATTCAATGATTGGAATTGGCGTATTGGTTATGGTTACAAATATTTACCGTTATGCCCGTTTTATGAAGATGCAGGATATTCTTTCTTCAAATAATAAAAAAGATTTCAGCTGGAAACTTACCGGACTTTTATTACTTATATTTTTCCTCTTTGGTTATATTATTATCGGATTTTTTAGTAAACCAGATTTAATGATGGCCAGTGTTCTATTTGGCGGAAGTTTCTTTGTAATGATTGTTTTGACTCTTTTGTTCCGCCTTATTGAATCAGTAAAGCAGAATTGTCTTGATGTTACAGAAGTTTTAATTTCTATAATTGAAAAACGTGATCCAAACTTGAATGGTCACAGTAGAAATGTTCAGAATATTACAATGCTTTTTTACAGCTATCTTCCAAAAGAGATTAGAAAGCAGATTAATCCTTTAAGTCTTGAATATGCCGCCCTTATGCACGATGTAGGAAAATTAGGAATTCCAGAGGAAGTTTTAAATAAACCTGGAAAATTAACCGACGAAGAATGGGAAATTATGAAACAGCATCCAAAAATTGGAGTTAAGTTTCTTGAACCCCTGCGTAATTTTGAACATATCAAGAGCTGGATTTTATATCATCACGAAAGAGTTGACGGCAAGGGCTATTATTCACTGCCGGGCGACCAGATTCCACTGGCTGCAAAAATTATTTCCATTGCCGATGCTTATTCTGCAATTACTATGAAAAGAGTTTATAAAGATCCAAGAAGTCACGAAGCCGCAATTGAAATTTTAAAAAATGTTGCGGGTAAACAGATTGATGCTAAACTTTTTGAGATTTTCTACAAGATTCCCCAGGAGGAATTGGAAAAATGTCTTCCTCCTGAGCTTGAAAGTAAATATTAAGGTTTAATTAACGGGCAAGTTTTTTATTTAATGCCCAAAGTCCCAGAGAAAAGCCCCAGGTCAAAAGAAGTATAATTGGAATTACCAGCCAGATAGTTCCAAGTCCACCTGCCAAAAAACCGTACCAGTCATATTTTGGAAGAACTTTACCATTATCTAAATGAAGAAGAATATTTGGCAGATAATAACAAGCGTAGATTAGCATAGGAATAATTCCATAAAAAGTTTTTGCAAAAGATATTTCTGACTTTTCAAAGAAAACAAAACTAATTATGCAAAGGAGAGGGGTAAGAAGATGCATAAAAAGATTTGAATTCATAAAGTAATCAAAATAAGTTGTTGTGGATTGTGGTGCCAGGAAGAAAACTGTAACCATCATTGTTAGGGTAACTCCAGTGCTTGCTGCTAACTGAAAAATATGCATAAGGCCGGGGATTTCTTTAATTTTTCCCTTGTTTTTTAAGATTAATAAAAACATATAAATTAGGGAAGATAATCCAGCAAATACGTTTGAATCCACTGTGAAATATTTAAATGCATGGAAATTTCTTGATGAAAGGACTGTAATTTCTCCCATAAAATGAAATCCAATAATCATACTTATAGTAGCAAAGAGGGTAAAAATAAAAATTAAAAAATTGAAAATAAAAGAAGCCTTTTCCTTTTTAGTCATTTGAAACTCCAGATTTTAGTATAGCTCTCTCATGGATTTTATATATTTTTAATGATTTTTAGTGTTTTAGACAATTGAATTGTATAAAATATATAAATTAAAACAAAAGATTATTTTTTCTGTCTTAAAAAGCCTACAAGTTAAGAAAAATTATAGACAGTCTATATCCATATAAAGGGATTTTTTTTGTTTTTTCTTGATTTCTGACGTAAAATTATATCTATGATTGAATTGGAAAGTCGGGTAAAGATTCCTTTTTTGTGGGGAAAATCGGTATTTAAAAAGAATAATTGGTCTCAAATAAACCTGATTGTTGGTCCTAATGGTTCTGGAAAAACTCTTCTGGCCCAGGGGCTTGCTAAACAATTTTCCGAGGCAGGTTATTCTGTGCGTTTTATAAAAAGCGACCGGGGAAACCGTAAAAAACAACTGGCCTTTCTAAAATCAAATGATAAAGTTCGTGGAAAAATAGAAACTGTCCTTTCAAGTATGTTCGGTAAATCTATAAAATTCATAGAAGATATAGACGGGACTATGATTCCAATTGTGGAAAATAAGGCCTGGAATGTTGAATATATGCTCGAAGATGCTGAATGTCACGGACTAAGAGAAATCATTTTACTGCTTATAAATCTCTATCAAAAATCTAGTGAAGCAAGTTTAGGGGAATGTATTTTTTTTGATGAACCAGAACTTCATCTTCATCCTCAATTTCAGACTTTTTTTATGAATGAAATTCGTAAGGAAGTTCAACATTCTTCCCGTAGAATATTTTTCTTGATTTCTCATTCTCCCTTTTTTATTGATTTACGCACCCCGGAAGATTTGACTGGGGTAATTGCCTGTCATATAAATAAAGTTCCAACCAGCATTGAAGAATTGGACGAAGAAGATGACATTCTTTTTAGAAAATTTTTACCTCGTTTTAATACCTATCACAAACAGTTTTTCTTTTCTGATAATCAGATTTTTGTAGAAGGTTATACCGATCAAAAAATGTTTACTTATCTTTTACCTTACATAGAAGATGAATATAGTGCAGCGGGTACAGGTATAATTGATGTTGGTGGTAAAGATGAACTTGGGGTTTTTTGTAAAGTCTGTTCACTTTTGGGTACAAACGGCAGAATAATTACCGATTTAGATTCTTTATTTAGTGGTAAATTACGGGATGTCTTTAGTCAGGATCAAAGAGTCTGTCAGTGGCTTGATAAACAAAAAGAAAAACAGACAGCCTTTTATCAGTCAATTTTTACAGAAAAAGAAATTGCCCTGGGCATTAATCTTGAAAAATTAATTCGAAGACTGGAACGATTTCTTATTGATATTGGAAAATCAATAAATGATCTTTCCTCTGCAGATATAAAAATTGAACTCAAAAAAGATACAAAAAGTAAGGGGCAGTTTAGCCGCCATGATTTAGAACTTCTGGATATTCTTTTACAAAAACTTGCTCTTTTGCAGGAAAAACATGAAAATGCCGAAGCAATAGATACTTATAAAACTGTTTTACTTCAGGGGGTAGGAGCAATCCCTCAGCTTTTGGAAAAAATCCTTCCTCAAAAAATTGCTTCTACAATTCCTCTTGTAAAAAATCTTAGTGCCCTGGTCCTTGCTGCTGCAGAAGCCGCCAGAGTTTATATTTTACCAAAAGGTTGTATTGAACATTACTATACTCAAAATACAATCTTATTTATGCCGGTTTCTGCAAAAGACCGCTTATTCCGCAATGAATTAGATTTTATTCAATCGGCCCACCGAAAGGTAGTTAGAAAAAAATACGCAGAATTGATTTCCATTCTGGAAAAGGCCTGTACCCCTGTTTAATCAAAGGATTTTTAAGCAGGAGCAGGGCCTTTAATAAAAATTATTCTTCTTCGTCTGCGGCTTCTAAAACTCCGTAGAAGGCATCTTTACAAGTATAATTTCCTTCAAATAAAAGCGGATGGTTTTTAATTCCATTGTTATTATAAATCCAGGAAGTTTCGTCAATTGTACCCCATAAAGTAACGCCTCTAATTCCATATTTTGAATCACTTTTACGGTTTGCAAGACACATCTTGAAGAATTCCTTGTACTTTGCTTTTAATCTTTGAGAATTATATCTTTGGCCATCCAGACCAATATCAAGTTCTGTAATCTGAACATCAAGACCTTTTGCTATAAATTTCTGCACTGAAGTTTCAAAACTGTTAGGCCCTGTGATTGGAGTGTTCATACCAATATGACTTTGCATTCCAAGTACATCAATTCTGGCATCTGGTGCTGCTTGAATGGCATCTACAATTTTGCAAATAGCCCCACATTTTGCTACCGAAGAACAGCCATAATCATTGTAAGCAAGAAGAAGATCTTTTGGAGCATATTTATTTGCATAGCGGAAGGCATTTACAATAAATTCTTCATTTTTGTAGATTTTATACCAGTTGCTGTTAGTTCTTAACCAGCTGGATTGACTTGCATTATCTGAAGCGGCTTCGTTTACGACATCCCAGGTTACTACAATTCTTTTACCTTCGTTGTTTTCATCTTCCCAGTTTTTAATATATTCAAGAATAGTTTTAATATACCATTCAAGACGGGCATTCATTTCTTCTTTACTTGCAAAGGCGGCTGAATTTCCACCATAATTTTCGCGGAAGAACCAGTCTGGGGTTTGTGAATGCCAAACTAAAACATGGCCTCTCATTTTTAGATTTGTATATTTTGCAATTCTAAGAATAGTTGCAATATTTCCCAATACAGGGGTATTTTCTGGCACCTTGTAAGTTTTTCCGTCCTCGCCAACAAAATCCAGGAACTTTGAAGGTTTTTGCCAGGCAAACATAAAATCAGGTTTAAATTCGTTTTCCATAGTAAAACAAGAAGCCTGATGTTCAAGTCCCTTTATTACCTGTCCATTTTGTAAAACTGCTTTTGGAGTTGCAAATCCAAAGTAATCAAAATAAGGCTGGTAGGCCTCTGCAAGACTTCTTTCATCTGCCCAATTAACCTTAACTTTCTTTTCTTTTCCAATTTCATCGCAGTTTAGTTTTAAATTAAAATTCTTGATGTAGATTTTTAGATCTTCTTTATCAATTCCTGCTGCAGAAATATATAATTGTCTTTTTCCAGAAAGGGCAATTGATTTTGTTCCCTGAAAATGAGTCCACTCACCAGCTTTTACTTTAATTCTGGCAAGTTCAGGAAATCCTGCATTTACTTCATTTACCATCCATAAAATATCAATTTCATTTTCCTTGCTGCTGGTAAATTTTAAATCGCAGGAAAAATCAAAATCCATATCTAAATCTTCAAAGTCAGCTAAATCAATGGTAACCAGATTTCGATTTGTTGATTTTGAGCAGTCAACAATTGTAACGTTTGTAAAATCATCTGCTTTTTGACCATATTTAACAGCAGCGCCATCACTGTCAATATTTGTGATTATTGCCTGTCCTGCTTCAATTTTTGTAAAACTTTTTTCTGTTTTTGTAGTAGCACAGGAAGTTATAAGCAAACTCAAGACCGATAAGACTAAAATCATAGTTTTTTTCATTTTTATATCCTCTTTTGTAATTAAATGATAAGTCTAGATTTTGATATAGTAAAACGTTTTACCTGCTAAAAGAGGATTTTTGGGGATTTTCCCTTAACGCTTTTAATAAAAAAGTCAGATAAATAATTTTTTTTTGCAAAAAAAAAAAGACGGCAAAAGCCGTCTTTTTCAAAAGTTTAAGTCTTAAAATTATCTTCCCTGAGATAAAATTAAGTCGTAATCTTCTTCTCTTACTTCAAAATACTGATTATATTCACCGCAAGTTGGGCAGTAGTCTGGGGCGCTAGGACCAATTACAATGTGTCCACATTTTAAACATTCCCAAACCTTAATCTGACTCTTCTTTAATTCTTCTACTTCTGCTTGATTTGCCGAAGTTTTTTCTCCTTTTAAGCCTGCTAAAAGTTTACGGTAGCGTTCTTCGTGACGTTTTTCGATTTTTGCTACTGCGCGGAATTTTTTTGCTAATTCTTCAAAGCCTTCTTTTTCGGCAGTTTTAGCAAAAGTTTCGTACATATCTGTCCATTCATAATTTTCGCCATCTGCTGCGGCTTCAAGGTTTTCTGCCGAAGAATTAATTCCTGCAAGCTCTGTAAACCACATTTTTGCATGCTGTTCTTCGTTTGCGGCAGTTTTCTTAAAAGTTTCTGAAATTGTTGAAAGTCCTTCTTTATCTGCTACAGCCGAGAAGTAAGTATATTTATTTCTTGCTTGAGATTCACCTGCAAATGCAGCCAATAAGTTTTTTTCTGTTTCTGTTCCAGAATATTTGTTTGCCATTTTTTTTCTTTCTCCTGTAAAAACAATATTTATTTAACTTTATTTTATAAAAGACTGGAATGCAAGAAAAAATTTTTAACACTTTTATTATTTTCTAAGTTGTTTTTCTTATTTGTTGTAGTTCATACTATCAAATTTCTTGCTTTATTTAATAAAGTGGTCCAAAATTAATTATTATGAAAAAAATTTTATTATCACTAATTTTATCTATTCTTGTAAGTAATTTGTTTGCCGGACCAAAAGCTCCAATCCTTGACCCAATTGAATTTGACCTTGTTCAAGATCAGGGGGAATATAATACTTTTACAGTTGATCCCCGTATTGAAGTTATTGCAATGATTTGCCGTTTAGCAGAAATGCCCGCCTTTAATTATAATTACGAAGGAGATAATACTTTTTTAAGTCAGATGGATTCTATTTTTTCTAAATATAAGGATCATAAGGCTGTAAAAAGTGTTAAGGCCCTTAATAAAAAGGGAATTGAAGGAGATGCCTTTATTTCTCTTGCTTATCACATCAAACCCGATTTTTCTGGAACTGTTATTGATTTTTCGCCATTCCCAGAAACTTTATTTTATTCCTGGAAAAATATTCCTGTAAATACAATCTATAAGCTTGTAAAAGAGATTCATCAATTTGCTCTTGATACGAATTTCCCAAGAATTTATCTTTTGAATAGAGCCACTTATATTGCTAATACAGGTAACATGAAAAAAAGTGCAGAAAAGTGTGGAATTGCAAAATGGGCTAAAGAGTTTTTTATGATGGATTCCTTTGAAAGACCTGTATTAAATGTTTCCCAAATCAATGTAGGCTGTAATTATTATGATTTTGTAATTGGACAGGATGGAAAAAGACTTGCTTATCTTACAACTTTCCCTGGAACCTATTTTGATTCTTTTGAAACAATGTACATTTGTATGTATGCTCAGATTTTTGCTACAGAAAACTGGCCTAAAATAAAAGAAAACTATTCAAAATATATGAGGGCCTGGTCCTTAAAGGTTAGCCCAGACAATAAAAAAGAAATAGAAAGCCGTGAGTTCATTGATTATGATTTTGTTCAGGTAATTGTAAATTATTTGTACCTTGCATATTTAAAAGATGTAGAGCCAGAAAATCATATGTCCTGGGAAGAACTTTATGGTTATTTTGAAAAACAGTTTGCAGACGAAAATATTATAAAAGTCTGGGATTTAGTCTTAGAATATCAGGCTAATCGCGATAAATATCCAACTTTCTTAGATTTTTCTGAACCGGTTGTTAATTTTATAAATCAACTTTCTTTTGAAGAATAAAATTTAAGCCTAAAAATCCATATCGCGGAGTTAAAAATGAATAAAAAGTCTTCATCAAAAAATCTTTTTGTAAAATTATTATGCCTTCTGCCTTTCTTTTTAATTCTTTCCTGTGCTACAACAAAAAATCTTGAGCCGGGCGAAGAACTTGTTGAATATAAAAATATGGATTACAAATCCCTGAATAAAAGTGAACTGACTCAGGAAGAACTTAGAGAAGATTGTGATATGTTAAACTATCTTCTCTACAATTCTTATGCAGGGATTGATGAAGCAATAGAAAATGGCTTTGACCTGGATGCCGCAATCGAAGAAATTTACAATACAAGTCTATCAAAAATGAATATGGGAACTTGTTCTCAGACCGATTTTTCAAATTCAATCTATCAGGTTTTATCAAAAAAACTAAATAATAATGACCTTCATTTAAATATTGGGGGTAGATCGTTAAAAGAAGCTTATTCTATTTATTACACAAATATTTATTTTGAAAAGAAAGGAGATAAATATTTTGTAAAAGAAATTAGGGCTCCAAAAATCGACAGCAAGGAAAATAAAGCTGTAAAATTTGATGAAAATCCTGAGGTAAAAGTGGGCATGGAATTCACTGGCCCAGAAAATAATCTATATCCTTTTCTTATTCCCGGGGGTATTGAATATAGATATGGCCTGTTTATAAATAAAAAAATCCGTACTGCAATTATTTCTCTTGAAAATCAAAATTATACAGTTCCAATTACAAACGAAAAAGCAATCAAAAGTAAACTTGCCTGGACTGGTCTAAAAACAAGTAAAGAAACTCTTTATATGGCTTTGGGAGATTGTACTCAGGTAAATGGAATTGGTCAGGATTCAGAATTAAGAAGCCTGGCCTGGGATAAATATCTTGCAGACCTTTCTCAAAATATCAAGGGCAAAAAAAATATTATTTTTGATTTAAGAAGTAATCCTGGCGGCCGTTATGAATATCCTGCAAAAATGCTTGTTTCTACAGTTTTCTATACCCATACAGATAAAGATGAAATTAGAGAATTACAAAACTTATTTTCGAATTCAATCGATCAGGATATGACTTTTCTGGTTTCTCCAGTTACTATGGCGGTAGAAAAGAAGTATTTAACCGGTTATGGGAAAAATCTTTTTGAACAGATGGATTTAGAACGTCAGGAGTATTTTAAAAATTACTGGAAAAATATGAAAAGACGTCCTATAAGAAAACACATTCCATTAAAAGAATACACCTGCAAATTAGAAACTTTCCCCCAGGCAGATTTCCAGGGCGATATTTATATTTTAATCAACAGATATACGGCTTCGGCTTCAGAATTTGGAATTGGAATGGCCTATCTTTTACAGGATAAGGGAATAAAAGTTCATTTAATTGGAGAAAATTCTACCGGGGCTTTTAAATATGGTGGTATGCATTATAACTCTTTGCCAAATTCCGGATTGGGAGTTTATTCAGGAGTTTATTTTGGAGAATCTGATAGCATGAAAGAAAATCCACACTGGCTGGGCGAAGCTTTTGGTTTTAAGCCGGATTATTATGCCTGTAGAGAAAATATTCTTTCCACTTTGATTTTGCTCACAGAAGATGGAGAACTTGCCGAATGCCTTAAGGGCTTGGACAAGGAACAGTTGTAAAATTAATAATATATTGAAAATGGCTCACAGTCGAGAAATCGACTTATCGAAACCGCATGCTCGCATGCTACATGCCTTTTGTGCTTGTAATTATATACGTGTGCCGCTTGTGCGGCACCACAAAAGGAATGTTTTCGAAAGCCGTTTCTCTCCTTCGCGCCATCTTCAATATAAAAGCAGTTTAAATGTTTTTACCCTGTCAAAAATCCCATTTCCTCTTTTTATAAATTTAATTATAGTAAGATTATGTTATTTATTTTTGATATGGGCGGTGTTGTAACTAACACTTTTAAAATGGATTCTTTATACCAAAAACTTGGGATTTCAAAAGAAGAATTTTTTAAAATTTGTCAGGAAGATTCTAATATCTGGCCTGATTTTCAAAATGGATTTATAGATGCAAAGGAATTTTGGGATTCTTTTAATAAATTAACCCAGGGAAGTTCAATTCCCAGAGTTAAAAATGATTTATTCCGTTTAACTTTTCATCCTTCCAAAAATCTGCAAACTATTGCTTTGATTAAAGAATTAAAAGAGGCAGGTCACAGACTTGTCTGCGGAACAAATACAATTCAAAGCCACTGGGAAAATCACCTGGAAAGGGGAGATTATTCCTTTTTTAATCAAACTTATGCATCTAATAAAATTGGTCTTTCAAAACCAGACAGGGATTTTTTTAAAGTGATTTTAGAAGCCGAAGGTTACCAGGCAAAAGATGCTTTTTTTACAGATGACAAAATCGAAAATGTTCAGGCCGCAAAAGAAGTTGGAATTAATGCCTATCATTTTGATTCTGCCCAGGGATTCAGAGAATATTTACATTCTATGAATGTTTTATAAATTTTGGTATATTCAAATTATGGAAATTGTAAGAGTTTTTTTAAACGCAAAAGAAGAAAAAGAAATACTTCAGGGCTTTCCCTGGGTTTTTGATAACGAAATATCTCATATTAAACACAGAGCAAACGAAAAATCTGAATGGAAATATGAAGAATTAAAAGATTCTACTGTTGAAGACGGTTCTATTGTTGAAGTTTTTACTAAGGCCGGCGGTTTTTTAGGAACTGGCGTTATTAATAAAAAATCAAAAATCACTGTAAGATTAATCAGTAATGAACACGAAGATAAAATCCTGGCCAATACCTATGCCTTTTGGGAAAAGAAAATCACAAATGCAATTGATATCAGAAAGGCTTTTTATAAAGAAAATGATTCTTACCGCTTAATTTTTGGCGAAGCAGATTTTATTCCAGGCTTTATTTGCGAACGTTTTTGCGATGTAAACGGAAGGGTATTCTTAGTAGTTCAGTTCCTTTCTCTTTCTTGTGAAATTTTCAGAGAAGATATTTTACAGGCCCTTAAACGCCACTGTAAACCAACAGGAATTTTTGAAAGAAGTGATACTTCTGCAAGAGATAAAGAAGGTCTCCCTCAGGTATTTGGCTGGGTAGATAATAAGGTTTTTGATAATCAGATTACAATTTTGGAAAACGGAATTAAGTTGGAAGTTGATATTGCAAACGGCCAGAAAACCGGATACTTCCTTGACCAGAAATTCAACAGGGCTCTTGCCGCAAAATTCTGTAAGGGTAAAAAAGTTTTAGACACCTTTACTCATACCGGAGCCTTTGGTTTAAATGCTTTTGCTGCGGGTGCAAGTCAGGTAACCTCTGTTGATATTTCTCCAGAAGCCGTTCAAATGGTAAATAATAATATCAAGTTGAATAAGGCAGAAGGAGTTATGAAGGGTCTTTGTGCCGATGTTTTTGATTTACTCAAAAAATATGAAGCCAGCGGCGAAAAATTCGATGTAATTATTCTTGATCCTCCGGCCTTTACAAAATCTGCCAAAAT
Source organism: Treponema sp. (assembly GCA_024682655.1). Lineage (GTDB taxonomy): Bacteria > Spirochaetota > Spirochaetia > Treponematales > Treponemataceae > Treponema_D. The sequence goes on from JAIKYZ010000008.1 coordinate 27,943, forward strand.
GATAGAAAAAGCTTACGGTGGATATAAAGAAATCAATCTTCGTGCCATGAGAATCTTAAATGAAGGCGGAATTTTAATTACCTGTTCCTGCTCTTATTTTATGGAAAGTAATATGTTCTGCGATATGGTTATGCATGCCGCAATGGATAGTCATAAAAGAGTTCAGATATTAGAAAAACGCGGGGCTGGTCCAGATCATCCGGTACTTGTTGGTTATCCAAAATCTGAATATTTAAAATGCCTTGTTTGTAAGGTAATGTAGTTTATGAGTGATTATAACTGTGTAATTCTTTTAGGTCCCACCGCTGTTGGTAAAACTGCAATTGGAGTTGCTATTGCCAGTCATTTTGATGGAGAAATTATTTCCGCTGATTCCCGTCAAACTTACAGACACCTGGATATTGGCTCTGGAAAAGATTTAGAAGATTACACAGTTGATGGAAAAGAAATTCCCTATCATTTAATAGATATTATTGATCTTCCTGCAGAATACAATGTTTATAATTATCAGCAGGATTTTTATAAGGCCTTTAAAGATATTCAAAGTCGCAAGAAATTACCTGTAATTGTGGGTGGAACCGGTATGTACATAGACGCAATTGTCCGCGATTACCAGCTTGTAATTTTGCCCGAAAATGAAAAACTTCACCGGGAACTGGAAGCAAAAAGCCTTGAAGAACTGGGCCAAATGCTTTTAAAAGAAGATCCAGCTTTACACCAGAAGGCAGATTTAAAAGAAAAGGATAGGGTAATTAAAGCTCTGGAAATTATTCAGGCTAAAAAAGATGGAATTGATTCTACTTCAATCCACCGTCCCGACATAAAACCCCTGATAATTGGAACAACTTTGCCTCGGCCTTTAATGTGGGAAAATATTTCAATACGTCTAAAAGAAAGACTGGAAAATGGAATGTTGGAAGAAGTTTCTTCTATTCATGAAAGTGGAATTTCCTGGGAAAGACTTGAAAAACTAGGCCTGGAATATAGATTTTGTTCTTTATATCTTCAGGGAAAAATCTCTACAAAAGAAGAATTGTACGAAAAACTTTTTATTGCTATCCGCCAATTTGCAAAAAGACAGGAAACCTGGTTTAGATTTATGGAAAAAAACGGGGTTAAAATAAATTGGCTTGAGCAAACTCAAGATAAAAATATCCGAATTTCCCAAGCCTTTGATTTAGTTCAAAAAAATCTTAATATTGATTTATAATTAAGCAGTAATAGCGATTTTTTCTTTGATTTCTGTAAGATAGCCAGTTCTGAGGCATGATTCAAATAATTCACGACTGATATAATCAGTTTTTACATCCTGATAACCGTCTAAATCTCTTACAATTTTAACTACATATCCATCTTCCATTTCGCGAATGATAGTCATATAGTCTGTTTTCTTTCCAATACTCTTTAATGTGTAACTTTTCATTTTCTTCTCCCAATTTAAAAATGATATCCACTATTAATATTATTCTCGGTTATAATAGGAAATATGTTAGTAAAATCTTTGCAAAAGAACGAAATTATTTTTTCTGACGCTCATTGCCATCTTGTAAATTGCAGGGAATTAAATTGTGATCAAAGGCCCAAAAATTGGCTTGGGGCAACTACAATTTTAAGTATTGAAGAGTGGAATAAGGCTGTTTTTGATTTTGATTTATTTTACACTTTTGGCATTCATCCTCAGGCAGTTTGCAAAGAAAATAAAGAAGAAATAGTCAAAACTCTAGATTTTTTAGAAAAACTTTTGCAAGAAAAAAATAATCCCCAGTCTGGAAATAAAAAAATTGCGGCAATTGGCGAAGTTGGTTTTGATTATTTTACACAGGAATTCAAAGAAAACGCTGCTTTTCAGGAAGAAATATTTAATAATCAAATAGACTTAGCTCTTAAATACAATATTCCTCTTGTAATTCATTGTCGTAAGGCAAATCATAAACTTTTTGAGTATTCTTCAAAATTAAAAAAATTACCTGCCGTACTATTTCATTCCTTTATGGGAAGTCCTGTAGAAGCAAATAGTCTTATAAAAAAGGGAATTAAGGCATATTTTAGTTTTGGAAAGCAAATAATGAACAATAATAAAAAAGTTATTGCCTGTGTAAAAGAATTAGCTTTAGAAAATCTACTTTTAGAAAGCGATGCTCCCTATCAAACTTTAAAAGGGGAAGAAGTAACTAAAATCAGTGATATTCAAAAGATTTATCAAGAAGCCTATAAATTAAGGGAAGATAAGATAAGCTACAAAGATTTTAGTAACATATTATTTGAAAATTTGTTATATTTATATCATGAGTAATAATAAGAAATCTAAAAAATCAGCCTCTGGGGCAAAAAATCAAAAAGTATTATTTGAAATTGAATTACTTGCTGCTATTTTATTTTCCCTTTTGTCTTTAAGTTTTAATGCTGATATTTCTCTTTTGGCTTTTCCAATTGCCTTGATTTTTACAGGAATTACCCTTTATTTTTCCTGGTTTTCAATGCTTAGAAAAAAAGACAGTAAAAAGTGTTTTTGTGTATTAAAATTAACACAATATCTTCCTTATGTTTTATTTTTGACTTTTATCTTAAGAAGAGCCGGTAAAAATGGTACTTCTTTCTTCTACGATTTAATTACTGTTATTTTATGGTGTATTGTTTTTGTAACTTCTTTGATTATTTCTCACAAAATGAATGACAAGAGAATTAAAGATTTTACCGCAGACTGGCCAAAACCAAAGAATAAATATGATAAACCCCTGGGTGGCGCCCGAGTTGCCTTTGAAATTGTAGATTGGATTGATGCGCTTGTACAGGCAATATTTATTGTTTTGTTAGTTCAGATTTTTATCCTTCAGTTATATGCAATTCCTTCTGAGTCTATGGTTCCAACTTTTCTTATTAAAGACAGAGTTGCCGTTTCTAAAATTGACTGTGGTCCAAAATTTCCTTTAACTGATATTGGTCTTCCTGATATGAGAAAATACAAAAGGGGAGATACAATTGTTTTAAGAAATCCTCATTACAGTATGGATAGAAAATCGGAAGTAAAAACTGTAGTTTCGCAGTTGATTTATATGCTTACTTTTATGCAGGTTAATACAAATAAAGATGAAAACGGGGAATTAAAGGCAGATCCTTTGGTTAAAAGAATTTGCGGAGAGCCTGGCGAACAATTAGTAATGCAGGATGGAGTTCTTTACACCCGTACAAAAAAATCTGATGATTTTGAAGCAAATCCTATGGATGCTAAATATGCCACCTGGGATTTAACAAAAATTGATAAATCACTTTTGAGCAAGGTAGAAACTTATCCACTTTCTGACATTTCTTTTGATTATAATAAGGCAAATTACAGGGACGTTCTTTTAAGTGCTTCAGAAAATTATCAGACAATGCTTGATTTGGAAGAAGAAAGACGTTCTTATGATTTAGATTTAGCCGCAATACAGGCTCAGGAACTTGTAAGAGAATTTAATTCTTTGGCTTATAATTCAAATCTTATTGGAGATTTTTCTCAGGATTCTCTTTTTGAATATGATTTATTTACTCATGTTTCAGATATTACAAATCGTCTTATGAATCAAAAGGGCGGAAAGGAATGGTTCCAAAGTTTTATGACTTCCTGGATTCCTGCAAAAGACCAGTCCCTTGATATGTATGCAATGTCTAATTACAAATTAAATGTAATGACCAAGATTACTTTTGGAAAACTTGTTGTAAGATATGCTCAAATTTTCAGGGATGGTAAACTTGGAGACAGTAATTATCAGGAAAATGATTCTGTAATAAAAGAAAATCTCCAGAAAGCTGAAATTTTAAACAAATATATTCAGTCCTGGCTTGATTCAAGAAATATGCCACTTTTCCCTGCAAATGATGCAAATGGAAATCCTCAGTACATTCCAAAAGATTGTTACTTTATGATGGGAGATAACCGCTTTAACTCTTTGGATTTAAGACACGCAAATGATTATTCTCTCAAAAATCTTACTCCTTCTGATGATTTATCGGTAAAGTATTATTCGATTATTCAGCCACAGTATATAAACAAAAAATATATTATTGGTAAACCTGTATTTAGATTCTGGCCAACTTATAGAATGGCCCGGGTAAGATAAATCTGATTATTGGATATCTGATTTTTGATTAAAATCTAATAAAGATAAAAAAAGCCGTGATTTAATTTAATCACGGCTTTTTTACGCTGTTTTAAGAATTATTAGCGTCCACAGCAGTTTTTATATTTTTTACCACTACCACAAGGACAAGGATCGTTTCTTCCTACCTTAGGCATTGTTCTTCTTACTGTGATGTTATCGCCCTGAGAGCGTTTTTGCATTGCACTTGCGGCTGCCTGACGTCTTGCGGTATCACCGCTAAAAGTTGAAGCAGCATTTCTCTGAGCCTGTACCTGAGCGGCCTGTGCAGAACTTGATACATTTCCAAAATTCTGATTCATCTGAGTGTGCTGGGCATTCATGTTCCTGTTCTGGGCTTCAAGCATCTGTTTTCTGTGTTCAGCGGCTTCTGGAGATAACTGAATCTTAACTTTGAATACTCTGGACATTACTGTATTTCTGATTGAGTCTAACATTTCGTAGAAAATATTAAATCCATCAATTTTGTATTCTGTAAGAGGGTTTTTAGAACCGTAAGAACGAAGTGCTACAGCTTCTCTTAAACCATCAAGAGTTTCAAGCTGGTCAAGCCATTTTCTATCGATAATCTGAACATACTGATAGCGGATAAACATATTTAAGTTTTCTTTACCGGCTAAAGTTTCTTTTTCAGTAATATCATTTTGTAGGGCGGCTATAACTGCTTCTTTTGTTAGCTGTTCATTTGGTAACTGGAAGCCAAAAGTTTCGCGGATTGCTTCTGAAAGTTCCTGTAAAGGAGCATTTGAGTTTTTATTATGTTTTGCTTCAGATTCATAATTTTTGAATAATAATTCAACTGTATCTTCCGCATTATCCATAATACGTTTACTTAAATTTTCATCTGCAAGAATTTCATCTCTCTGCTGATAAATAACTGTTCTCTGTTCATTTAAAACATCATCATAATCAAGCAGGTGTTTACGGATTTCAAAGTTTCGGTCTTCTACTTTCTGCTGGGCTTTTTCAATACCTTTATTAAGCCAAGGATGATCAATTGGTTCACCAGGTTTCATACCAATTCTAGTCATCATGACCTTCATTCTTTCTCCACCAAAGAGACGCATTAAATCGTCGTCCATAGAGATAAAGAATTTTGAGCGACCTGGGTCACCCTGACGTCCAGAACGTCCTCTTAACTGGTTATCAATACGTCTGGATTCATGACGTTCAGTACCAATTACATACAAACCGCCAAGACTTCTGACTTCTTCGTAATCTTTTTTCCAGTTTTCTTTTTCGATTGCTAAGGCTGCTTTGTATTCTTCGTCGCTTGCGTTAGTTCCGGCTCTTTTTCTTGCCCTAAATTCTGGAGATCCACCCAATTTAATATCGGTACCACGACCTGCCATATTAGTTGCAATTGTTACAGAACCTTTAGCACCGGCTTCAGCAATGATAAGAGCTTCTCTTGCGTGGTTTTTGGCATTCAAAACTTCATGTCTAACACCTTTTTTAGTAAGAAGGTTAGAAATAAGCTCTGATTTTTCTACCGAAACTGTACCAACAAGAATTGGCTGTCCCTTATCGTGGGCTGTTTTAATTTCTTTACAAATTGCTTCCCATTTTTCGTTTTCGTTCAGATAAACTTCGTCGTTTTCATCTTTACGGGCAACAGGTTTATTTGTTGGAATAGAAACAACTTCAAGGTTGTAGATTTTTGAAAATTCAACTTCCTCAGTTTTTGCTGTACCTGTCATACCAGAAAGTTTATTGTACATACGGAAGAAATTCTGGAAGGTAATTGTTGCCATTGTACGGTTTCTCTGGGCAATTCTGATATGCTCTTTTGCTTCAATAGCCTGATGTAAACCATCTGAATAACGGCGGCCTTCAAGAATACGACCTGTAAATTCATCTACAATCTGTACCTGGCCATCTTTTACAATGTAATCAACATCATTATGGAAGAGCAGGTGAGCTTTTAAGGCTTGAGTAAAGTAGTGTACATATTCAAAGTTTTCTTCATCAACTAAAGCACCGCGAATCAAATTGTGCTTTCTTAAAATTGATTCAATTTTATTCATACCCTTGTCGGTAAATGAAACTTTCTTTGATTTTTCGTCCAGTGTATAATCACCTTCGATTTTTGCCCTTTCTTCTGGGGTCATCATTGTTTCATCAGGGTATTCGCCGGTTGCAGGATCTTTTGCGACTTCTGTAAGTTCACCTACATATTTATCAACTTCATGATATTTGTAGGTATCATCTTCTGCGGCACCAGAAATAATAAGTGGAGTTCTTGCTTCATCAATTAAGATAGAGTCAATTTCATCCACGATACAATAATTAAATCCGCGCTGAACTTTATCCTTAATCTGGATTTTCATGTTATCGCGAAGATAATCAAAGCCTAATTCATTATTTGTACCGTAAGTAATATCGCAATTGTAAGCAACTTTTCTTGCTTCGTTATCCATATCGGAAAGGATAGAACCTACTGTCTGGCCTAAATATGAAAAAACAGGTCTCATGGTGTTGGCATCACGTTCTGCAAGGTAATCGTTTACAGTAACAATATGAACACCTTTTCCTGTCAAAGAATTCAAATATGCTGGAGCAACGGCAACAAGAGTTTTACCTTCACCAGTCTTCATTTCGGTAATTCTTCCTTTGTGAAGATTTATACCTCCCAATACCTGAACGTCAAAGAGTCTTTCTCCACGTACTCGGTAGGCTGCCTCTCTTACTAATGCAAAGGCTTCTGGTAAAATATCATCAAGACTTTCTCCTGCTTCAAGTCTTGCTTTTAATTTTTTTGTTTCTTCTGGATAATCTTCGGCTTTAAGCGATTTTGCCCATTCTTCTTTTTCATTAACTGCTTTTAAAATTGGTTGTAAAGCTTTTAAATCTCGGTCATTCTGGGTACCAAAGATTGCTGTAAGTATTTTATCAACAAACATACTAAGTTTTCCTTAAATAAATATAATGTTATATTCTACTATAAAAGTTACTTATTTTCCACTATAATTGACAAGTAAAAAACGAGCCTTTAAAATGAAATTACTCGTTTATTAAAAAAAATTAACCAGAGTTTTACAGATGAAAAAAAAGATAAAGTATACACTTACATTTATATTAAACCTTGGCCTTCTTTTTGGTCTTTTAGCCTGCCGTGCTTCTAATGCAGTCGAAGCAATTGATGAAAATACCTTGTTTTCAATTCCTTATGGTAATTTTGAAGAGCAGATTAGTATTTCTGATTTAAATTCCGTTGGAAATTGTAGATTTGGTCTTGCTATGAGAGACGGATTTTTTTATTTTATCAACGGTCAGGCAAAAAAAATCATGGAGTTTAATTCCTACGGGGATCTTTTGACTCTTTTTTATAACGAAGATTCAGAAATAGCAAAATACCTGGAAAAATCAAACAGACCCGATGCCAGTGTTCATAACGTAATTTCTTTTCCTTTTGATTATCCTGGTCAGATTGTTGTCGATTCTCAGAAAAATATTTATACAGTCTGTTCTATTCCCCGCGAACGTCAGGAAAAAAGTGATGACGGAGCAATGCTTTACAGTCAGAATGTTTTAAGAATTTCCAGAAACGGTTCTTCTGTTGATTATATTGGTCAGCAGGGGCCAGGAGGAACTCCATTTCCTTTTATTAAAAACATTTACACTACCGATAAAGACGAGCTGGTTGTAGTTTCAAAAACTTCCAGTGGAGTAATAGTTTACTGGTATGGAATTGACGGCTTTTTAAAATACATGATTCCAATTGATGATAAAAAAGTTCCAACCGTAAAAGGAATTGATGAAAATTCAGAAGTTTTCCAGACAGTAGAAAATGTAATTCCTAATATTTCAGCCTATAAACTCTATGTAAAAGTTGATTATTATTCGACTTATTTTGATGAAGAATCTAGAGTTCAGTCTGGTGTAAATTATGTACAGACAAACCTGTATGAATTGGATATCGAAACTTCTTCCTATGAAGATCCAGTTACAATTCCCCCTTATGAAGAGTCTGTAGTTGCTGATTATAGCCGTCTTACTTACAAGATTCCTTATGATTTTCTTGGTGTAACAAAAAGCGGCTGGAAATTCTTTATTGTAAAGACCGAAAATGGTTTTAATCTGGAAATAATTCAAAATGAAAGCCAGAGAATTTTAAGACGTCATATTGATGTTAATCACGAGGATGTTTTGTTTAATTCTATGGCCTTATCTCCAGAAGGACTTTTATCTGTCCTGTATATCGAAAAAGAAAATGCCAGAGTTTCCTGGTATAGAACCGACAGTTTAATCGAAAGTTTGATTAAATAAAATTTGGGTTTTATAATTGGAATTGGCTTATGGAAGAGCATCGAAATAAATTATTCAAAAATGTTGAAGAAATGAGACCAGACGGGGAGCAGCCGCTTCACTTTTATTACAATCGGGAAGAACGTATTGCAAGGGCTCCAGAAAATGTAAAAGCCTATTACCGGGGCGAAATGAAGCCTGTCCGGGGTTTTAAAGTTCTTTTTACAAAACAAAATAAATATATTTTCCTTTCCTTAATTTTTTTCTGTGCTTCGGTTTTAATTTACAATGGTTTTAACAAAAGCCGAAATTATGCCCTTATTAATCATCTGGATTGCGAAGTTCAGGCTTTTTCCTTTGAAGAAGAAGTTTATGTAAATCTCAAAATCAAAAGAAATAAAAATGCAAAAGATTTAAGTCCTAAAAAAGTAATGGCCCAAATCTTTATGATAGATCCAAATAATAATGTTAGCGATAAAAAAGTAGAGTATTTGGATTATCAGGAAGGTGAACAATTTATTCGTGCAAAGTTTACTGACTTTGATATAATCAGAGTGGATTTAATTGTAAATGTAGATGGTCAGGAAAAAGAACTTTCTACTCAAGTTAAACATTAATTTAAGGAGATTTATTTGAGCAGTTCTGTTGCATGTATAGATTACAGAGATGGAAAAATATTTATTGCAAAACGCCAGAATGTTGGTGATATGGGTGGCCGCTGGGAATTTCCTGGTGGAAAAATAGATGCCGGCGAAAATTTTCAACAGGCAATTAAAAGAGAAATGAATGAAGAATTCGGAGTTGATGTTGAAGTTTTTGAAGAAATAGCTTCCTGTAATTTTGAACACAAGGGAAAAATCTGTTCCGTTCAGGCTTTTAGGGTTCACTTTGCCCATGACGGAATGGAAAAGAAATTTGTTCTGACTGAACACACCGATTATAAATGGGTTTCTCCTTCCGAAATAAAAAAATTAAATTTTGTAGATTCTGATTTAAAACTTCTTCCCGAAGTTTTTAAAAATCTGGGTATTAAAGAGGATGAATAATGAAAGTAATTAAGGTCTTAATTTGTGCAGCTTTGATTTTTATGTCTTTTATTTCCTGTAAATTGCGAAAGGAAGAAAAGATAGTTTTTGACCAGACTCATCCTTTGGCTTTAGCCCCAGATGTTTCCTGGGCTGTGGTTTCTGATCCTTATGCCGCTTACAGAAAAGAAGCCGACTGGAATTCTACCGGATATGGACATTCAAGACGCGGAGATATTTTGCAGGTTCTGGGCCAGTCAAACGATAAAGATGGCCATGTCTGGTATTTATTCGAAGACGGCTGGTTACCTGAAACTTGTCTTTCGGTTTTTGATAACAGATATAAGGCTCAGGCCCGTTCAAAACTTTTGGAGCAGTAAGTATGTCTACAATTATAGCTGAAATTGGAACTAGTCACGAAGGTTCTAAAGAAAAGGCTTTTGAATTAATTGATGCTGCAGCAGAGGCTGGTGCAGACGCAATAAAATTTCAGTGGGTTTATGCCGATGAAATTCTCCATCCCAATACTGGTTTTGTAAAACTGCCAACCGGTAATATTCCACTTTACGAAAGATTCAGGCAACTGGAATGTAGTAAGGATTTTTACAGGGAATTATTGGATTATGTTCATTCCAAGGGCTGTAAATTCTGCTGTTCACCTTTTGGACTCAGAAGTTTACAGGATTTACTTGAAATAAAACCTGATATCCTCAAAGTTGCTTCTCCAGAATTAAATCATTATAAAATGCTGGAGGCAATTCGCGATTTTAGAGAAAAGCAGGCAGATGGAGAAAAGATTCCTTTAGTACTTTCCAGTGGGGTTTCTAAATTAGCAGATATAGAAAAAGCTCTGGACATTGTTGGAAGAGAAGGAGTTTCTTTACTTCACTGTGTAACTTCTTATCCCGCTCCAGAAGAAGAATATAATCTCCGCCTTATTAGCAATCTCAAAAATATTTTTGGAATTGAATGTGGAGTTAGTGATCACAGTTTAGATCCAATTTTAGTTCCATCTCTTTCGATTGCCTGTGGTGGAAGCCTTGTAGAAAAACATATTACCTTGAGTCGACAAACTGCCGGCCTTGACGATCCTGTTGCCCTTGAACCAGAACAGTTTGCCATGATGGTACATGTAATTCATCAGACAGAAACACTTATGGCTCACTACGGAAAGAATTTGGGCTGGGAAAAAACTATTGAGCAATTATCAGAAGGTTTTGGAAAAGATAAGATAATGTCTACTTTAGGAGACGGAATTAAACGTCTTGCCCCCGCAGAAGAGGCAAATTACGGGCGTACCAACAGATCTTTACACTTTATGAAAGATTTTAAGAGCGGACATAAAATCAGCCCTCAGGATATTTCAATTTTAAGAACAGAAAAAGTCCTGAGCCCTGGAATATCCCCTGATTTTTATGATTCTTTGATTGGCGCTCTTTTAGTAAAAGATGTAAAAGCGGGACAGGGAATTCAATTATCTGATTTTATTAAGATTCAATAAAATCCCCGGCAATTTTTATACCTTCCAGAGTTAAATCTTTTTCCAGTTTATCAAAAACTTTTGTAATAGGTGCAATCATGCTGTTTAAACCGCCAGTTGCTATTACAAGAATATCTTTTTGCTTTATTCCACATTCCTTTTCTAAATCTGCTTTCATATTTGCAAGAAGGCCTTCTACCAAGCCTTTGTAGCCTAAAACAATTCCACTTTGAACAGCAACAACAGTGTTTTTTCCAAGACTTGTTTCTGGAATATCCAAAGGAATTGCAGGAATCTGGGCTGTGTTATTAAAAAGTGAGTTGAAGGCGGTTCTAATTCCCGGTGCAATTGCAACTCCTGCTACGGTTCCCTTTTGATCTAAAGCGGTAAAAGAAAGGGCAGTACCAAAATCGGCAATTATGCAGGGAGCTTTATATTTTGTCCAGGCTGCCAGGGCATCACAAAGTAAGTCAGTTCCAATTTCATGTTTTGCAGTTTCTGGAATTTTGATTGGCAATTTATCGTAATTTTCAGGACTTAATAAAATTGGTTTTTTACCAGTAATGTGCTGGCTTACAATTACAAAAGGTCCAATTAAGGCTGGAACAACTGTACTTAAAACAATTTTATCGATATCAGAAAATTCAATCTGACTGTCTCTAAAAAGTGGTCTTAAAATCGAAAAATATTCGTCGCCGGTTCTTTTAATATCGGTGGAAAGTCTCCAAACTTGTTTTAGTGAATTACCTTCAAAAAGGGCTGTTTTTATATTTGTATTTCCAATATCAAAAATCAAAGTCATATAAAATATCTCCCTAAGTGCTTATTTATAATTTAAAGAATCTCTTTATTGTCTTATTTGAACATTTTTAATATTATAACCATAAAAAGAGGATACAACAATAAATGAAAACAAATGCCTTAAAGGGAATGAAAGATATTCTTCCTGCAGAACAGAAAATGAGAGATTATGTTCAGGGAAAAATCCTTGAAACTTATCGTGCATCAGGTTTTGAAAGAATTTCAACTCCAATTCTAGAAGATTCAGAAAATTTGGATAAATCAGACGGTGGAGATAATCTGAATCTTATTTTTAAAGTTTTAAAACGTGGAGATAAATTAGAAAGTGCCCTTTCTCAGGAACATCCAAGCGAAAAAGAACTTTCTGATATGGGCTTGCGTTATGATTTAACTTTGCCTCTTACAAGATTTTTTGCCGCAAATCGCAATAATCTTCAGTTTCCTTTTAAAGTTATTCAGACTGACAGAGTTTACCGTGCCGAAAGACCTCAAAAAGGTCGTATGAGAGAATTTGTTCAGTGTGATATTGATATTCTTGGAGATTCGTCACCAAATGCAGAAGTTGAATTGATTGATGTAACTGCAAATGCAATGCTTGCAATAGGATTTAAAGATTTTTACATCAATATTAATGACCGCAGAATTTTAAGAAGTATGCTTGAAAACATGGGCTTTGCTCCAGAAACTTTAGATTCAGTTTGTATTACTTTTGACAAAATGGATAAAATCGGAGCCCAGGGAATTGAAGCTGAGTTAAAAGAAAAAGCTCTCCCAGAAAATGCAATAAAAGCTCTGGTTGATTTTGTTTCAAGTGGAAAGGAAATCACTCTGGATTATGTAGCATCAAAGTGTGCAGATCCTTCTATTGCAGATAATCTTAAATATATTATCAAAACTGCCAAAGAAGTAGCTCAGGGCGCTTATGATATAAAATACTGCCCAAGTCTTGTTAGAGGTCAGGGCTATTACACAGGTGCTGTATTTGAAATTGGAAGTCCACTCTTTTCTGGTGCAATTGGCGGTGGCGGCCGTTATGATAATCTTATTGGAAAATTCGTTGGTCAGCCAGTTCCTGCTGTTGGATTTAGTATTGGTTTTGAAAGAATCTGCAGTATTCTTCTTGATCAGAATTATCAGATTCCAGGTGCAAAAGAAAAATGTGCTTTACTCTACGAAGATTCAATTCCTTTTGCTCAGGTAATGAAAGAGGCTGAAAAATTACGTCAGACTTATTCACTTTCAATTATTAAAAAGGCAAAAAAAGCCGGACCTCAGTTTGATATGCTTGAAAAACAGGGCTATACAAAATTTGCCACTTATAAAGACGGAAATTTGATTTTAAAATAAAGAAACTACTATAATATTCAGCTGCTTTATTGACATTATTTTTATAAGGCATTATATTTATCTATGTCAGTTTAATATTACATTAAAAAGACTCGTGTCAACCCACGGGTCTTTTTTATTGCGAGTTTACAATTCCTGAAACTCGCAAAACGGCTGAGTCAAGGCCGAAGAGTGAAGCGTGCCTTGACCAGACGTATTTAGCATTTTTTTTGCGAAGTAAAAATTATCTGACTTGAAACAGATATGGAATATACATCATATAAAAACATTAAGTATTACAAAGAGTGTGCAGCTCTTGTAGAAGGTCTTGGTTTTAAACTTGTAGACCTTAAAGTTATTCCTAGTAAAACAACTACAAAAATTTCTGCAATGATTGCCAGTTCTGATCCAAAAGTAAACATTGGAGTAAATGACTGCGCAAAAGTTCACCGCCTTCTTTTACCTCGTTTAGAAGCACTTCTTGGCACAGATGATACATCAATGGAACTTACAAGTCCTGGAGTTGAGCATAATATTAAGAATGCGGCAGAATTTTCTGTATTTACAGGAAGAAATGTAAGAGTTTGGGATAAAACTGTTACAGATTGGGTTGGGGGAAAGATTCTTTCTTCTGACGAAAATTCAGTTACATTGGAAAAAGAGGACGGTACTTCAGTTACTGTTACTTATGAAAATATAGCTAAAGCAAAATTTATTTATACTATTGAGGAGGCATAGAAATGTCAGAAATGGCAGATGCTATCCGTCAGCTGATTCAGGAAAAAGGTTATTCTGAAGATTCAGTTAGACAGACAATTGAAAGAGCCCTTAAGGCTGCTTATAAAAGAACTTACGGAACTGATGAAAACGCAATTGTAAAATTTGCAGAAGATATGTCAGATGTTTCTATTTATTCAAGAAAAGTTGTTCTTGATGGAGTTTGGGATCCTGTAAAAGAAATCGAATTAGAAGATGCTCGTAAACTTTCAGAAGATGTTGAAGTTGGAGATGAAATTGATATTTTGGAAGATCCTAAAACTTTTGACCGTTCTGCAGTTTCAACTGGAAAACAGACAGCTCACCAGGGATTAAACGAAACTTACAAAGATTCTTTGTATAACGAATATAAGGATAAAATTGGAGAAATTATCATCGGTTATTTCCAGAGAGAAAGAAATGGCAACATTTATCTTGACCTTGGCAATGCTGGAAAAATCGAAGGTGTTCTTCCTAACAAATATCAGTCAAAATTGGAATTCTACGAAAAGAATGACCGTATTAAGGCTTTGATTGTAGAAATCAAAAAAACAAATTCTGGTATTCAGCTTGTACTTTCAAGAAGCGATCCAAAATTAGTTAGTTCAATTCTTGAAAAAGAAGTTCCAGAAATTGCAGACGGTACAATCACAATTGAGCGCATTGTTCGTGATGCAGGTTACCGTACAAAGATTGCAGTTTCTACAAAGCGCGAAGAAGTAGATCCTGTAGGTGCTTGTGTTGGATTAAAAGGTGTTCGTATTCAGAATGTTATTCGCGAACTTTACAACGAAAAAATTGATGTTTTACGTTATGAACCAAATCCTGTTGATTTTATCAAAAATGCACTTTCTCCTGCTCAGGTTGAAAAAGTTGTAATTATGGATGCAGATAAACGCCAGGCACTTGCAATTGTAGAAGAAAGTCAGTTCTCACTTGCAATTGGTCGTCAGGGCCAGAATGTAAGACTTGCAAATAGACTTTGTGACTGGAATATTGATGTTAAGACTGTTGAACAGGCAGAAGAAATTGACTTCTCAACTGTTAATACAGTTCAGAATGCTAAAAATCTCTTTAATGATGATGTTGTTGAAGAAGAAAATGCAGAAATTTACACAGTTTCAGAACTTCCTGGAATCAAAGAAAACGTTGCTGCCTTGCTTAAGGAAAATGGAATTGATCAGATTCAAGATTTCGTTGAAGCCTATGATAAAGATGCTATTCATATCGAAGGAATTACAGCTGATGATCTTGAAGAAGTAAATGATTTGATTAATAACAATGTAGAATTTGTTGAAGAAGATCAAACAGAAGAAAATGAAGTAGAAGAGACAGAAACTCACGAAGAAGAAAAAGAAACTGAAGAAGAATATTTCTGTCCTGCTTGTGGAGCAAAAATTACACTTGATATGACTCACTGTCCAAATTGTGGTGCTGAGTTTGTATTTGAAGAGGAATAAATAGAGGGAATAGAATAATATATGTCAGAAGAATTAGATAAAAAACCAGAGTTTGTTGTACACAAAAAACAGCAGGATTCAAATTCAAATCCTAATAATTCAACAAATAATGGTTCTGGAGAAAAGAAGAAGGTTGTTGTTCTCAAAAGAAAACCAAGTTCAGGTTCTGGACAGGCTCCAAAGTCTGCAAAACCAGCTACTGAACAGGGTAAGAAGGAAGGAGTTCGTGTTCTTGTAAAGAAAAATGAAACTCCAGTTCCTGCTACTGAGAAGCAAGACGGAAACCTTCAGACTTCTTCTAATCAAACCGCAAAAAATAATACAAATGCAAACAATAACAGAGAAAAAAAACCATTTGTATTTAATTCAGAAAGACCAAATGTAAAGGCTGGAAATCTTTCCGATAGGGGAAGACAGAATAATGGCCGTAATAATTATAACCGGGACGGTGGACGTTCTGGAAATAATCGTTATAATCGCGATGGTTCATCTGGATTTAGTGGAGATCAGGCACGACAGAGAGCCCAGCAGAATAACAGACAGGGCGGCTTTAATCGTGGCGGCCAGGGTGGTGGTTTCAACAGAAATGGCCAGGGCGGAAACTTTAATCGCAATGGACAGGGTGGAAACTTTAACCGTAATGGTCAGGGCGGTGGATTTAATCGTGGACCAAGACCAGGAATGAGCGGCGGAGCTCCAGTTCCTCCAGTAGATCAGTCTAGACAGCCAGCTAAAAAACAGTTTAAAGGCAAAAAGCAGATTTATAATCGTAAAGATGCAGAGCAGTATGATGATAATCTCTTTGAACAGAAAAAGAAGAGCGAAACTCCAGCTTCTGTAGTACCAAAGTCAATTGATATTATGGAATCAATTTCTGTTTCAGATTTAGCTCGTAAAATGAACCTTAAGGCTAACGAGGTAATCGCTAAACTTATGGGTATGGGTATGATGGTTAGAATTACTGAATCCATCGACTCAGATACTGCTACTTTACTTGCTGCTGAATATGGTTGTGAAGTACATCTTGTTTCACTTTACGACGAAACAGTTATTGAAAGTGATAAAGATGACGGAATAGAATTAAAAGTTCGTCCTCCAATCGTAACAGTAATGGGACACGTAGACCATGGTAAAACAAAAACTCTTGATGCTATCCGTAATGCACATGTTGCAGAAGGTGAAGCAGGTGGAATTACTCAGTCTATTGGTGCTTATTCAGTAACAACTCCAAAAGGTAAAATTACATTCCTTGATACACCAGGTCATGAAGCCTTTACAATGATGCGTGCTCGTGGTGCTCAGGTAACAGATATTGTAGTTCTTGTAGTTGCAGCAGATGACGGTGTTATGCCTCAGACTTTGGAAGCTATTGCTCATGCAAAAGATGCTAAAGTTCCTATTATTGTTGCTGTAAACAAAATTGATAAACCAGAAGCAAATCCAGACCGTGTTAAGACTCAGTTGTCTGAACAGGGATTAACTCCAGAAGAATGGGGTGGAGATACTCAGTATGTACATATTTCTGCTAAACAGAAACAGGGTATTGATGATCTTTTGGATGCAATTTTACTTCAGGCAGAAATGCTTGAACTTAAGGCAAATGACCAGTGTCGTGCCGAAGGTAAGATTCTTGAATCTCGTGTAGATCAGGGACGTGGTGTTGTATCTTCTGTTGTAATTCAGAGAGGTACCTTACATCAGGGTGATCCATTTGTTGCAGGTATTTATTCTGGCCGTGTTCGTGCTATGTTTGATGACCGCGGTAAGAGAATCCAGGAAGCAGGTCCTTCTACACCAGTTGAAGTACTGGGTATGGAAGAAATGCCAAATGCAGGTGATCCATTCCAGGTAACAGAATCTGAAAAAGATGCAAGAGCAATTTCTTCTAAACGCCAGGAATTAAAACGCTTCGAAGCTGCCAAGGCTGTTAAGAAGACAACTCTTGATACACTCTTTAGTGATATTAAAGATAGTGAAGTTAAAGAACTTAAAGTTATCATTAAAGCTGACTTACAGGGTTCTGCAGAAGCTCTTAAATCTTCTTTGGAAAAACTTTCTACACGCGAAATCAGACTTTCTGTTATTCACTCATCTGCCGGTGCAATCAACGAATCAGACGTTACACTTGCAGCAGCAGACTCAAACGCAATTATTATCGGATTCAACGTTCGTCCTACACCAAAAGCAAAAACTTTGGCAGAACAGGAACAGGTTGAAATCAGAAAATACAATATCATCTATAAGTGTGTTGAAGAAATTCAGCAGGCTATGGAAGGTATGTTACAGCCAGATACAAAAGAAGAAGTTATTGGACAGGTTGAAGTTCGCGAAACATTCAAAGTTCCAAAAATCGGTGTTATCGCAGGTTGTTCTGTATCAGAAGGTGTTGTTCGTAGAACTTCCAGCGTAAACCTTATCCGTGACGGAATTGTTAAGTTTACAGGTAAGATTTCTTCTCTTAAACGTTTCAAGGATGATGCTAAAGAAGTTAGCGTAGGTTATGAATGTGGTATCGGTCTTGAAAACTGGCAGGATATTCAGGTTGGCGATAAACTCGAAGTATTTGAAATTGTTGAAATCGCTAAAAAACTTGGAAAAACAATTGCAGAAGAAGAAGCTGAAGCAGCAAAACGTAATGTTACTGCGTCTGGTTCTGAAGGAGCTCAATAATGGGACAATATAGATTACAGAGATTGAATGATCAGCTCCGTGATGAAATTTCCCAGTTGATACTTCGTGGACAGGTAAAAGATCCACGAGTATCTACTTTCCTAAGTGTAAATCGCGTTGAAATTACCAGCGATTTAGCTTATGCAAAAGTTTATGTATCATCATTTTTGCCAGACGGTGAATTAAAACATGGAGTAGATGGATTAAACGCTGCCGCAGGTTTTATTCAGCGGGAAATTGCAAAAAAACTTAGAATTCGTCAGTTCCCAAAATTGCAGTTCATTGTTGATCAGGGAATGAAAGAAGGCTTTAAGATGGTGCAGAAATTGAATGCGCTGGAAAAAGAGTCAGAAGAAAGAGAGAAGGCTAAAACTTCAGATTCTGAGAAAGATTCAGATTAATAATCTTAAAAACTTATAAAAATCAAAAATCTGGCAGGCTAATTACTTGTCAGATTTTTTTTGTATAAAATAAAATTTGTGGAATAAAAATGGATGGAATTGTACTTCTAGCAAAAAAACGTGGTTTAACTTCTTTTGCTTCCCTTAGTAATATCAAAAAAGCTCTTAAAACAAGTAAAGTAGGTCATACCGGGACCTTAGATTCTTTTGCCCAGGGATTACTTGTAGTTTGCTGTGGACGACTTACAAGACTTGCCGGGAATATTACAGAATTTGATAAAACTTACTCGGCTGTTATTAAATTTGGAGCAGAAACTGATACTCTGGAATATACGGGAACTATAATAAAAGAAGCCCCTTTGCCCGAAAAAAAAGATCTGATTGCTGCAATTGAACATTTTAAGGGCCCACAAATGCAAAAACCACCTGCTTTTTCTGCAATTCATGTTGATGGTAAAAGATCCAGTGATTTAGCCCGAAAAGGACAGATTTCGGATATTCCTGCAAGAAATATTACAGTTTATTCAGCTGAATTAGAGGAAATCAAGTTAAATTCTCAAGGAAAAGTCTTAGCTTGTCTAGTAAAGTTTACAGTTTCCAAAGGAACTTATATAAGAAGCCTTGCAAGAGATATAGGAAATTACTGTAATAGTGCCGCATATCTTGTTGGCCTTTACAGAAGTCGGGTTGGAGAATTTAAAATTGAAGATGCGGCCGGTGTTTCTGAATTGGAAGATTTTACAATTGACAATTGTCTGGCCGATGAAAGAAATTATCAGGCGGACGAAAAAGTTTATTATTCAGAAAATATTCAGGAAGAAATCCTTCAAAAAATCCAAACTTTTACCAGGGAATTATCGATTTACTGTGGATTTGTAAACATCAATCTCAAAGATTCTTCAGCCCTTGCCGAGTTTTCAAACGGAAAAGCTCTTAAAAATCGTTTATTCACCGAAGATTTATATAAGATTCCAAATAAAAGTATTGTAGCCGTATTCTTTGAAGAAAGCTTTTGCGGCCTTTTAGAAAAAGACGAAAATGGTAAAATTAAATATAAATTTGTGAAAAAATAATAATATACGCATATAAAGCTTTGTTAAGTTTCTATAATTACACTCTGTGAGCTGTTATAATTATGTAAGGGGAGTATTTCTTTAAGCTTTTTTTTTGAAAAAAATAAAAAAAAAGACTTCAGAAAAATCTGAAGTCTTATGGACGGTGAGAGGATCGAACTCCCGACATTCTGGGTGTAAACCAGACGCTCGTACCAGCTGAGCTAACCGTCCGTCAGTTGATGTATTTAATATATAAAATTATAAAAAAAGTGTCAATACATAAAACATTATTTTTTGAAAATTTCTGCAATTAATTTTACAAATCATTTGGTAACTTCTTTTTGAACAAATGTTAAAAATACTTATAATTTTTATACCAGTCAGGTTCAAAAACTCTTCTAAAATCTAATTAAAATTCTCAAAATAATATTCAGAATACTTAGATAACTCATCGTTTAGTAGGTCAAGTCCTAGGGTATCCATAAGATTAGTCTCTTCTGACATTGCATTAGTTCCAAGGCCTAGTTTATTGCCTTCTATCTTAAAATCCATGGCTGCCAGAGTGGTTGGGAATATGTCTAATATACTTATTTTTCTTTTGTGTAATTTTTCTATATCAACTTCTTTTAAATTTGAGCCTATAAAGCAGTTATATATTAATCTTGAATCTAATGGGATTCCATTTATTAGAATGTTGTCCATTCTTGGATGATCTCCTGTAATAACAATTACACTATCTTCATAAAAAGGTTGATTTTTCAGCCAGTTTATAAATTCAGCTAATTGATTATCTGCACAGGTAACTACATTTGCCAGATTTTCATCATATTCATTGCCGCATAAGCTGCATTTATATCCACCAACATGATGGGTATCAACTGTCAAAAATGAAAAATTAAAGGGTTTTTCCAGTGACGCAAGTCTTGTAATTTCATCTTTTGCGATTTTATACAAAATTTCATCTTCAAAGCCCCACCAGACCCAATAATCTTCTGGGATGTATCCTTTTTCTCTGGCGGTATAAACATCAAAAACTGTGTAATTTCCATGTTGTTCAAAAAAAGTTTTTCTTCCGGCAAAATTTCCATCTGAACCACACAAAAATTCCTGATTATATCCTTCTTTTTCTAATATATCGCCAAGTGTACATATTCCTTCTGCAAATTTACTGTGGGTTCCCATATTATTTCCTACTGGGAAAGCAAATGGAACGCCTGTGTTTTGTGCAAAAAGTGAAGCAATTGTCCAACCAGAGCCTGTAATACAATTAAATCCCCCAAATGTATCTCCTCCCCAAAAGGAAACGTTTTCTTGAGCTAACTTTTGCAATTTTGGCATAAAATTATAGTAATTTTGACTTTCTTTTGTCATTTTGGCATGAGCATAAGTTGTTTCAAGGCTTTCTACATATATGTGTATAAGATTTTTTTTATTTTCTGGAGCTGTGATTTTTACTGATTCTGGCGAAACATAGTATTCTTCATAAATACTTGTTTTTGAAAATCTGTGTTTTATATAACCAAAAACTGAAACTTTAGAATCTACATATAATACTCCTTCCACCAAGGTAAAAAGGGCAAATATCACTGTGATTATTCTTAATAAAATATCAAATCTTATTCTTCTTTCTTTTTTGGATGTAAAAAATACTATTGCTATTTTAATATTTGTAAGCAATTCAAATTCCAAAAAGAGGATAAAAATATATCCGAGTAAAATTTTAAGTGATAATTTAAGTACCGGTTTTATAAGTGGTCGTAAGAATCCTACATCGGCTCCCTTCATGGGATTTGAGATTGTGTATATAAATTCTTCAAAAGTTGTATTAAATGTAACTATGTACCAGTCTGTTAAATGAAATAAATTTAGACCTATTACTGTTATTAAAAAACAGAAAAAATATAAGAGAAAAATTAGGGGCTTCTTTTTCATTTATTCTGAGGCCTCATTTTTTTCTTTGATTTCGCATTTTACTTTTATGTATTTTTTGGCAATTAAGTAAATATAAGGCAATATTACAGAGCAAAATGTTGAAAGTAGGGTGTACTTTACTGAAAATAACTCTATTGAGGTATTTAATATTATCCTTGCTAGGGCTAAGGGAATCTTTGTTACTATTAGATTTGCAACGCAAAGAATACAATAGGATTTAAATATATCAAAATAATTATTAGATATTAGTCTTTTTTTCTGGAGAATTGCCAGAGAAATCATTGGGACTAAAAAGAGATTAATAATCAAAATAGCATTTTTTTCAAACATTTTTATAACTTTCCTCAAATTAATATTATAACTCAGAAATCAACAAATTAAAACTTTGTCCTTCTATTTTTCCCCAGAATGTTGGGACTTTGATCCTCTCACCGTCCATAAGGCTTCAGAAAATGAATCAAACTTTATCTATTTCGTGGAAAAGTCGGGCCTTCAAAACCTTCTTTTACGATTTCAATATTCTGAAGAAAAAAGCTCCCGAAAAATTTGTGCAGAAAATATGAAAATAAAGAAAAATTTGTAAAAATATTAATGATTTTTTGATCAAAGTGATATATAATTTTAAACAAGGACTGAGTTTTTATTTAATTGTATGCAACGGCGCAGCGACTTTATACAAGGGTATCTGCGCCTTTTTTTATGCAATTATGAGTTTATTTAAACTCTGCTGATTTTTGCTAATTGAATATAATTGGAGGAAAATTTTGGCCATAACAGTTCAGTCTCTTTATAACTCTTTAAATGTTTACAGATTAAAATTAATTGCGGGGGCCAACGGTCTTCAAAAACATGTAAGTTGGGTTTATTACACCGAAGATCCTGAGTCGATTGAATTTATCAGGGGTGGAGAGATAGAAATTACAACAGGACTGAATGTTGAGCGCCATAAACATAACACTGACGATAAATCAGATTTTTCCCTGGAATTTTTGACTGCTTTAATCAAAGAATCGGTTGATAAAAATGCTTCGGGCCTTATTGTTAATACCGGAAAATATATTGATGTAATTCCCCAGAAAATCATTTCTCTCTGCGATGAATTAGATTTTCCTCTTTTTACCATGCCCTGGGAAATCCACACAATTGATGTAATGCAGGAAATTGGTAATAAAATCGTAAATGATAATCAAAAAGGGCAGACTTTAGAACAGTGTTTCTATGATGTTCTTTTTCATTCCAAGAATTTTAACAGTGCTTATCTTGAAAACACTCCTTTTGCAAACGCTAGTGAATTTTCCATCATTTTAATGAAGATCCCGTCAGGAGTATTTGATGACGATAAAGATCAGCTCAAAAGACATATAGAATACTCTTTTAATAATAAAATCGGTCTAAACCCAAGTGATTTTTGCTGGTTGATTTGTGATAATCTGATTGTTTATATTCTACATTCTGATCCTTACAATATTGCAAAAACTATCAGTCAAATTGTTTGTAATGATAGAGTTCTAAAGGGTAGTATTGTTTCTATCAGTTCTATATGTCATTCTCCTTTGGAACTTGCAGCCGAATTTGAACATGCCGAAGTTGCCTTAAAATTCTGTAAAGCAGGGGAAAACTTTATTGATTACAATTCCCTGGGCGTATTTAAGCTTTTTGCCGAAGTTAAAAATCCTTCTGTGCTCGAAAATATGTACCAGGAGATTTTAGGTCCTTTAGATAGTTTATCTCCTCTAAAACACCAGTCTTATCTTGAAACTTTAAAATTTTATGTTGAACAGAATGGTAAGATTCAAAAAACTGCAGAAGAAAACTCAACTCATCGTAATACAATAAATTACAGAATCCGAAAAATATCTGAATTGTTAAAGTGCGACCTTCAAAATGGTCAGGTTCGTTACATGATTCAAACTGCACTTTTAATCGGTGAATATCTGGGGAAATAATAGAATTTTCATTTGCCATAATGCAATTACTTTTGTAGAATAGGCCTCAATTATGAGATATTTTAGATTTTATACAATTGTATTTTTTGCATTATTTTTAGTTTCCTGTTCTTCATCTTCAATAAAAAATCAAACCCAGCCATTTCCGGGGATTGAAACACTTCCCACAGAAGTAATTGAACTTGAAAAAGGAAAAATTCAAGGAATTCAGCTTACAGATAAATCTCTTGAATTATTTGCCGGTATTCCCTTTGCAAAAGCACCTGTGGGAGATTTACGCTGGAAAGAACCTCAGGATTTAGAGGCCTGGGATGATATTTATTATGCCGACCATTTTGCTCCTATGGCCATGCAAAATCAAACTCCTAAAATTATCAGAAAACTCATGAATGCTTATGTTCATTCAAAAGGAGACAGAACTGATTTTGCACCTATGTCAGAAGATTGTCTTTATCTTAATATCTGGAGACCTAAGGGCTTAGATTCTACTTCAAAGCTGCCGGTTTTGGTTTATGTTCACGGTGGCAGCCTTTCAAGTGGTTCCAGCTGGTTTCAATCTTATGACGGCGCAAGTTTAGCTCAAAAAGACTTAATTTTTGTTACAATTTCCTATCGTTTGAATATTTTTGGATATTTTGCAAGTCAGGAATTAGCAGAGGAAAGTCCAAACGGAACTACAGGTAATTACGGCCTTTTGGATCAGATTAAGGCCCTTGAATGGGTTAATAAAAACATCAAAGAATTTGGTGGAGACCCAGAAAATATTACAATTGCCGGAGAATCTGCAGGTTCTTCTTCTGTAAACGCTTTATGTGCATCTCCTTTATCAAAGGGAATGTTTAAAAGAGCAATTGCAGAAAGTTCTTCTCTTGTAGTTCCTGTTCCAGCCCATACCTTCCGTTCAAGAGAACTTGCTCTTTCTACTGGTCAAAAAATTATGGATGAACTTGGTGCTAAAAATCTTGCAGATATGAGAAATCTTTCGGCCCAGGAATTAATGAAAACTACTCATGTAAATAATTCTATGACAGTGGATCCTTATTCTATGCCTGAATACCCTTGGGAGATTTACCAGAAAGGTCTGAATCATGAAGAAGCCCTTTTGAATGGTTTTAATAAAAGAGAAGGCGATGCATTTATCGTTTTATCAAAAATCACTAAGAAAAATTACAGAGATTTAGTGGCAGATTCACCTTATGTAACAGATGTTGACGGCTTATGTTCTTTAGCAGAACCAGTAAAAAACAACAAAGAGGCTAAAAAATTCTACGGCAGGTTATTTTCTGCCATTTGTTTTACTTATCCTCACGACAGCTGGACTAAAGTTCTGGAAAGTCAGGGAAAACCCGTTTATGAATATTATTTTTCTAAGGAAAATAAAGGAATTGGTACTTATCACTCTGGCGAAATGATTTATGCCTATGGAAATGTTCCAAAAACTAAGGCCTATAATCAAAGTGATTATGAATTAGAAGAAATAATGTCTGAATATTGGGCTAATTTTGCAAAATACGGAAATCCAAATGGACTTGGAGAATCAAATCTTCCTTTATGGCAAACTTCAAAAGAAAGTAATGGTTTGCTTTTAGAATTGGGAGAAGAGATTTATATGAGAGAAGATCCATTTAAAGAAATATATCAGTATCTGGATTTTGATATTGGTGCTGAAAATAGACCTGCAACTTTTGGTCGTAGTGAAGATTAGAATATTTACAGTACAATTACCTGATATTTTTGTTATATTTTTACAAAATTGTTGGAATTAAAATCACATTATGAGTTATTTAGATGATTTACCAGAAAAAACAAGTCTCCAGGTTTTTGATGAAGATTCTCTAATTTTTTCGAGTAAGGGAAAATGGCTTTATCCCTTATTTGAATTAGAGGAATTCTTAAAAACTTATTCTGGTAAAAATCTATCTTCTCATGATACTGCTATTGGTAAGGCCGCCGCTTTTCTTTCAATCAGGCTGGGAATAAAAAAAATCAACGCAGAACTAATCAGTCAAAACGCCCTGAATTATATTAATTACTTAAATAAAAATCTGCCAGAAGAAGAAAAAATCCAGGTAAATTATAAAAATCTGGTTGATAAATTGATGTGTGCAACAGAAAATCAACTTGAAGATTTATATGACGGTGATTTAATTTATTCAATTTTAAGGCAGAGGGCTAAACTGGTTCAGGGGATTTCGGTAAAAGTCGAAAATCTTACTTATTCCTTTGGTTCAATAAATAATCTTTCTTTTGAATTAAAAGCGGGGGCCCATCTTATGATTTTGGGCGAAAATGGGGCTGGTAAAACAACTTTGTTAAGACTTCTGGCAGGAATTTATAAACCTCTTTCAGGTCGTATTTTATTAGACGACAAAAATCCTGCTGATTTAGATAAATTTACAATTGGTTATATTCCCCAGGCCTCAGATAATAGTAATTTTAGTCTTTCTGTTGAAGAAGTAATTGGACTTGGAATTGACAAAAAGGTTAAAGATAAAAAATCCCTGATAGAAAAATGTCTGATAAGGACTTCCAGTCAAAAATTGGCGGGCAGGGCTTTTAACAGTTTGAGTGGGGGAGAAAAACAAAAAATATCTCTTGCCCGCTGTCTTGCTCAAAATGCAAAATTACTTCTTTTGGATGAGCCAACTTCTGCCTTGGATAACGAAAATAAGAAAATGGTAACGGATATTTTACGTTCTCTTACAATTTCTGAAATTCCAACAATAATTGTAGTAACTCACGATAAGGAACTGGCTAATCTTCCGGGTTGGGATAAATTAATTTTGGGGGAAGAAAATGTGGACTAATTTAAGTTTAATATTTACCCTGGCTCCAATCACCCGTGGATTTTTTGCCATGATTATTTCCGGAGCCTTTTTTCCTCTCTGCGGATTGATGGTTCTTCGACTTGATTTAGTTCCCCTGCGTTATATGCTAATGCACGGGGTAATTCTTGGTGGAGCCCTGTCTTTAGCCTTAAATCTGCCCCTTTTCCCGGTGACAATAACTATTAATCTGCTTTTGATTTTTATTATGATGTTTTTTAACAAAACCCAAAGCTTTGGCTTTTCTGGTGCAAGTGCAGCCGCAATGGTTTTAAGCATGGCATTGGCTTCAATTCTTATGCAAGTTGCTGATGTTCCCGCAAAAGATACTTTAAATCTTATGTGGGGAAGTCCATTTGCCTTAACTAATTCAGATTTAATAATTTTACTGGCAATTTCCTTTCTTTTGATTTCCTATATTTTCTTTAATTTTAAAAATATTCTGGCCTTATTCTTTAATAAAGATGTTGCCCAGGCCATGGGAATAAAAGTCCGCTTGAATTATACCTTTATGATTTTGATTATTGCTCTTCTTGTAGCCCTTGCAATGAAACTTCTGGGAGCCTTTTTAATTGACTCTTTGTTAATACTTCCAGTCCTAAATGCCAATCTATTTTGCGGAAAAAAATCCTCTGGAATTAAAAAACTTTTTATTACAAGTTCAATTTTTGGTCTTATAAATTCGCTTTTAGGCTACAGCCTGGCTGTAATGATAAACTGGCCACCCGCAGCTACAATTTCACTTTTAGCAGTAATAATTTATATAATTTTATCTTTTGGAAAAAGGAGATCTAAATGAAAAAAATTACTTTACTTTTAATTATTCTTATACTTTTAAGCAGCTTAATTTCCTGCAATAAAAAGAAAGAATCAGACAATTCTTCCCAAAAGTATATTGCCTCTACAAGCTGGACAGCCGCTTTTGCAGATTTAGCTGGCCTTGATAAGGTTGACGCCATTGCCCCCGCATCCTTACGTCACCCGCCAGAGTACGAAGTAACACTTTCGGATATTGAGATAATAAAAAACTCAGAATATTTTATTTTTGCAGGTTTTGAAAGAATGATGCAGACTCTGGGAACTGCTATTGATGGTGTAAATATGGTAAAAATCACCTGTGATAATTCTATTCAAACTGTAAAAAAATCTGCTTTTCAAATTGCAGAAGTTACAGGAACTCAAGAAGAATGTCAGAAAAGAGTAGAAGAATATATTTCTACAATTTTAGAGGGTAAGAAAAAACTTGAAGAAATGGGACTTGCCGGAGCAAAAGTTTACTGTAATAAAAATCAGATTTATCTTGCCAGGGATTTAGGTCTTGAAGTTGTAGAAATCTTTGGACCGGGCCCTGTTACAAGTCAGCAGATTTTAACAGCAAAAGAAGGGGATTTTGATTTTATAATTGATAATGTTCATAATCCAGTTGCAGGTCCATTGACCGAAGTTTCAAGTGCAAAATATATTATCTGGAGAAATTTCCCGGAAGTGATTGAAAGAAATGCACTTAAGAATGTTGTTGCTAAAAATATTGCAGAAATTACAGAATAAATTATAAATAAGGGAGTTGAATGATAAATTCAGCTCCTTTTTTATCGCGGCGATTTTCTGCTTTAATTTTTCCGCCCAGGGCTTTTACGATTGTAGAGGAAATTGCAAGCCCAAGACCAGAACTTCCCTGACTGCGTTTATGAGCCTTATCTCCCTTGTAAAAACGTTCAAAAATATGAGGTAAAACCTCTTCTTCAAAACCAGGTCCGTTATCTTTTTCAATTATAAATACCTGGTCATCTTTTATAAAAGAATCTAATTCAATTAGGCATTCTTTATTTTCTGAACTTTCAGCCTTATTTTTCCAGAATTTTATACTGTTAGAGATTAAAGCCGTTAAAACCTGGTGGAGTAATTCAATATCGCACTTAAAATTAATGTTGATAGAAGGGGAAAATATTATCTGTAAATCAGGATTTATTGGGCAGAATTCCTTTTTTAATCTGTCAAAAAGACTGGAAATACTGCAATTTTCATAAAATATTTCTTCTTTTCCATTTTCCAATTTTGAAATTTGCAGAAGATTTGTAATTATTGCGCTCATAGAATTTGCTTCTGTGATTATTAAATCAAGAGATTCTTCTAATTGATTTGGGTCCTTTTTTCCCCAGCGCTTTAATAATCCTGCCTGTCCCAGAATTCCTGCAATTGGAGTTTTTAATTCGTGGGAAACATCACTTGTAAAATTTCTTTCCCTTTCAAAATCTTTGCGTAAACTTTCAAAGAGGGAATTAAAAGTCTGGGCCAGTTGATCTAATTCATCATTACGTTTACTTATTGGCAGCAGATTTTCAAGATTTGTACTGCTCATTTGACGGGCACTTTCTGTAATTTCTTTTACGGGTTTCATAGTTCTTTTTGTGATAAATAATGAAACCAAAAAGGAAATGATTAAAATAGGCAGGGCAAAAATCAAGGCAATTTTGGGAATTTCTCTTACCATTTCGGCCGCTGCATCCCGGTCCATATCCACCGAGGTTTGCACAATCCACACTTCATTATTTTTACCTTTAAGTTCGCAGCTGCTGTATAAAATAGTTAAATCTCCATCCGCATAATAATCTGCCTGATGATAACGTTTTACCGTTCCTTCTGTTAATGGAAGTTTTGGTAAAAAGGGGTCGTTAGTGTGAATAATCTGTCCCGTTTTAGAATCATAAACAAGATAAGTTAAAAAATATGGTAATCCTAAAAGTTCTGGAGTGCTTTCCTGTGTGATATTTGAACAGACTAAAGCAGTCAGCCCCATAAGAGTATTTTTCATTCTGTTGTTAATTGAAAATCTTAAGACAAATACAAAACCAGAAGATAAAAGTAAGACAATCAGAGCTACAATCAGCATAAATCTTATGGAAAGTCTTAAAGAAAGGCTGTTTTTTATCTTCATATTACACCATCATATATCCAATGCCACGAATAGTTCTTATGTATTCACTCTTGGCCACTTGATCAATTTTTGATCTAAGGTAATTTACATAAACATCAACAGTATTTTCTTCTATGAAATAATCTTTACCCCAAACTTTATCTATGATTTGATTACGGCTGAGGGCAACATTTACGTTTTCCATAAAATACTTAAGCATTAAAAATTCAAGTTTAGAAAGATTGATGCTATTTCCCTGAATATTAGCGCTCATACTCTGGGTATTTAATTCAAGGTCTCGATTTTTAAGCAGGGTTTCATTTGAAACAGACTTAAAGCGGCGCAAAACAGCAGAAATTCTTGCAAGTAATTCTTCAATCGCAAAAGGTTTTGAAATATAATCATCTGCCCCGGTGTTTAAGCCATTTACCTTGTCGTAAGTTTCCCCCTTGGCAGTAACTAAAATTACCGGGGTAGAGGAAGCTTTTCGGATTCTTCTAAGAACTTCAATTCCATTTAATTCAGGAAGCATTATATCAAGCAAAACTAAATCAGGTTTTTCCTCTTCAAATACTTCAAGGGCCTGACGTCCATCTTTTGCGACAAGGCAATTATAACCTTCGTGTTTTAATTCCAGTTCTTCAAAATTTAAGACAGTTTCGTCGTCTTCTACAATTAAGATTTTTTCCATATTTTTTCTCTCCAGGAATATAAATATTGTGCATTACTACTTACTTTTTCAAGTTTTAAGGCTTGAATCTCCAGTCCCTGCCAGGACTTAATATTTTGAATAATCAGATTAAAATTTTCTTCTTCATTAGTGATAATAAATCTAATTCCCCGGGAATTTTTCATAAATTGATAGGTGAAAGGGTAGTTTGTATTAATTTTTGGACAGGGGGGAATTTTTTCCTCTTCCTGGGGTAATTTTTTATTGGGATATTTAAGGGGAGGTCTTCTAGGTGGGGGCATCCTTTTTTCTTTTTGATTTTCAGACATTTCTTCCGGCTCAACCCAATCATTATTTTTATTATTTGAATCTTCAAGGGGGAGAATAAGAATTGAATCTGCTTTTATTGACATAGGGTCTATTTCGGAGGTGAAAAATACATCCAGACAAGTTTGATTTTCTTCTATTTGGAGAATTTTTATTGCACAGATAAAAAAATCTTTTTCACTTTCCAGTTCTTTTAATCTTTTTCCGTGGTAAGAATAAATTCCATCTTCTGGTGGTGGCGGAAAAGCCCTTATATTTTGACTTTTCTGCTGGCTTTGTGCAAAAAGAGGAAGTCCTGATATAAATAAGCCTGAAAGCATAATTAAACTCTTTATATTCATGATTTAATAATAATCGAAAACGACCTTTATCTTAAGCCTTTTTTTATTAGAGTTTTCTAATTTTCTATTAATATCTGTCTAAAGTTTTCAAAGCCCATTTTCTTTATTCTTTTGATTGTAAGATGATTTTTCTTACGAGGAGTATTTATGAAAGAAACAAAAAAATTTACTTTGGTTTTTGCAATCATTACTTTAATTGGAAGTAGTTTAGTTTTTGCAAGAAGCAATCCAAAAATTAACAAGGACAATCAAAAAGATTCTGCCAAAAAAATGGAAATGAATGGAGAGGATGGAAATCTTCCTAAAATTGACTATATAGGAAAAGTAACTGCAATAGACACAGAGAATTCTTCTGTTACAATTGCAGATGCAGACGGAAATGAATTTACTGTAATAATCAGCCCATTTACTCACATCAAAAAGGCAGATATGGAAAAAGCTCCTGAAAATCCACCAAAAGATATGAAAGATGCCCCAGCTGATTTATCTTTACCAAAAGGACTTAAAAATCCTCCAAAAATGGATGGAGATTTGCCAGAAAATGAAGAATCTTTAGACATTTCTGCAATCAAAACTGGTGACTGGCTTATGATTTCAATTTATAAAACAGACACTAAGAATCTTCTTGCAAGTAGAATTATTCTTAAGAGCCTATAAAAAATAGAAATATAAATTAGTTAAAAAAAAGGTCTGGAAACTATAAAGTTTTCAGACCTTTTTCTATTTTACTTTGATTTATTCTTATTGAAGAACCATCTGATCATTTGTCATACCGTGATTTTTAATTTCTTTAAATCTGGCGGCAAGATCATCCAGGGTAAGTTTTTGCTTTTCAGGCCCCTTAATATCAAGAATAATTTCACCATCATCCATCATTAAAAGTCTGTTTCCGTAATCCAGGGCTTGCTGCATATTATGAGTTACCATCATTACGGTAAGATTATATTCTTTTGCGAATTTTCTAGTTAATTTCATGACAATATCAGCATTTGTTGGGTCCAAAGCTGCGGTGTGTTCATCCAAAAGAAGAATTGCTGGTCTTGAAAGAACTGCCATTAAAAGAGTTAAAGCCTGACGCTGACCTCCGGAAAATTGTTCTACGTTATCGTGTAAACGGTTTTCCAGGCCCATATTCAACTGCTTGAGTTCAGCCTTAAAAGCTGCACGTTTTCTTTTATTCAAACTGATTTTTAAACCCTTCCAGCCTTTTTCGCAGCAGATTGTCATATTGTCTTCAAGGGACATTTTTCCTGCAGTTCCTAAAAGAGGATTCTGGAAAATACGGCCAATGTAAGAAGCTCTTTTATATTCAGGGTCTTTTGTAATTTCCTTGCTTAAGATATTTCCTTTTTCATCTGGTAAATCAAGGAATATTTTTCCTTTGCTTGGAGTTAAAGTTCCAGAAATAACATTGTAAAGGGTAGATTTTCCGGCTCCGTTTGAACCAATTACAGTTATAAAATCACCCTTATTAATTTCCAAATTTATATTTTTTAAAGCAATATTTTCGTCTGGAGTTCCCTGATTAAAGGTAATTCCAATGTTTTCCAGTCTAATCATTTGAAGCTCCTTTTGAAAGTTTTACTGCCTTTCCATATTTTTTAGGTCTCATTAAATGGCTTTTAAAATTTCCCTTTCCCTTAGCATTAGCTACGATAAGACATACAATAATTAAAAGTCCGGTAATTAATTTAAGGTCATTTGCAGTCAGGTTGATATAATGGCCATAACGACGGGCAATAAACATAAGGGCTCTGTAAATAATAGAACCAATCAAAACTCTTAAAGTTTGCAAGCCGATTTTATTAGATTTAATAATAAATTCACCCAGCATAAGAGAAGCAAGTCCACTCACAATTACACCCGTTCCGCTACCAACATCAGCAAAACCGTTGTACATTGAAGCAAAAGCACCGGAAAGAGCCGCAAGACCATCGCCAACACATACTCCAATACCTCTTACAATCTGTGGATTTACACCCTGAGAAATGACCATCTGTTCATTTGCCCCAAGAGCACCCATTGTAAGTCCTAAATCTGTATGAAAGAAAAGGTCCAGAAGATATTTAAATACTATGATAAAAATTAAGAGGAAAATTAAGATTCCTATCTCATCTGGAGCATCAGGGAGTAATCGATTTGTTACCTCAGTAATTTTTGAAAAAGTAGTTTTATATTTGATAAAAGAAATATTTGCTCTGTTAGACATAATCCTAAGATTTATAGAATAGAGCATAGTCATCATCAAAATGCCGGCAAGAAGATCTGGAACACGAAGTTTTGTGTATAAAAGGGTTGTACAAAGACCTGCAAGACAGCCTCCAAGAAAGGCCAGAAAAATACCTACAATTGGGGGAATGCCTGCTACGATACAAGCAGCAAGAATACAAGCGCCTAAAGGGAAGGCGCCATCTACTGTCATATCACAGAAATTCAAGGTTCGATAGCTGATAAAAAGGCCTAAAACCATAATTCCGTAGATTAAGCCTTCAATCAATATTGATTCAATCATTTTTTAATATCCTTATGCGATAATATAATGTTTCTATTATTAGAAACATTATAACTCATAGAATAAAAAAAAGGAATTCCTATGTGAGGAATTCCTTTAACAAAATAATCTATAGGAGGACTAAATTATTTTTCTGTCATTACACCGTTTTCGATGATAAAACTTGCCTGATCAAGATAGTTCTGTGGGATTGTAATTCCACAAGCTTTTGCTACATCAAGGTCAAACAATAAATCTGAATCTTCTGGTTTTGTCATAAAACGTACAGGGATTTCGCTAGGTTTTTTGCCCTGTAAGATTTCTACTACCATTTCGCCAGTTGCATATCCAGCCTTGTAGTAATTAAATCCAGAAGCCATGAAACAACCACCGTTTTTAGCACCTGTTACATCGCCAGAGAAAATAGGCTTTTTAGCTTCGTTGAAAACTGCAACTAAACTTGGAAGGGCAGAGAATACTGTGTTATCTGTTGTAAGATAAATACCATCAACTCTAGAAACGATAGCTTCGGCAGCCTGTTTAACTTCTGAAGAATTAGAAATTGCCTGAACAACTAATTCAAGTCCTGCTTCTTTACAACCAGCTTCTACAAGATTCAAAGCAGAGATTGAGTTATCTTCACTTGCTGTGTAGATATAACCAAGAGTTTTAATTCCAGTGATTTCTTTGAAAAGTTTAATGTGTTCTTTTGAAGGAAGTTCATCAGACATACCTGTAATATTTCCTTCTCCGTGTTCCAAAGTAGTTACAAGACCAGCTCCAAGAGGATCTGTTACTGTTCCAAATACGATTGGAGTTTCTTTCATTGTATTTGCAAGAGCGATTGCTACAGGAGTTGCAATTCCTACTGCTACATCAACTTTTTCGTCTTTGAACTGAGTTGCAATCTGTTTTGCTGTGTTGATATCACCATTTGCATTCTGTAAATCAAAAGTAGCTTCGTAACCTGCTGCTTTAACTGCATCAATTACACCCTGTTCAACAGAATCAAGGGCAACGTGCTGGACGATTTTTGCAATACCAATTTTTACTTTTTTTGCAGAATCTCCAGAGCTTTTTGTTTCTGCTTTTTTAGAGCAGCCTGTCAATAAAAGTGCAGCTGTAAAAACTGCAAACATTTGTTTTTTCATTTTGATATCTCCTATCATCTAAATAATCTAAGTTTCTATTTATAGAAACATAATAGCTCTTTGGTTTGTTACTGTCAATAGAAACATGAGATATTTTTGAAAAATTTTATAAAAATTGAGTTATACTTTACAAAAGAGTAGATTTGATGAGATTTAAGAGCATAATATTCAGTTTTTTTATAGTGAGTTTTTCAATTTTTCCACTGTTTTCGCAAAATCAGGGTGAAAATACAGATGAAAGGGGAATGGCAGAGGGAAATCTAAGGCAAAATAGCTGGTCACTTGTTATATACCGACCGGTAGGTAACGGCGACATAAACCAAGTCCGCTGCTGGCTCAAAATCCAAAATCAAGAAGGAGTGGATGTTACTTATGATGTTGCAAAGGCCTCCTACGAATGGGTCAATGGAGACAGGGTAAAATCCTATAATTCCAGACCTCCTTTTAGCAGTGTTTTTAATCCAAATATTACAAGTCCTCTTTATAAATATGAAAAATCCTATTACCTTTCCGGAGGCATGGCTATGCATTTAATTTTAAAATCCGGAAAATATAAAATCTCATTTTATACCCCTGTTGAAAAAACTAATTTATTTGAAACTGAAAATCCCGGAGACTGGATTTCAAACACCTTTGAATATGACACTCAAAATCCCGCAAAAGTAATTTTTCTCTGTCCAACTGCTAATGAAAATGGCTTTTACAATGGGGGCTGGTGGCTTGATTATAAAGCACCAAAATTTTTCAGATTTACAATTCCTTTGATGCAATTACAAAAAGCAGAAATAAATGAATAAAAACTTGTTAGTATAATCTAATCAATTGAAGTCATTTTTTGCCGATGATAATATTAGAAATATGATAAGTGTAATTGCAAAGGGGTTATTAATCCCATTTTTAGGAACATCATTAGGTTCTCTTTGTGTTCTTTTTATGAAAAAAGATTTGAATGTCCGCATTCAAAGAGCTCTTACAGGATTTGCTGCGGGAGTTATGATGGCTGCTTCTGTATGGAGCCTTTTAATACCTTCCATAGAAGAATCAAGTTCAATGGGAAAATTATCATTCATACCTGCGGTTGTAGGATTTTGTATTGGTATGTTATTCCTTTTACTTCTTGATAAAATCACTCCACATATGCATATGAACAATGTAGTTGAAGGTCCACAGACAAACTGGAAAAAAACTACAATGATGGTATTTGCCGTAGTTCTTCATAATATTCCTGAAGGTATGGCAGTTGGTGTAGTTTATGCAGGCTGGTATACAGGAATGCTTTCGGATACTTCTTCGGTAACTGCGGCCTCGGCCTTAGCACTTTCACTGGGAATTGCAATTCAAAACTTCCCTGAGGGAGCAATAATTTCCATGCCACTTCATGCAAATGGACTTTCTAAAGGAAAATCCTGTTTGATGGGTATACTTTCTGGAATTGTAGAACCAATTGCCGGTTTAATAACTATTTTACTTTCTGCTTTAGTTTTACCAATTCTTCCATATCTTCTGAGTTTTGCTGCAGGTGCCATGGTTTATGTAATAATCGAAGAGTTAATTCCAGAAATGTCAGAAGGTGAACATTCAAACTGGGGCACAATTATGTTTATGCTTGGTTTTGCAATCATGATGATTCTGGATGTTGCTTTAGGTTAATTTCAAAAATTCTTTATTTCTTTATATACCTAAATAGGTATATTATTCAAAAATAATAAAATTTTTCCTCTCCGTATTGCTAGAAAAGCAAAAATATATAAAATTAAAATCGTGTATTTCAATGGAACTGTGTGAAAATCACAGACTGAATGCGCAACGGTAAGGTAAGGGCAGTAAAATAAACTGCAAAAGATCTGTAACAATCACTGAAGTAAAATTTGGGAAGATTTGATCTTTTTAGTGTTGAAATTACACTATAATTCCAAGTCCGGAAACTTTGGTACACGCTGAAAATCTAATTTTTTTCAAAAAACAAAAGCTTTAGGTTTTCATATCCTCCGTATGGATGGATAAACTTTAGTTTTTGAGAATTGCGCAGATTCGATTCTCGGAGAAAAATAATGAAAAGAACAAAGTTCTCTCTCCTTAAGCTGAAAATTGCAGCTTTATTTGTGTGTACAAGTGTTTTTTTGACCGCTTGTAATTTTTTTTATTTTGGCGACAACTCCAGCCAAACAGAAAATAATTCAACTGAAGAAAATAATTCTTCAGAAGAAAAGAATGATAATTCCTCTTCTAATAACAACAACTCTTCTTCAGTAGCTATTAATTCCAACATTTACGGTGAATGGAAATCTTCTTGGGGTGAAACATACTCAATTACAGAAAATGATTATGACAACTATTATAGTGGAAATCTTTCTTATTCAACTACAAATATTGTAATTGTGCCTATAGATGATACAAAAGGATTTATCTACGGCCAGTTTGATGATGAAGATCACCTTGGTTATGGAGCTACTATCAATCAGTGGTATGCTCTATATTATGATAATCTTACAAGTTCTTCTGTTTCTTTTTATCAGCCATACAAGGCCGGTGGTAAAGCAGGTTGTGATACTTTAGCAGAAGCAAAGACAGAATACACAATTGATAATGGTTATTTTAATTTCGAATCTCCTTCTGAATGTACAAAATAATTTTTTTTAATGAAAGAAATTAAAGAATTAAAAAAAGTAATTGCTTTTATGGGGCTGACCGGCATTTTTTTTACATCCGCCAGTCCCCTTAAAGCTCAGGAAATTACTTCTGACCCAGATATCCAGCTTCCTCAAATTACCACATATCTCAATAATGAAAATCCTGTAAGTGAAGAAAGGCAGGTTTTTACATCAGAAGATATTGAAGAAAAAAATCTTACGGATTTACCATCTCTTCTGACAACTGCGGGTATTCAACTTTTATCCTATGGGCCTTACGGTCTTGAACAAAAGGCAAGTATCCGAGGTTTTACAGACGAAACTGTAAGAATTGTAATTGATGGAATTTGTGTAAATAATTCCCAGTACGGGACTTTTGATCTTTCTACAATAAATCTAGAAGAAATAGAAAAAATAGAAATCCTTCGCGGCGGCTTTACAGAGTCGGTTTGTGATGAAGATGCCGTTGGCGGGGCAATTTATATAACCACAAAAAAACAGGAATTTGGAAATCATTTTTATTCTGATTCTTCTGTTAAAACTTATTTTAATTCAAATAAAATCCTCGATAGCTTTAATCAAAGTCTTGGCTATTCTGGAAACTTTAATAATAATTTTATCAAGTTAAACGGGCAGGGGACTTTTGCAAATAATAGTTACCCCTATATAAATTACAATAAAAAATTAGTTCAAAGAGAAAATGCAGAAGTTTTAGACGGTAATACTTCTGCAAATTTCCTGCATTATTTTAAAGATGGTTCTTCTCTAAGCCTAAATGATTTATTTTACGCAGGAGATAAAAACACTCCAGGTTCAGCCTCAACAAAAAAATATGGAAATCAAAAAGATTTAGACAATATTCTTTCTATGCAGCTTGTAAATCCAGATCTTGCTTCTGGAAAAATGAAAATAGAAAATAATCTTTCCTGGATTTCAAATACCCGTTTTTACAAGGATTCTTCCAGCGATTCTAAGCATTATATCAACTCGGTTCGCTACAATTTTACTGATAATGTAGACTATTGTAGACAATTTAAGCAGAATTTTGGACTTTCTTTTGATTATACCCACTTAGATTCAACAGATGACGGAATTCATAACCAGTTTAGCGGGGCATTAAAAATCACTTCTAAAGTATTTTTACCAATTAATAAAGATAATCAGGAAAATTCCAGTCTTTTTGGGGCTTCTATTCCTCTTGCAATCAAATTTTGTGGACAGAATTTTGCTTTTACACCAAAAATTGGCATTAGCGGACAGTTCCCCCTCATTGATTTATCTTTAAGGGGCTATAAATTAACACAATTTCCTACAATGGACGATTTGTATTGGAATGACGGCACCTACAAGGGAAATCCTGACTTAAGGCCAGAAGATGGTTGGGGTGGAGAGATTTCTTTATCAACTAAGACAAAAGTTTTACCTTTTACACTCTGCATATTTTCAAATTACTATAAAAATAAGATTCAATGGGCCGGCACAAGTCCTCAGAATATTTCTTCTGCCTTTTACCTGGGCTGCGATTTTACCATCAGCCAGAATCTTTTGGGCGACAGAATTCAACTCCAGTCTTACACAGAATATTTGTATAACCGCCTCTTGAATAGGGACAACCAGTATACTTACGGAAAAAGAATAATGTGGACCCCAGATTTTGTTTCATCTTTTTCGGCAAATTTCTATTTCCCTAAAATTGGCAAAAATGAATTGTGGTCTTCTAATTTACTCCTGGAAGCAAATTACGTTGGAAAAAGATATATTACAAATATGAATACAACTTATCTAAGTCCATATCTTTTGATAAATATCTCTGGAAATTTGCAAAAAAAGGGCAAAAAAAATCAAAATTTGCTCTTAATTCCATATTTTAGACTGGATAATCTATTAAATTGGAGTTATTGCGCAATTCCTGATTATCCAATGCCAGGAATGAGTCTTTCTTTAGGATTTAAAATCAAATCTTAAATTTTATTTTTTTTTGAATTCTTAATGTCTTTTTTGATTATGGTGATAAAATATAAAGTAGAGTAATTTCTTATTATAAAACGAGGTCCTTCATGTTGGATTTTTTCAATAAAAATCAGGTTTATATGGAATTATGTTTAATGGCAGTATGTCTTCTAATTTTCTGCCTTACACTAATTACAGGAAACCTTTCTAAAAAAAGAAGATTTGCAATTTTGCTTTTGGAGATTTCGTCCTTTTTATGGATAACAGGAACCTTTTTT
The DNA here is from genome assembly GCA_024682655.1 of Treponema sp. Taxonomy (GTDB): domain Bacteria; phylum Spirochaetota; class Spirochaetia; order Treponematales; family Treponemataceae; genus Treponema_D. The sequence goes on from JAIKYZ010000008.1 coordinate 66,756, forward strand.
TATAATGTATATAAATCTAATATTACAGATTATGGCTGGTATCTTGTTAGGCTGGGTAAATTTCTAGATTACTTTTTTAGTAATTTTATTGTTTTTGCTTTTGGCCTTTATCTTAAAGATTTTCTTTATAACGAAGGTAAAGTAGAAAAAATGCCAGTAAGATTGTTGATTTCTGATATCATTGTTTTTATCAGTTTAATTACAATCATTATTTCTCTCTTTACAGGCTTTTATTATTATTTTGATCAAAACAGCCTTTATCAAAGAGGGCCTGGCAGATTGTTTTTTTATATACTTTCTTCACTTCCATTATTATTACAATTTACCTGCGTAGTTAAATCATTCAAAAAATTCAGTCTTAGAATCAGTATTCCTATGACACTCTTTATTATTCTTCCGTTATTTGCAACTGTCTTACAATTTTTTTACAAGGGCTTGTATATTTCTTCCATGTCTACAGTAGGAATGTCCGTTGTTTTATACATTTTTACAATCCAGGAAATGAATCATGCGGTAGAAAAAGCTCACAGAATGGAAGTAGAAATGCTGGAACGTTACAAAAAAGAACTTGAAGAGACAGTAGATTTAAGGACTCAGGAACTAAGAATTGCAAACGAAAAAGCAAACAATCTTCTGTTGAATATACTTCCAGAATCCGTTGCTAAAGAACTTACAGAAAATCCTGAAAAAACAATCTCAAAAAAATATCCAAACGCCACTGTTTTATTTACAGATATTGTTGGCTTTACAAAATTAAGCTCTACAATGACTGCAGAAGAAACTGTAACTATGCTCAACACCATGTTCTCTTTATTTGACGAAAGATGCGAAAAAGAAGGCATAGAAAAAATCAAAACAATTGGAGATGCCTATATGGCCGTTTGCGGATTAAGCGAAAGTAGTCAAAACGACGGAGCTCTTAAAATGATATCCTTTGCAAAAGGTCTTATAAAAGATGTTGAATATTTTAACTCTACCTACAATATGAATATATCAATCAGAATAGGAATTAATTCAGGTAACCTCGTTGCTGGAGTTATTGGAAAAAAGAAGTTCATCTATGATATCTGGGGAGATACTGTAAATGTTGCAAGCCGCATGGAAAGTACAGGAAGCCCAATGAAGATTCATGTTTCCCAGAATGTTTATGAACAGACAAAAGATAAGATTTCTTATTCAAACCCAATAGAAAGTGAAGTAAAGGGTAAGGGCATGATGAAATCTTACCTCTGTGAATAACTTAACCCCTGGTTAAATTATAGATTTTTATTTTCAAGTTGTCTAATATATTTCCAAAAAACAAAAATCAACTGGGCCAGCATTGCAAGCCAGATCAAAGGTTCACAAATTATAATTCCCCAAATTCCCAGATGAGGAATTATAAAGGCCGTAAACAATACTTTTCCCAGTAATTCAATTATACTGGAAGTCAAAGGCAGAAGTTTTTTGCCCAGCCCCTGTAAAGCATTTCTGGTAACTAAAAGCATTCCCAGTACCGGAAAAAATGGAACCATAAAATTAATATATCTGGAACCGTAAGAAATAATTTGTGGATTATCAGAACCCGAAATAGCTCCAATTAAAGCTTTAGAAACAAATGGCATAAGAATTGTGCAGAAAATCCCCCAGATTGTGCACATTAAGTAAAGTTCCTTTACACCCTTCTTGATTCTGTCTACCTTACCAGCACCAAGATTTTGCGAAACAAAGGTTGTACCTGCCATTCCCAGGGTAAAAAGCGGAATGTTTGAAATAGCAAAAATCTTTCTGGCAGAAATATGGCCGGCAATAATCATAGTTCCAAACTTATTAATAGCGGACTGCAAAATAACGGTTCCAGAGTTAACCAAAGAACTCATTAAAGCCATAGAAAGTCCCTGGCCTAAAAGATCCCGGTAGATTCTGACATCCACCTTAAAACTCTTTTTGTTTGGTATAAGAATTTTTATCCTAAAAAGAATGTAAAAAAGACAGAGAATTGCGCTTATTCCCTGGGCTAATACAGTGGCCAGGGCAGTCCCTTCAACTCCCATCCCAAATTTTGCAATCAATAAAATATCCAGAAAAATATTCAAAAGGGAAGAGAAAACCAGGAAAACTAAAGGCATTATAGAATTTCCAATAGCCCTTAATAAACCACTCAAAAGATTATAGGCAAACATTACACTGGACCAGGTTCCAATCATCCAGATGTAAGAAAAAGCTTCTTCTAAAATATTAGCGGGAGTTCCCAAAAGAAAAAGTAATTTCTTTAAAAAGAAAATGCAGATTAAAAGAATAAAAAGGCTTACACCAATACTTATAAAAATAGAGGATACAACAACCTTTTTAAGCATATTTTCATCTTTTGCACCGTAGGCTCTTGCGGCAACTATTCCAAGTCCATTACCAAAACCGTTTCCAAAGCCCAGTAAAAGATTAAAAATTGCAGAGGTTGCACCAATTGCGGCCAAAGAATCTTCGCCTAAAAAATGACCTACAACAACAATATCAACAGCATTATAAAATTGCTGAAAAACAAAAGAAATTGCCATAGGAATAGCAAAAGCCAGAATAGATTTAAGAATTCGGTCTTTTGTTAAATCCGGATGGAAAATCTCATTCAGATTTGAATTCATGAATGCCATTCTAGCTTTCTTAAAGAGTAATTAATAGAGCTTTAATAAAAAATTAATAACTTTTACAAATAATTATAGAGCCCAGAAAAATCAAGAAATTAAATTAAGATTGTAAAAAGTCGTATTCTTTAATTTCGCAGTTAGCAATTTTAAAAGCAGCAAATTCTTCGTTGGTCATGTCATTAAAATAAGCATGAATCATTCTTGCAATTCCACCATGACTAACAAGAAGATAATTTTTGTTACTTCTAATTTCTTCAGATCTTAATTCATCAAGTAAATTAAAAACTCTCTGGCATAAATGCAGCATAGTTTCTCCATTACCATAATGATTTATAAACTGGGTTTTTGCTAAAAAGAATTCTTTATTTGCAGAACTTCTGTCGCTGCCTTCATATTTACCAAAATTCTGTTCAGCAAGGCGTGGTTCACAGCGACTTGGAATTCCAGTATATTCGGCTATTTCTTTTGCTGTTTCCGAGGCCCTGGCCAAAGGTGAGTAGAGTATTTCATCAATTCTAAAGTCATGAAAATCTCCGGCATCACCATCATTTACCTTTGCCTTATCAAGTAAATCTTTAATATTTTTTGCTAAATCTACAGCCTGTTTATGTCCCTTTTCAGTAAGAGGAACATCAGTGAATCCAGCAACCTTTTTTTCTACATTCCAAACCGATTCTCCGTGGCGAACTAAATAAATCTTTGGCATAACATAATCCTCCTTACCTTTGTCTATTTTTGAATAATTATAGCACCATTTTCTAAATATACAGAAAAAGTTAGGGGAAAATTTCTTATAATAAAGTGTTAAGCCTTATTAAAACTCCGTAATATTTTTTTCCATTCCCTTGACATTATAATATTGTATACAATAATATTGTTTATGTACGTGGAGGAAAAATATGGAATCAAATGACAAATATGCATCTCTAAGATTGGAAAATCAACTTTGTTTTCCTTTATATGTTGTTTCTAGAGAAATAATCAGAAAATACACACCATTTTTAACAGAACTCGATTTAACTTATACCCAGTACATTGTTATGATGGTTATGTGGGAGCATAAAAAACTTAAAATAGGTGATTTATGCAGCAAACTATTTTTAGACACAGGAACACTTTCTCCACTTTTAAAAGGCATGGAAAAGAAAGGTCTTGTTACCCGTACTCGCGAAAAATCTGACGAAAGAATTGTACAAATCGAAATTACCAAAGAAGGCGAGGCCTTAAAAGATAAAGCCCTGGCAGTCCCACAAAAAATGTTTTCTTGTGTACAGCTTAGCCCACAGGATTCCAAAGAACTTTACAGAATTCTCTACACAATTATTGGAAAGAGTAAATAATCTAGGAGGGGAAAGCCTTCCCCTGGTTCGCACTTCGTTGCTCACCACCCCTTCTAACGGGCTTCAAACGCCAGCCCGTAACGCCCGCTAAATTCACTTCAAAAAATTTTTATTTTTCTTTTAAGCAGTATCGTTCAATGAGACATTGACCCTTTATATTTTAGATATAAAAAGTTGTCACCCAGACAATTCATCACTATATTAATAGTCCTATTTGGACTTGGAGGGTTATATAAATGAATGATTCTATGATTTCTATCTACATGCGTCAGATTGAAAAGATTCCTTTACTTTCTGTAGAGGAAGAAAAAGCTCTTTTGATTCAGGCTTCTAATGGCAGTAAAAGCGCCAAAGATAAATTAATTCAATCAAATCTAAGATTCGTTGTTAAAATTGCCAATCTCTATAAAAACCGTGGAGTGGATATAGAAGATTTAATTTGCGAAGGTAACGAAGCCCTTCTTAAGGCTATAGAAAAAATGGATTTAAGCAAAAATGTTCGCTTTATAACCTATGCCTCCTTCTGGATTAAACAATATATGAAGGCCGCAATTTATAAAACTGGTAGGGCAGTTTCTATTCCTCAAAATAAAAGCCAGGAATTAAAAAACACTAAGTGGAAGGCCGCAAGTCTGGATCAACCTTTTAACGATTCCCCAGATTCACTCACCTTGATGGATTGTATTCAAGACGAAGTAAATCTTAATCCAGAAGATGAATGTATTAACGAAATTCTTTGTAAGGATGTAAAAAACTGCCTTAATAAATTAAAAAGTAATGAATCTCAGGTCCTGATAAAACACTACGGTCTTGATGGAAAAGAGACCATGAGTTTTAGCGATATTGGAAAAGATATGAATTATTCAAGAGAAGGGGTTCGTCAAATGGAAGCTCGTGCTCTTAATAAAATCCGCCAGATGGAAGAATTTTCTGACTTTGAGATTAATGTTGCTTAACCTCAAAAAAGCCAGAAAATTATTCAAACTGGGCCATTCTAAGCTTGTAATAGGCTCCTTTTTTATCCATAAGTTCCTGTGGACTTCCGCTCTCTATAATTTTATGTTCATCAATTACAAAAATTCTATCGGAATTTTGAATTGTAGAAAGACGGTGGGCTATTACAAAGCTTGTTCTTCCCTTTAACAGACTGGCAATTCCTGCCTGAACCAATAATTCAGTTTTTGTATCAATACTAGAAGTTGCCTCGTCCAAAATTAATATTCTAGGATTAGATAACATAGTTCTGGCAAAGGCAATTAACTGTCTCTGGCCGTTACTTAGTTCGCCACCTCGGGCAGTTAATTGTGTTTCGTAGCCATTTTCTAATTCCTGAATAAAATCATGGGCATGTACTGCTTTTGCGGCGGCAATTACATCTTCTTTACTTGCGTCTAATTTTCCGTAAAGAATATTTTCGTAAATAGTTCCAGAGAAAATATAATTATCCTGGGTCATAATTCCCATTTGAGTTCTTAAACTTTCAAGCACAAGCCCGCTGATATCCAGTCCATCAATTAAGATTTGTCCTTGGTCAATATCATAAAATCTGCTGATAAGATTAACAATTGTAGATTTACCAGCTCCGGTTGGTCCTACAAGGGCAATTGTTTCTCCCTCTTTTACCTTAAAAGAAACGTCATCTAGTACCTTAATTTTATGATCATAAGAAAAACTTACATCTTTAAATTCAACATTTCCCTTTACAGGTGGAAGAAGAAGAGCATTTTCTTTGTCTTTAACTCCAGGCTGGGTATCAATAATTTCAAAGATTCTTTCGGCTCCACTGGCGGCATTTACAAACTGATTATAAAAATTACTCAAATTCATAATTGGCTGCCAGAACATACCAACATAAGAACCAAAGGCAATATAAGTACCAATAGAAACATTATCAATACCAAGTAAAAGAATTCCTACCATATAAAGAGCCGTAGTTCCAATACTCCAGCAAAGATCAATCCAGGAACCAAAAGCATCACTCCATCTTACAGCCTTTATAAATTCTGCCCGGTCAGCCCATACTAAATCTTTAAAAGTCTCTTCTGTTTCATCCTGAGCATTAAAACTCTGAATAATCTTTATTCCAGACAAATCTTCGTTTATAAATGCAGTCATATTTGAAGATTTCTGTCTTTTTGCGCTCCAGTGTTTTTCGGCCTTGATAGAAATTAAAAATACCCCGGCAATCATAAATGGAAGACTACATAAAGCGGCCAGAGCCAATTTCCAGTTTTTTATAAACATAATCACTAAAACAGCAATTACAGTTACAAGATTTGGAATTAATGAAGTTACGGCGTTTTCAATAATATCTTTAAGAGAGTTAGTATCTCCAATAATTCTGGCTAAAATTTTTCCTGAAGGTCTTGAATCAAAAAAGGCCAGGTCCAATTTTTGAATATGATTGTACAATTCCTGCCTTAACTCCTGAATTACTTTATTACTGGTCTTTGCCATTACAAGCATACGGAATCTTATAGCAAGGACGGCAATCACATTAATTACCGCTACAATAATTACAATACGAATTAAGCCTTTAACATCACCAGGCATAATATATTTATCTATAGCCCTTTCGTTTAAGAGGGGATTAATAAGATCTACAAAAGTACCAATTGCCATCATTAAAAAAACAAAAGCAATTCTTCCCTTATATTTTAAAAGATATTTAAAAAGACGGGGCATTGTAGAAAATTTAGATTTTTTTACCGTTTTTTCATCAATTTTATAACCGTTCATTTTATCTTCCTAATTTGAATACTGACTGTCATAAGTTTCTTTATACAAACCATTTAACTTTAAAAGTTCTTCATGATTTCCACTTTCCACAAGTTTACCATGCTCTAAAACTATAATTTTATCTGCATTTTTTACGGCACTAATTCTGTGGGCAATAATAATTTTTGTCATTCCCTTTAATTCATCTAAAACGCTTTGAATCTTAACTTCGGTTTCGCTGTCCAGGGCAGAAGTTGAATCATCCAGAACAAGAATTGGAGTTTTTCTAGCCAAAGCCCTGGCAATTGTAATTCTTTGCTTTTGACCGCCAGAAAGTCCAACCCCTCGTTCACCAATTACAGTAAGTTCTTTATCCTGCATCTGGTCTACAAATTCAGAGGCATAAGCTCTTTTAAGGGCCAATCTGACTTCCTGGGTAGACATACTTTCTCGGGCCCCAAGTCTGATATTTCCTTCAATTGTGTCGCTAAACAGAAAAATATCCTGCATTACACAGGCAACTGACTGGCGTAGAACTGATAAAGGCAGCTGTCTTATATCAAGTCCGTCAATTTTAATTGAACCTTCTGAAACATCGTACATTCGTTTTAAAAGATTAATAATTGTTGTTTTTCCAGAACCAGTAGCTCCCATAATTCCCAGGGTTTGACCTGCTTCAATTTTAAAATCAACATCATCCAGAATAATTGACTGTCCATTTTTATAAGTAACGTGACTGAATTCAACATTACCCTCAATATCATTTAAAGTAAAAAGGGCAGGAATTAATTCTTCTTCGCCTTTTTCTATTAGGCTTTTATTTAAATCTTCAACAAGGATATCTTCCTTTATAGCAGGCATTTGTTCGTAAATTTTATTAAGTCTTTTTACACTGGCTTTTGCACTAGAAAATCCATTTACAAGCCAGCCAAGCATTTCCATAGGCCAGACAATATTTCCAACATAAGAAAGAAAAGCCATAAGCTGACCAATTGTGATTTTATCTCCAGCAAGAGGACTTCCATTAATTACAAATAAACCGCCAAAGAGTAGGGTAACAACAGACAGTAATCTTGTAATAGTCTGAATAACCGGATTATGTTTTACAAATACTCTGGATAAATCAATATTCAGCTCATAATATTTTTGATTATGTTTGTGGAATTTATTAATTTCAAAGCCTTCGCGGGCAAAAGCTTTTACAGTTCTTATACCTGCAAGATTTTCTGCGGCAGTATTATTAAGTTCAGAATTTTCCTGAGCAACCTGACCAAATAAAGAATCCAATTGTCTTTCCATTCTGATTGCAATAAAGGCAGTAGAAATCATACCAATCACAGGGATTATAGAAAGCTGCCAGTTGATATTAATCATAAAATACATTGTAGAAATAACTCTGACCACAACCTCGGCCATAAGAATTCCCATAAAGCCCGCTACATCCCAAATTCTGTCTACATCATCTTTAACCCGGGACATAAGCTCACCAGAATTAATTCCATCAAAGAAATTTGCAGAAAGACTCTGAATTTTTTCAAAAAGATTAATTCTGACTTCCGAAGCTATTTTACTTCCACTGTAATCGCATAAAAATTCCTTTGTATATTGAAAAATACAGCGGCCAATTCCAATTCCAAGAATACCTAAAAGTAAAAACTTCAAAGGTTCCAGATTATGAACTACAATAACATCATCAACAATATGCTGAACTATAACCGGTGCCAGCATATCCAGCAAAATACCACCAATCATTGCAATCAAGGCAATAAAATAGAGAAAAGCATATTTTTTAAAATAAGAGCCTAGTTTTAATCTGTTTTTCATAAAGCAATAACCTTATAAGTCTCCTAAAAAAATCAAATTCAGTATAGAATAGACTATTAGTTAATGGAAGTGGAATAAAATCCAATAAATTAAAATTTAAAGTACCATGTTAAACCTTTAACAATAATCAGAAAAAACACCTAATAAATAATTACAAATATGATGGTATTCTTTAAAAGGAGTATTTTATATGAATCAGATTTTTAATCCTTATATGCCTTGCTGGGAATATGTACCAGACGGCGAACCTCATGTTTTTGGAGATAGAGTTTATGTTTTTGGTTCTCATGATATGTGGAACGGTTGTGTTTTTTGTTTAGGTGATTATGTATGTTATTCAGCCCCGGTAGATAACTTAAAAGACTGGCGATATGAAGGTGTAATTTACCGTAAAGATCAGGATCCTGCCCAAGATGGTAGAATGGTTTTGTATGCACCGGATGTAGTTCAAGGCCCTGACGGCAGATATTATCTTTATTACGTTTTTGATAAAGTTGGCTTTGTTTCTGTAGCCGTTTGCGATAAACCTGCCGGAAAATATGAATTTTATGGATATGTTCATTATAAAGATGGCTGTAAATTAGGTGATAAAAAAGGGGATATGCCTCAATTTGACCCCGCAGTTTTAAGAGAGGGGGATAAAACTTATCTTTACACAGGTTTTTGTGGAAATCACATGGAAGACAGAATTGGAGCAATGGCAAGCATTCTTGGTCCTGATATGTTAACAATTGAAGAAGAGCCTGTAGTAATTATCCCGGGAGATTCTTACAGTCAGATTAAAAGCAGGGAAGAAATTAAAAGTTCTTGTCCTTATGAATTAAAAAATATAGAAAACTGGAAGGATTTTTATAAACATGAATTTTTTGAAGCCTCATCTATCCGAAAAGTAAAAGATAAATATTATTTTGTTTATTCTTCTTCCGTAATGCACGAATTATGCTATGCAATCAGTGATAATCCAGTAGAAGGATTTAAATACGGGGGAGTAATAGTAAGTAATGCAGATATAGGAATAAATACTTACAAGTCAGCAGAAATGCCTGCGGCTTACGGAGCAAATAACCACGGCGGCTTTGAGTGTATAAATGGCGAATATTATATATTTTATCACCGTCACACAAATAATACCTGGTTTTCAAGACAGGGCTGTGCAGAAAAAATCCAGATAAAAGACGACAATTCAATTCCTCAGGTAGAAATTACTTCCTGCGGTTTAAACGGAAAGCCATTAGAAGGAAAGGGCTATTATCCGGCCTATATTGCCTGCAATATTTTTAATGATAAAAATCCAGATATGTATGTAGGCGGAGATGGAAAGGCTAGAATTGTACAGGATGGTGGTGATGGGGATCAAAATCCCGCTTATATAGCAAATGTACTTGATAATACTACAATTGGATTTAAATATTTTGAATGCAAGGAGGTAAAAAAAATAACAATAAGTACCAGAGCCTATTTTCACGGAAAATACGAAATTAGGACTGAAATTAATGGTCCTTTAGTTGGAAGTATCGAATGTGAGTCAAGTAATTTCTGGGAAGAATGGTCTGGTCAGGTAAATATTCCAGACGGTAAAAAGGCCTTATATTTTACTTACAAGGGTAGTGGATGCGGACAATTTAAGGGGTTTACTTTGGAATAATTTAAGACATTTATATGGAAAGATGCTAGTCTAATATAATAAAATCTAATATATTTAGACTAGAAAATTAAAAATCAAAGGGGTTTTGTTTTGAAAATTAGAAATTATTTATTTTTATTAGGGTTGGCTTTCTTGATAACTTCCTGCAATATGAATGCAAAAAGTCTTCAAGAGCCTAGTGTGTCTACTACACCAAGTGTAAAAGCTGGTGATATTTTTGCACTTTCTTATTATACAGATGCAGGTGCTAACGCTTATGATTATTATTGTTTTACATCAGATACAGAGGGTGTAATTATTAGTAATCCTTATGCTAGTAAAGCTTTTGATCTTTCCACTGTAAAATTCGATTATGACGATGGACAGTCTTCAATAAATGGAAATGATTGGCTTACTTTCTTTTATGAAAATAACTGCGTAAGAGCTTTTAATAAAAAAAATGCTTATGTAAGAGAAAGTGGTAAAGATGGTCTTTATGCAACTTTTACAAATGGTGGAATTGAAATTAAATTTGCAGCAAATGGAAAAGCAAGTGTTAAAGATTCTTCAAGTGAAATAGCCTGTAAATATACTAACGAAAATGGAAGAATTTACTTAACAGACAGTTATAAAACATACACTTTATATTATTTTTCTGACGGTTACGTAGTATTCCAGAATGCAACAAGTGTATTCACAACTCCAGAAAAAATTACCTTGCATCTAGTATTAGATGATCCTGATGCAAGTGCAAGTTTTTCTTTACCATCTTTCTTTAAAAATTCCTTACCAGATGGCTTTACCTATTTGATTTACAATTTAAATAAGGCTAAAGCAAAAATGTCTACCGTAAAAGAATTGCTTAGAACAAATCCAAATAAAAACTTTTATTTTGGAAGTCCTTCTTCGGACTCTTTGTTCTCAGAATATGAAGTTCCTGATAATTACTTTGAAGGATATGAAAATCTTTATGGCATTAATTTTGGGAATGTATACACTCCAGTCAAAATTGGAAATGCTGCCTTTAAAAATTGTACAAATCTTGAAACAATAGATGCGAGTCTAAAATGTTTCTGGTATTTTGGAGAAAGTGCCTTTGAAGGTTGTTCATCATTAAAAGCCATTGAAATTTCTGGATATCATTCTGATTATTACGGTGGAGTAAGCGGAAATGACGAATATATGGTAATTGGTAAAAATGCATTTAAAGGCTGTTCAAATTTATATGCCATCGTTGCTTCTTATAAAGATTGGTATGTAACTCAAGATGATATAAGTGGTACAGTAGAAAATAAAAAGTCTATCAAAAACGAAGTTAATGATTCAAGCATAAGTGATGCAGCAGAAAGAAATAAAGCAAATGCTAAACTTCTTACCGAAACTTATGTTGATTATACCTGGTTTGGAATAAATTAATATAATTAATTATTCTATCTAAAATATTTCCGGTGATTATTGTTATAGAAATTATTTCAAAAATCACCGGATTTTTTTTTGTATATTTCAAATTAGGATTTTTGTGTTTTCTTAATAAAATAAGTAGTAGGGCGGTAAATTGACGTTTTTTTTCCTTAAGTTTGTGATTTTAAGTGTCCGGTCGACAGAACATACATTATTAAAAGTCGTGTATAGTGATTAAAAATAGTATTTTTATAATTTCCCCAAGCTATCCAAGCTTCAAAATCAAATTTGTAGAAAGATAAGCATATTTATTATTTTCAGAATAGGTTTATTTGAGCCTCATGTCAATTCATTGTTTTTTTTATAAAGGTTTAATATAATATTAGCTTATTGAGAGTATATAAAAGTGAACAAAAGTTTTTTCCTGGCTTTAACAATCCCCTTAATTTTTTCTGTAAATCTTACCAGTAAATCATTTCAAATTTGGAAAAATAACGAAAATTCTCAGGAAAATATCCAAAAGGAAGATAAGGCAGAAGAGTCAATTAAAGTAGACAATCTAAAAGATATTTTCACAAAACACAAGGAACCTAACGAACTTGAATTATTTAGAATCTCTTATCCAGATCTAATTTTTAAATCTGAATATAATGAAGAATTAAAAGACTGGAAAATCTCCCTGGAAATTCCAGATGAAAGTAAAGAAGGTGGTTACAGAAAAGCAGAATTTTACTGGGCAAAAGGCAGTCTTCTTCCTGAATCTGAATTAAAAAATAAAGATAATTACTGGTCACTTTTATATCACTACGATTATCATACTCCCTTAGCAGATCCTGCAGATTTTACTTCTGAGCAAATAAAAGAAATTAAGAAATTTGGTTCAGATGAAAATCGAAAAAACGGAGCAGGAACTCCTATGTTCTTTTTTGATGAACTCTATCAATCTTACAATCAGGTAAGCGTTGAAGAACATATCATCAAAAGTAATTTCCTGGGAAAAAGAATTAATATCCACGAAAGATTAAAAATTCCTTTACAAAAAGTTGAAGAAAAAATCAAAGAGGCTGCCCTAACCGACTCCGAAATTCAAAAATTTATTGACTCAATCAATCGTAACGAAGGTTATAATTGGCGACTTATTGCCGGTACAAAAAGGAAATCTTTTCACTGTCTGGGAGTTGCTCTTGATATAATTCCAAAATCCTACCGCGGTAAATCAGTTTTCTGGAGCTGGACTAAAGATTTAGACCCCGAAAACTGGATGCTTACACCTTTAAAAGACCGCTGGATGCCTCCCCAAAAAGTAATTAATATTTTTGAAGATCAGGGCTTTATTTGGGGCGGAAAATGGATAATTTTTGATAATATGCACTTTGAATATCACCCAGAACTAATAAATTATGCTAAAAAATCATAAATAAAAACATAACCTAAAGCCTTAGGATATAAAAATAAATAAAAAATAAGGGGAAAAATATAAAAAATATCTTTCCCCTTACCTTCTTTCTTATTTTCTTTGAATTATCTTAAACTACTGAACTGAATACAATAAATCTTCATAACTTGGGAAGGCTTTATATTCTTCGCCAAGTAATGGTTCAATTCTATCGGCTACAGCACGAACTTTTTCCATCATTGGAATTACTTCTTTTGCATAAGCCTGTGATTTTTCCATCAAATCAGTAATTTTTCTTGTTTTTTCGTGAAGTTTTAAGAGTTCATTTGATTTATTTTCAAGAATATTGATTAATTCATTTAATTCTTTCATCAAATTAATTCCGGCATCACAAAGGTTGAATACTCTCTGCATTTTAAATTCTGTATCTGCAAGCATATTCATATATTTGAAGGCTGCCGGCATAATATCTTTGTGAATCATTTCCAGCATTGTATTAACTTCGATGTTCAAAACCTGACAGTATTTTTCAAGCTTAATATCATAATGGCTCTGCATTTCTTCTTCTGTGTAAATGCCCATTTCTGTATAAAGCTTGATATTTTTCTTATCAAGATAATGTTCCATTGCATCTGGAGTTGTTTTGTAATTTTTTAATCCACGTTTTTCGGCTTCTTTAATCCAAGATTCATCATAACCATTACCATTAAAAAGAATATTCCAGTGTTTTGTAATTTCTCTTTTGATGAGTTTCTGTAAATCTTCTTCAAAATTGGCTGATTTTTCCAGTTCATCTGCAAATTCCTTGAGGGTATAAGCCAAAATTGCGTTCATTGTAGTATTTGGTCCAGAAATAGAAAGTGCTGAACCTACGGAACGGAATTCAAATCTATTTCCTGTGAATGCAAATGGAGAAGTTCTGTTTCTATCTGTTGAATCTTTTGGAATTGGAGGTAATACATCAGCGCCAATTGTCATTTTCCCCTTGGCCTGATTATTGTAAGCGGTACCTTCTTTTATTGATTTAAGAATAGCGCCAAGTTCATCACCAACATAAATCGAAATAATTGCTGGAGGTGCTTCATTTGCTCCCAAACGATGATCATTTCCGGCAGAAGCTACAGTACAACGGAGTAAATCCTGATTCTCATCAACGGCCTTTATAACTGCTGTCAAAAATAAAAGGAACTGGGCATTATCCTTTGGAGATTTTCCTGGGGCAAATAAATTTTCACCTGTGTCGGTCGCAATTGACCAGTTATTATGTTTACCAGAACCGTTAACACCTTCAAAAGGTTTTTCCGAAAGTAAACAAATTAAACCGTGACGGCGGGCTACTTTTTTCATAATTTCCATTGTCAACTGATTCTGGTCAGCAGCAAGATTGGAAGTTGTAAAAATAGGTGCCATTTCGTGCTGGGCTGGAGCAACTTCATTGTGTTCTGTTTTACAATAAATGCCCATCTTCCAAAGTTCATTATTTAAATCTTCCATGTATTCAATTACACGGGGTTTGATTGCACCAAAGTACTGGTCGTCCATTTCCTGGCCCTTTACTGGTTTTGAACCAAAAAGTGTACGTCCACACATCTTAAGGTCTTTTCTTTTTTGATAAAGTTTTTCGTCAATTAAAAAGTATTCCTGTTCAGGCCCCATTGTTGTTGTAACATGTTTTGCCTTATTTCCAAAAAGTTTAAGAATACGTAAAGATTGTTCATTAATTGACTCCATAGAACGTAACAAAGGAGTCTTTTTATCCAAAGCTTCTCCGTTATATGAACAGAAAGCAGTTGGAATACAAAGGGTATGATCTTTTACAAAAGGATAAGAAGTAGGATCCCAAACTGTGTAACCACGGGCTTCAAAAGTTGAACGTTTTCCACCATTTGGGAAAGAAGAAGCGTCAGGCTCCCCTTTTATGAGTTCCTTTCCACTAAAACTCATTATGATTTTACCTTCTTCGGCAGGTGTTAAGAAGGAATCGTGTTTTTCGGCTGTAATTCCAGTTAATGGCTGGAACCAGTGTGAATAGTGAGTGGCACCCTTTTTTATGGCCCAGTTTTTCATTGCTTCTGCTACCTGATTTGCAACTTCAAGATTGAGCGGGCTGCCATTTTCCATGGTATGCTTTAGAGCTTTATAAGTCTCCGCAGGTAAAGTTTCTTTCATTACAGTCTGATTAAAAACCAAACTACCAAAAATCTCTGTGATATTAGAACCTTGCATAGAGAGCTCCTCTACAATTAATTATTCTACTATATTAGTGAAAACGCATATTTAGGTCAAATATTAATCATTTTTGAGTTTGGGTAAAATCTCCAGGGGAAAAATCTGTATTTTTTAAGCAAAAACATTTTATTAGTCCTTTTGGGGTGAATTCTTTGCCACTTTTTGATATATTACTTTGGTTGAGGAAATTTTAATGAAGTACGATGTTGTTATTATAGGAGCCGGTCCTGGTGGTATTTTTGCCGCTTATGAATTATTAAAAGATAATCCTGCAAAATTAAAAATTGCTGTTCTTGAAAAAGGAAATGAATTAGCTTTACGACAATGCCCAATCAGCGCTGGAAAAACTAAACGCTGTATAAAATGCAAACCTTGTTCAATTATGAGTGGATTTGGTGGAGCGGGAGCTTTTTCTGACGGTAAATATAATATTACAAATGATTTTGGTGGAACTCTTTGCGATAAAATCGGAAATGAAGAAGCCTTAAATCTTATGCATTATGTAGATGATATAAATCTTTCTTTTATCAAAGATAAAGATGTTCAGGTTCCTGCCCTATTTTCATCTGCACTTTCTCAATATAAAAAAATCTGTCTTCAGCATAAATTACATTTGATGTCGGCTGATATAAGACATTTAGGAACAGATATAAATTATGTAATCCTTGCAGAAATGTACAAACACCTGGTAGATTCCGGAGTTGATTTTTATTTCAAGGCAGAAGTTACCGACATCCAGGTGGACAATGGGGTTTACACAATTCATACAAATAAAAAAGACGAATCAGGAACTTTTACAACTGAAAAATGTATTATTTCGGTTGGTAGAAGCGGAAGTAAATGGCTGGAAACAGTTTGTGACCAGTTAAAAATTCATACAGTTTCTAATCGTGTTGATATTGGTGTTCGTGTTGAAATACCTGCAGAAGTATTTTCCCACATCACAAATGAACTTTACGAAAGTAAAATTGTCTACCGTACAGAAAAATTCGAAGACTATGTAAGAACTTTCTGTATGAATCCAAACGGAATTGTTGTTGCCGAAAATACAAATGGAATTATTACTGTAAACGGCCATTCTTTTGAAGATCCTGCAAAAAAAACTAACAATACAAACTTTGCCCTTCTTGTAAGCAAACATTTTACAGAGCCTTTTAAAGATTCAAATAACTACGGTGAATCAATTGCAAGACTTTCAAATATGCTTGGTGGCGGTGTAATTGTACAGCGTTTTGGTGATCTTGAAAGAGGACGAAGAAGTACACCAGGTAGAATTAAAGAATCCACTCTCCAACCAACATTAGCAGCAGAACCTGGAGATTTAAGTCTGGTTCTTCCAAAAAGAATATTGGACGGAATTATAGAAATGATTCACGCCCTGGACAAAATTGCCCCTGGAACTGCAAACGATGATACCTTGCTTTATGGTGTTGAAGTTAAATTCTACAATATGGAAGTTGACGTAAACGAAAATCTTGAAGTACCTGAATACAAAGGCCTTTACATTATTGGAGATGGTTCTGGTGTAACTCATTCCCTTTCTCAGGCAGCAGCCTCAGGTGTTTATGTAGCCCAGAAGATTAAAAATCCCAAAGCTTAAGTAGATTTTATGGCATTAATAAAATTAACTGAAAATATCTCTTATCTTGAATCCAGTGAAAAACCTCTTTCTTCGGAAGTTATTTTTATCAAAACCGATAAAAGCACCTGGATTTTTGATGTTGGCTTAAATAATGAAGCTTACAAAGAAATAAAAAAGATTCAGGGGCCTAAAAACATTGTAATTTCACATTTTCACCCGGATCATATTATGAATCTGGCTAGAATTTCCTGCAAAAACCTTTATCTTTCTAAAAATACTAAAAAATACACTTTAAGAGGAAATGTCATTTCTGAAAGTATGGAAATTGATGAAAATCCAAAAATTACAATAAGGGAATTTCCTTCAAGTCATGCTAAAGGCTCTTTAATTTTAATTTGTCAGGATTATGCTTTTTTAGGCGACGGACCTTATGCAAAACCTGTCAGAGGTCACCACAGCTACAATGCCCAGCTTTTACTTGAAATGATAAAAGTAATGGAAGAACTGGATGTAAAATACTTTTGTTTAGATCACGATAAAAATTTTATTCAAAGTAAAGAAGAAGTTATCAACCGATATAAAGAAATCTATAAAAACTACCATAAGCCCGATTCCCCTATTATTGATGTAGAAGATTTTTTTAATCCAGATGGAAAAGTAAAAGAAGATCCTCCAATTAAATAAATCAAAATAGCATTTTTAAATTCTGTCTACCATTTTTACAAGAAAGTCCTTTTTCTAAGTTTTCTGAGTAAAATTTACAGTTAATGAGTCTAATATTTCATACTATCTCTTATTTTTTTTAGATTTTTCCGTGTTAAAATCGTATTTACTGTATAAAAAAAAACTTTTAAAGGGGATTTTTTATGAAAAAATCATCAAAAATAATCAAATTTCTTGCCTTGGCATTTTTAACTTTTACTCTCTTTTCTTCTTGTTCTTCAACTACAAAAAATCAAGAAAACATTCAAGAAAACACAGAAAATATAGAATTCCAGGAAAATGGACTGGCAGTATTAAATATTAAAGAACCCTTGGTTTTAGATCCTTACCCTACTAATCACAGAGGTGATGGAACTTTCCACGATGCCGCCTATATCGCAAAAGATATGAAAATTGGACTAAATCTTGGAAACACTATGGAAGCCTACGAAGCAAATGGCTGTGAAAAAAACTCTTTTACCTGGATTCCACGACTAGGAAATAACAAAAGCAGTGATTACGAAAGCTGCTGGGGAGCCCCAATTACAAGCCAGGAAATGGTAGACGGAATTAAGGCTGCAGGATTTAGCACCGTCCGTATTCCAGTTTTCTGGGGAAATATGATGGAAAATGACGGAACCTGGACAATCAACCCTGAACTTTTGGACCGTGTAAGAGAAATTGTAGATTATTGTTTAAATGATGATTTATATGCCGTTGTAAACATTCATCATTTTGATGAATTTATTATCAGAAGAAATAATATTGAAGACTGTCAGGTAATTTTTACTAATCTTTGGACTCAGATTTCTTCCTACTTTGCTGATTACGGCGAAAAACTTATTTTTGAAGGTTTTAATGAATACCTTGGAGGAAATGTTTTTAATTCTACCGGTTATCTGGCCCCTCTAAATAATGAAATGGGCTATAAATATACCAACACTATGAATAAAGCCTTTGTAGAGGCAGTTCGCTCTACCGGGGGAAATAACAGCCAGAGAGTTTTAATTATCAGTGGACTTTGGACAAATATCGACAGAACTACAGCAAAATTTTATCAGGTCCCAGAAGATTCTGTAAAAGATAAACTTATGGTTTCGGTTCACTATGTTGATAATTCAATGTACTGGGCCGGAAAAATTGCTACTTCGGAATGGGTAACTTATATTGATCAGCAGTGCGGATTATTGGAAAAAGCTTTTACTTCAAGAGGTATTCCTGTATTCCTTGGAGAAACTACCTCTTTCTACCCTTCACTACGTTCAAGTCAGACCTATAAAAATTCTCAGGACTGCGTAAAATATGTAATGGAAACTCTTTTAACAAAAGGCTTTGTGCCAGTTTTATGGGATACCCCAAATAATTTTTACAATAGAAACGAGGCAAAAATAAAGACTTCTGAAAACGAAAAAATGATTAAAGAAGTTGCTGAATTTGCAGAAAACTTAAATTAATTTGTCCCAGCTATAACATCAAGAAACTTTTAATATTTTTTCTTTTACCTATTGACATACTAGGTATTTAACTATATAAATATCTTATCGTAAATCTTGTCAAAAGGAGGCAAATGATGAAATATTATTTCGGAAAATTAGTTCGAGAAAATTTCCGTAACGGAGTCATGTGCCTCTGTTGTCTCTAATTGGGCTGAAAGTTCTTTAGCCTTTAATTATTTTACAGTTTAAATTATCAAATTCGCAAACAGGGTTTGGGGCGGAGCCCCAGGCGAAGGGGTAGCCGATTCTTTAGATGAGGCGCAGGGGAAGGCTTTCCCCTCCTCTATATAAGTATGCATAAACAGGAGACAATATTATGGCAAATTATAAATTCGAAACTTTACAATTACATGTTGGTCAGGAAAATGCTGACCCTACTACTGACTCTCGCGCAGTACCAATTTATCAGACTACATCTTATGTTTTTCACAATTCTAAACACGCCGCAGACCGTTTTGGCCTTGCAGATGCAGGAAATATCTACGGACGTCTTACAAACTCAACTCAAGATGTTTTTGAAAAAAGAATTGCAGCCCTGGAAGGTGGTTCTGCAGCTTTGGCAACTGCCTCGGGAGCCGCAGCAATCAGCTACACTATTCAGGCCCTGGCAGCAAACGGTGGTCACATTGTAGCCCAGAAAACAATTTACGGTGGCTCTTACAATCTTTTGGCTCATACTTTACCTCAGTATGGAATTACAAGTACTTTTGTAAATGCCCACAATCTTAAAGAAGTAGAAGCCGCAATCAAAGAAAATACCAGGGCAATTTATCTGGAAACTTTAGGAAATCCTAATTCTGATATTCCAGATATTGATGAAATTGCAGAAATCGCTCACAAGCACGAACTTCCTCTTGTTGTAGATAACACTTTTGGAACTCCTTTCCTTATCAGACCTTTGGAACACGGAGCTGATATTGTTGTACATTCTGCTACAAAATTCATTGGCGGCCATGGAACAACTTTAGGTGGAGTAATTATTGAAGGTGGAAAATTCGACTGGAAAAAGAGCGGAAAGTATAAAAATCTTGCTGATCCAAATCCAAGCTACCACGGAATTTCCTTCTACGATGTACTAGGCCCAGCGGCTTTTGTAACTTACATCAGAGCAATCCTTCTTCGCGACACTGGTGCTACCCTTTCGCCTTTTAATGCCTTCCTTTTACTTCAGGGACTTGAAACTTTATCATTAAGAATTGAACGCCACGTAGAAAACACAAAGAAGGTTGTTGAATTCTTACAAAATCATCCTAAGGTTGCAAAGGTAAATCACCCTTCTCTTGCAGAACATCCTGACCATGCTCTTTATCAGAAATATTTTCCAAACGGTGGGGCCTCAATCTTTACTTTTGAAATAAAAGGAGGTCGTGATGAAGCCTGGGCCTTTATCGACCATCTTAAGATTTTCAGTCTGCTTGCAAATGTTGCAGATGTAAAATCTCTTGTAATTCATCCAGCCTCTACTACTCATAGTCAGTTGTCTGATGAAGAACTGAGAGATCAGGGAATCAGTCAGAGTACAATTCGTCTTTCAATTGGCACAGAACACATTGATGACATAATTGCTGATTTGGAAGAAGGATTTGCCGCAATCAAATAAAGCTAAGTAAATCTAAAAGAGAGAGTTTAATTTTATTAACCAAAAGAGGAAAATCTTATGAAAACTAATAATATTTCTATAATAAAAAAATCATTTATAATGGGGCTTACAATTGTAAGTTTATTTATTACTCCACTTTATGCAAAGGGAAAGTCTGCCAGAAGTCTTACTCAAATTAAAAAGAGCGGAAGTATTAAAATTGCGGTCTTTAGCGACAAAAAACCATTTGGCTACGTTGATGAAAATGGAGAATATCAGGGTTACGATATTTATTTTGGAAACAGAATTGCAAAGGACCTTGGTGTAAAAGTTAAATACATTCCAGTTGAAGCAGCTAGTCGTGTAGAGGTTCTTACAACTGGTAAGGTGGATTTGGTTCTGGCTAACTTCACTGTAACTGAAGAACGTGCTCAGAAGGTTGATTTTGCCCTTCCATATATGAAAGTTGCCCTGGGAATTGTTTCTCCAAAATCAGCCCTGATTACAGATCCTGCCCAACTTAATGGAAAAACTCTTATTATTGCAAAAGGAACTACAGCAGAAGCTTATTTTTCTAAAAACTACCCGGAAATTAATCTTTTAAAATTTGACCAATATTCAGAAGCCTACAATGCACTTTTGGATGGCAGAGGTGATGGCCTTTCTACTGATAACACAGAGGTTCTTGCCTGGGCTATTGAAAATCCTGATTTTGCGGTTGGAGCGGGTGCAGATTCAATTGGCAACCTGGATTCTATTGCGGCTGCTGTTCAAAAAGGAAACAAAGAACTTTTAGATTGGCTTAATGATGAAATTATAAAGCTTGGAAAAGAAAATTTCTTCCATGCAGATTACGAAGCCACTCTACGCGAAGTCTACGGAAAAGATTCTGATGCTGACAGTCTGGTTGTAGAAGGCGGAAAACTCTAAAAATATTGAGCGTGCAAAATTGTGAGGAATAAATGGATTTTAATTTTATAAAAGAAAACCTGGACCTTTACTATAAAGCAGCAATTCTTACCCTAAGGCTTGGTTTTACAGGAATTATCCTTTCCTTCTTTACAGGACTTTTTTGCGCGCTCATTACTTACTGGAAAGTTCCTGTCATAAAAAAAATAATAGCTGTATATATTGAAATTTCAAGAAATACTCCTCTTCTTATACAGCTCTTTTTTCTTTATTTTGCACTTCCAAAACTTGGAATAAAACTTTCTTCAGAAGCCTGTGCTATTATTGGTCTTACCTTTTTAGGGGGCTCCTACATGGCAGAAAGTATAAGGAGTGCCATTGAATCAGTCAGCAAAAATCAAATTGAAAGCGGACTTTGTCTAGGCTTAAGTAAAATACAGATTCTTTTTTACCTTATTCTTCCTCAGGCCCTAAGATTCTGCATTCCAGGAATTGTGGCAAATATAATTTTTTTACTGAAAGAAACTTCGCTTTTTAGTGCTGTAGCTCTGGCAGATTTAATGTTTGTAGCAAAAGATTTAATAGGTCTTTATTACAAAACTGAGGAAGCCCTTTTTTTACTGGTGATTGCTTATTTTATAATTCTGCTGCCAATTTCCCTGCTGGCTCATTTTTTAGAAAAGAGGTTGGATTATGGAAGAGTCTGAAAGCATAAATCAATTTTATCTAGCCATTTCGGTTTTATTTAAGGGTAAAAATTTTATAAGACTTTTAAATGGTCTATGGGTTACTGTGTGGATTACATTAGTTTCTGTTTTACTTTCGATTTTCTTTGGCCTGATTTTTGGATTTTTGATGAATAAAAAGAACAAAGTTCTCCGTCTTATCTGTAAAATTCATCTTGAAATAATGAGAATTACACCACAACTTGTTCTTCTTTTTATAGCCTATTATGGAATAAGTCACCTTTTTGGAATTTCTATTTCTGGAGAACTTGCAAGTATACTTGTTTTTACTCTCTGGGGAAGTGCTGAAATGGGAGATTTAGTAA
This sequence comes from Treponema sp., assembly GCA_024682655.1. GTDB lineage: Bacteria > Spirochaetota > Spirochaetia > Treponematales > Treponemataceae > Treponema_D. The sequence continues at coordinate 89,228 of JAIKYZ010000008.1, forward strand.
GAGCTGGATTAGAGGCTATTCCCAATCACCAGTACGAAAGTGGCAGAGCTCTGGGCCTAAAAGAAAAACAGATTTTCTTTTACATAATTTTACCTCAGACTATAAGGGGTCTTATACCAACTACGATGAATCTTATTACCAGAATGATTAAAACAACCTCTCTGGTAGTTTTTGTAGGCGTAATAGAAGTTGTAAAAATAGGACAGCAAATTATAGAAGCAAACCGAATAAAAATTCCTAGCGCTTCAATCGCGGTTTACGGACTTATATTCATTTTATATTTTTTAGTCTGCTGGCCAATTTCGCTTACTGCAAAAAAAATTGAAAAAAGAGGTCTTTAATATGGCTTTATTAAAAGTAGAAAATCTTCATAAATCTTTTACTGAACAAAATGAAATCCTGGACGGAATTTCTTTTGAATTAAATAAGGGGGAAGTTCTGGTAATTTTAGGTTCTTCCGGTTGTGGAAAATCTACCTTACTGCGTGCAATAAACGGGTTGGAAAGCATTCAAGAAGGACAGATTTATTTTATGAACCAGCTAATATCAGATTCAAATAAAACCAGCCGTCTTATCCGTCAGAAAATCGGGATGGTTTTTCAAAGTTATGACCTCTTTCCTCATTTGACCGTAATGCAAAACCTGCTTTTAGGCCCCTTAAAAGTACAAAAAAGAAATAAGGATGAAGCTAAAGAGCAGGCAGAAAAGCTTTTAGAAAGAATTGGCTTAATAGATAAAAAAAATGCCTACCCCAGGGAATTATCTGGTGGTCAAAAGCAAAGAGTCGCAATTGCAAGAGCCCTTTGTATGAATCCCCAGCTTCTTTTATTTGACGAAGTTACAGCAGCCTTAGACCCCGAAATGGTTAGAGAAGTTCTTGATGTTATTATGGATCTGGCAAAAGAAGGAAAAACAATGATTATTGTTACCCATCAATTAGATTTTGCAAAGGCAGTAGCTGACAGAGTAATCTTTATAGATCAGGGAAAAATTTTAGAAGACTCAAAACCAGAAGATTTTTTTAACTGGCCAAAAAGTCAAAGGGCAAAAGAATTTTTACAAGCCTTCAAATTTGAAAAATAATTGGAATCCTGCAAAAAAATCTTTATCATATACTTCATAATTAAACTTTTCTTTTGAACAAGAAGACAGCTAATAAAAATTAGTTATCATGTTGTTCAAATTTGATTTTGATGATAGACTTCACTCTCAGGAGAGTTTTATTATGAAGAAAGTATTTAAATTAAAATCAGACTCTAAGTCGGTTCCTTTTAAAATTCTTATCTATTTGTGGTTAACCTGCATAATTCCTTTTATAGCTTTTATTCCAATCAGTATTTTTACAGGTGGTTATACTTTTAAAGAATGTATGACTTACTTAAATAATGGCTTGCACATGGCTTTTATGGCTTTTGCCCTTATTGGTCCACTTTTTATTTTTCTTTGGATAAAAAAAGCCGCCAAAAATAACAAAATGGAATCTGAAAGTGATGTTTTAAGATTAAATACTGCAATTAAACATGTCGAAACTTTATCTTTTGTAATTCCAATTCTATTAGTTGTTTTAGAACCCATTTTTGTTTCCATCTACAATATGAAAAATGGTTTTTCACCTGTAGCTTTCCAGGGAAATTCTTATATTTTTTACAATTTTTCATTAACTTTTGGTGGAATGTGTGTTTTTTCTGTATTCACCTATATTTTATCAATTTCAGGCTTAGAAAAATCCCTTTCCTGGATTCCTTATAAAAGGGACTATATGTTCCTTTCATTTTTACAAAGATGTCTTTTAATTGCATTTTTCGTACTTTGTGGAATGCTCTTTATGATTGAATCAATTTACGATGTTCCATTAAATCGTCAAATCCCTATTAGAAGCTTATATCTGACAAAAGTAACTCCCTTTGCCCTTTTTGTAGGTTTTATGGGAGTGTTAGATATGTATGTTGAGTTAAAAGATGTTAACCGCTGCATTAAATATATTGGAAAATTTTCTGAAGATCTTTCTAAAAAGAATTATCAGACTGACGACATTCCTGTCTTAATCCGCTGTGAACTTGGAGACCTTGCAAATCACTTAAATTCTTTAAGAGATTCTACAAGAGTTCTTATTTCTGACTTAAAAAACTCTGTACAAATTACTGCGGCAGGGGCTGAAGCTTTGGGCCATGAAATGCTGATAGTAAAAAAAGAAGTAAATTCCATTAACTCAGGAATTGAAAGTGTAAATAATGAAATGACAAATCAGTCTTCTGGAGTTGAAGAAACTAGTGCCTCTGTAAATCAAATCATAAGCAGAACTCATACATTAAATAAAAGTATAGAAGGTCAGGTTTCGGCAGTAAGTCAATCTTCTTCGGCTGTTGAACAAATGGTTGCAAATATCAATTCTGTAACCCAAATCCTTAATAAAAACTCTGAATCTGTAAATGCCCTCACAAGTGCTTCTGACGATGGTCGTAAATCGGTTGAAACAGCAGTAAATACTTCTCTTAAAATTATAGAACAGTCTGCAACTTTAATCGAAGCAACTTCTATTATTCAGACAATTGCATCTCAAACTAACTTACTTGCTATGAATGCCGCTATTGAATCTGCCCATGCAGGAGACGCAGGAAAAGGTTTTGCAGTAGTTGCAGATGAAATTAGAAAACTGGCAGAACAGTCTAGTGAACAAAGTAAAACAATTAATGACAACCTTAGAGACCTTTCTACTTCTATTCAGCTGGTTTCTACAAACACAAAAGAAGTTCAGGATAAATTCAGAATCATTTATGATTTAGCCCAGACTGTTATGAAGCAGGAAAACGTTATAAAGAGCGCCATGGAAGAACAGGCTGAAGGTAATAAACAGGTTTTAGATGCAATAAAACACATCAATGCTACCTCTTCTGAAGTAAAAGATGGTTCTGTAGAAATGGTTGCAGGAAGTGAAACAATTGTAAATGAAATGACAAATCTTACTGATGTAACAAAGAATATAAATAATGAAATGACAGGAATGGCAAGTAGTATCCAGGGTATAACTGCTGCCATCAATAATATTTCGAATTCGACAGAAGAAAATCTTGTACAGATGTCTTCTCTGTCGGAGCAGATGGATGCATTTTTAATATAGGGTTATTTCAGACCTATTAATAAAACCCCCTAATTATTTTCACCTCCGGGTTAGACAAATATGTTTAATTCGGAGGTGTTTTTTTTATCCTTATTCTACTTCTACTATTTTTGGCTGAGAATGTTGATTTTTCCAGGCAAAGAAAGCAAAAAGTCCGTTTAAGGCAGAAAGCAGTAAAATAAATAATTCAATAGCCCAGATTGGATAATGTAAAGAAGATAATAGTCCAGAAATAAAATCTAATCCTGCGTGAAGAATAATTGCGATTGGAAGATAAAACCAATTCTTTTTATTTTTACTGGCAAAGAAAACTATAAGAGAAAATGCAATATGAGATAGAAAAGCAGATAATCTTTCAATAATGCTTAAATAAAAAACATAGGATTTTGTATTAATCAACTGACTTTGGATTAATTGAAGTGCCCCTGCAGTTGCACTTCCACTTTTTTGTATTAAAGAGGGAAGATTTCCAGAGTTAATTACAATACAGTAATAAAGATTGGAAATCATAGAAATTACAAGAATGGCAATAATTTCCATGCCTGCGTGCCCTGCTCCATACATAAAAGCTTGTCTGTCATCTTCAAGATCTTTTCTTAAAAGGCTTTTAAATGCAATAAATCTTCCAAATTCTTCAAAAATTCCGGCATAGAGAGCAGCAAAAAGACAGGAAATAATAAGATTTTGATTAATAAAGTTCAAAAGATTTTCATTTAAATAAAAAGGAAGTTTGGCAACTTGCTCCAGAATTAAAGCAAAAAGGAAAAATACCCCAGCTCCAACAAAGAAAGATTTTGTCTTTCCATTTAATTTTTTGCGACAGAAAATAAAAGAAAGGACAGGAATGGCAATCCCCATAATTAAAGTTAAAATAATTGCAACCACATTAGAGACTGGAACTTTTTCAATAGGATTCATAAAAACTCCTTAAATATTTTTAGTTTACAGAAATTCTACAAAAGCCTTAATTTTATGTCAATTCAAAAAAAGCATGACAGAAAATAATGACATCTGCCGATAATCTAAATATATTGTTTAAACTATGAATGAGAATTTTGTAATTAAAGATGGCCTTTTAGAGGCATACAAGGGTACAAGTTTTGATGTTGTAATTCCAGAAGGAGTAATTACCATTGGTAAAAAAGCCTTTATGGGAAATACTTATGTAAAAAACCTGGTAACAAACCCAGAACTTGAAAATATTGATGATTATGCTTTTTCCAATTGCGAAAGCCTAAGAGAAATAAACCTTGGCGAAAAAGTAAAGAGAATTGGTTATGCGGCTTTTGAAGGCTGTTCACGACTTGCAAAAATCAACATTCCAGAAAGTCTGGAGGAAATTGGTACAGGAGCCTTTGATTTATTGGCCCCAATTTCTGACAAAAAAGTTCTTTCTAAAATCTGGGAAATAGAAGAAGCCACAGAAGATAAAATGAATGACCTTGCCCTTCCAATGCTTAAATTGATTTTTAAGGAATTTAGGGGAAGCGGCATAGAATTCGAAGCCTATCCTGCCGGAGATAAAATCAATGTAGATTTAACTGACAGCGATGTATTTGAATATCTTGAATTACCCTTTATTTTAGACCCCGAAAAGGATGAAAGACTTCCAAAGGCTTTAGAAGATCTCAGAAAATTCATAGAAAGAGCAAAAATAATGAATTCCTAGAAAAATCTGGGGCGAAATATTATTCGTCAAATTTTTTAAGGGGAGCCTTAAAAGACATTTTTCTAGGAGTTGGGATATTATCAAAAATAACTGTGTATACATGTTTTGCAGAATCAATTTGAGATATTCTACCCTTTCCTAAGATTTCATGCCCCACTCTGTCGCCTATTTTAAGTCCCGACAGGTTTTCTATTTTCCCAAGAAAATCGGCCTTTGATTCTATATAATTCTTTGTCCTTTTATAAAGTTCTTCTGGTATTTCAACAAGATAATCCAAATATTTTTTGTCCACGTCAAAAATAAATCTGGAAGGATATCTATTTGCAGACCCCTTAAAATCTCCCTGTGCATCTGTTAAATAAAGGGCATTTTTAGCCCTGCTACTTGCAACAAAAGCCAGTCTGCGTTCTTCTTCCATTGCCTGAATTGAATCTACTTTTTTGCTGGGGAATATATTTTCGTTCAGTCCTACAATAAAAACTATTGGAAATTCCAGTCCCTTTGCAGAATGTACTGTCATCAAACGAATTTTATCTTTTGGGCTGTCTAAATCTGAATTTGTATAAAGAGCCGCATGAGATAAATAATTCTCAAGATTACATTCTTCTCCGCAGGAAACTTCATATTCGTAAATTGACTGTTTTAATTCGGCAAGATTATCAAGTCTTTCCTGACTTCCTTCGGTTCTTAAAGCATATTCATAGGAACTTTCGTTCATTACAAAGCTAAAAAGTTCCGAAACCTGCATATTTTCATAGCTTTTTGAATAATTTTCGATTAAATCTACAAAAGCTTTTGCCTTTGTATTCTGAAATATTTGGTCTTCCAGATTTAATTTAAGGGCCTGATAAAGACTTCCCCCATTATTTTCAACATATTCTTTTAAAAATTTAATTCTTCTTTCGCCAATGTTTCTTTTGGGACTGTTTACAATGCGTAAAAAAGATAAATCATCTTTGTAGGCTATCATTCTAAGATAGGACAGGGAATCTTTAATTTCTTTTCGTTCAAAAAATGGAATGCCGGAAAATAAAGTATATTCAATCTTCTTTTTTTGGAAAACTTCTTCAATTGTTCGGGAAAGATAATGAGCCCTGTACAAAATAACCATATCATGGGGCGAAAAGCCAGCTTTTTCATATTCAATAACTTTATCTGCAATAAATTCCGCTTCTTCCTGAGCTGTCTGGGCATGAAAATAAATTGGGCGGACTAAATCCTGACTTTGATTTTTTCTGGTGGCAATTAGATTTTTTTCTATACGATTTTTATTTTTAGAAATAAGGGAATTTGATAAATCAATAATTCCAGGCAAAGAACGATAATTTTGCATAAGCATTATTGTTTTTACATTTGGAAAATTTTTATCAAAATTTATGAGATAGCGGGCATCGGCACCTCTCCAGGAATAAATTGTCTGGTCCGGATCCCCTACAATAAAAAGATTTTTATGATAATCGCAAAGGACTTTCATAAGTTCATATTGAATAAAATCTATGTCCTGAAATTCATCAATCATGATATATTCAAGTCTTTCCTGCCACTTTTGACGAATTTCTGCATCTTTTTGAAAGATATAAAGAACAAATTTAAGTAAATCATTGTAATCAAGACCAAAACACTTTTTTTCCTGATACAAGTAACCGTAAAAAATAATATCTTCAACAGATTTTGAAGCAAGGTACTTTTGATGTAAAAGTTCCAGATCCATATTAATCATATCAAGATAATAATCAGGATGAATAAAGAGTTTTAGATTTTCGATTAAATCCCGGGCCTTGGAAAAAGTCATCTGCCTTAGGGTAAGGCCCCTTTCTTCATAAATAATTTGCAGCATGGAATCTATATCAGAATTATCAAGAACTAAAAAACTCTTAGGATATTGAATGGCATTTGAATCTTCCTGTAAGACCGAAAGACAAAAGCCGTGGAAAGTGGAAATATAGCCCGTATCATTATCGCCGGTTAATTTACGTATTCTGTTACGCATTTCGGCGGCGGCCTTATTTGTAAAAGTTACACAGAGAATATTTGACGGCAAAACCCCAATTTCATTTACCAGATAGGCAAAACGATAGGTTAAAGCCCTTGTTTTTCCAGATCCTGCACCCGCTATTACCCTGACAAAACCTTCACTAGTGGTTACAGCTTCCCTTTGTTCTTTATTTAATTCTTCCAGATTCATAGTTTTAATATAATATAAAAATCCAAAGTGGCATACATTTTACATAGAATTAACTTGAAGAAGAGAAAAAATCATATAAAAATTTCAATTAAAGAGTTATAAATATAATTGATAGAAATTAAGACGGACAGAGGAAATTATGATTTATATTCTAGAAGATGATGATGCCATCAGAAAATTAATTCACTACACCTTGAACAGTCAGGGCTTTGAAAGTAAAGAATTTGCTCTTCCTTCAGACTTTTGGAAGGCATTAAAAGAGTCAAAACCAGACCTTATTCTTCTGGACATAATGCTACCGGAAGAAGACGGAATCTCTATTCTTAAAAAAATCAAAAATGACAAAGAAAATTCTTCAATTCCTGTAATAATGCTGACCGCAAAAGATACCGAATTTGATGTAGTTACCGGACTTGATAGCGGGGCTGATGATTATGTCACTAAACCCTTTGGAATGATGGCCCTGCTTTCAAGAATTAAAGCAGTTCTGCGCCGATACGAAAAAACCAGGAAAGATAAAAATACAGAAAGTGTATATGAAATTAACAATATTAAAGTTGATACCAGAGAACACCGGGTTTTTGTTAATAAAAAAGAAGTAATTCTAACCTTAAAAGAATTTGATTTACTTACCCTTTTGATTAAAAACCGGGGAAATGTACTCACAAGAGAAGAATTACTGGACCTGATCTGGAAAATTGATGCTGACATAGAAAGTCGTACTGTTGATGTTCATGTTAGAACTCTTCGCCAGAAAATTGGTGATGATAAGGGAGAGATAATAGAAACTGTAAGAGGAGTGGGATATAAATGCGTATAAGAAGTAAGTCATTAACTTTTAGAATTTTTCTAAGTACTTTTTTGATGGGGGCTTTGATTTATTTTATCTGTGCCCTTTTATTCATCTCAAATCTCTATAATTATTTTGAAGAGCAGATTTACAGCGAACTGGAAACAGAAAGCCTTTTTCTTGAAGATTATGTATTAAAAAATAACCTTTCCCAGCTTTCAAATTTCAATACAAAAAATCGAATCACTTTAATCCACAAAAATGGAATTGTATATTTTGATAATTTTGTTGATCCTTCTACTTTGGAAAACCACGGAACTCGTACAGAATTTCTGGGCGCCTTGTCTTACGGAAATTACACCTCTTCCCGATTTTCTGAAACAATGATGAAAAAAACTCTTTATTATGCAAAACAACTTGAAAGTGGTGACGTTCTTAGAATCTCCTGTGACCAGCATACAGTTGGAGTTTTAATTTTAGGAATGAGTCAGGCCCTGCTTTTAATGCTGATTATTGCAATTATAATCTCTGCTTTAGTAGCAAGTTTTACTTCAAAAAAGATTATTGAACCTTTGAATAAAATTGATTTAGAAAATCCTCAGAATGCTGATATTTACGATGAATTAAAGCCTTTTACAAAAAGAATTTCCGAAGAAAATTTTGAAAAAAGCCAGAGAGAAGAATTAAGAAAACAGTTTACTGCAAATGTAAGTCATGAACTTAAAACCCCACTCACAAGTATAAGCGGCTTTGCAGAAATCTTAAAAAATGGCGGACTTGATGAAAACACCACAAAAGATTTTGCCAATACAATTTATGAAGAAAGCCAGAGATTAATAAATCTGGTAAATGACATTATTAAAGTTAGTAAACTGGACGAAAAATCAATTTGCCAGGAAAAAGAAAAATTAAGTTTGAGGGAAATCGTAAAGGAAGTCTTTGAAGTTCTAACTGCCGCAGCTAAACAAAAGTCTATTACCCTAAATCTTTACGGAGATCAGGGCTATATTTGGGGTGTAAGATCTGTAATTTACGAAATGCTGTATAATTTAGTAGACAATGCTATAAAATATAATAAGGAAAATGGCTTTGTAAAGGTAACAATTGAAAGCCAGGAAGAAGATTCTGTCGACAAAAAAGCCTCATCAGTTAGGATTTCTGTTGAAGATTCAGGTATTGGAATTGAAGATAAAGAAAAAGAGAGAATTTTTGAACGATTCTATCGGGTAGACAAAAGTCGTTCTAAAGAAAACGGTGGTACAGGACTTGGACTTTCGATTGTAAAACACGCCGCAAAATATCACAATGCTAATATCAAAGTGAATTCTCAGATGGGAAAAGGTTCTGAATTTGTAATCACTTTTAATAAGGAATAAAACTACTTTTTAAGGGCTTTTTGTTCAAGAAAAGCGGCAACCTCTTCGGCCCAGGAAAACTGACTCATAAATTCTCCGCCAAAGTTATCCAGGGCCCTTTTATCTCCTGCCAGAAAATCATAATAATCACATTTTATTACTTCCGGATTAATTCTAAAATTGTTGTATTCGGTAATAAAAAAATTCTGAATTTCTAATTGATTGAGGGTATGCTTTATATCAACAATTAGATTGCGAAGACTGCTTCCATAGCGAGATGAATCTGCCCTTTCGCCCCAGAGAATTGAAATCAACTGTTTAGAATTTACAGAACTGCCGTTTTTATAAATCAGATAGCCCAAAAGTTCATTTGACTTTGTTCTAGAAAATCTTACTACTTTATTTTCAAAAATCAGGGTGAAATTTCCAAAAGTCTTAGCCTCCAGATTATTCTTCTGTTTTTTAAGAAATAAAACCTGCTTCTTTTCTACTTTTCTTTTGTAAAAGGAAATACAAATCATTACAAATTGAGTTAAAAGAGCATCTGCTAAACCTGTAAGACCAAAATTATCATAAATACCGGGGCCTAAAAAAGCCATTCCAATTGAAAGTCCAATAATAAAGGGAATTGGCGAAAAAGTAAAAACGGAAAGTGAAATAAATCCGGTGAGTGTATAACTTACAAATCCATTAAAGGGCTGGCCAAGAATATAAAAATTGTAGAGAGAGGCCCCAATCATAGTGTGAATAATCATATAAACAGGGATTGTCTTCCAAATATATGCCCTATTCCTTTCAATATTTTTAATTTTCCGGGAATAAATAAAGGAATATAAACTTACGATGGTAAAAATGCCAAAATAGATCAGGGAAATTATCTGATTTTGCAAATTATCGTGATGCAAAAAAATTACTGCCAGAATATCTGCAAGGCCAAAAATAAATAATATTGGACTGATTATTAAAACATGAATTCTGTTTGTTTCGGCTGAGTCGGCCAAATCAAGCTGCGAAATATAATAGCGTTCTTTATATTTTGCCTTAAGTGACTTTTTATTCATAGACTTTAAAATCCATATACTTTTATTAATTTATTTAATAATGCCATATTTTTTATTAAATATCATCAAAGTTTTTACATTTGTGCTGATTTCGTGCTGATTTTTATAGCTTTTATGTGCTGATTCTGTGCTTTTTGAAACTTATAATTTAAAAAATGGAATACAAGAAAATCATAATACTGGCAGTTGTATTGGTAATGTTAATTTTACAGCTTATTTCACTTATAAACTAAGTGTTAAATAAAAAAAACATTTAAACTCCTTTTAAGTTATATTAGTTTTTAGGGGATGTCCAATAAGTAAATAATGCGGTGGTTGAGCTTGTCGAAACCACCACATATAGTGTAAATGGTCATTTCGACAAGCTCAATGACCACAGTGCCAAATCTTATTGGACATCCCCTTTTTTTTAAATATAAATTTTACTTAAATTTTACAAAAGCAAATATCATTTTATTGAGATTTAAGGCATACTTGGGCTATGTTTTTTAATCTGATTGGCAAGGCGTTATCTTTTATTGGATCCCTTTCCCTCTTACTTTTTGGGATGAATATGCTTTCTAACGGTATACAAAAGGGAGCCGGAAGTGGACTTCAAAAGTTACTGGCAAAAATTACCGGAAATCGTTTTAAGGCAGTTCTGACAGGAATTGGAGTTACAGCCATAATTCAATCTTCTGGAGCTACTACTGTAATGGTAGTCAGTTTTGTAAATGCCGAGATTCTAACCCTTGAACAGGCAATCGGAGTTATTTTTGGTGCAAACATTGGAACTACCGTAACTGCCTGGATAGTTTCTCTTTTTGGCTTTTCTTTTAGCATTTCTGCTGCGGCCATTCCACTTTTTGGCTTTGGTTTTATTGTAAAACACCTTAAAAAATTAAGAATTCATAACTTTGCCGATTCCTTTATGGGTTTTGCCCTGCTTTTTATGGGATTGGGATTATTAAAAGAAAGTCTATCCTTTGCTCCTGCAGCCCAGAAAATCTTCCTGGGGATTTCAAACCTGGGAATTTGGGGAATACTTCTTGGAGTTTTAATTGGAGCCTTTATAACTGCCCTAATCCACTCTTCATCAGCCATGACAGCAATTGTTCTAACTATGGCGGCTAATGGTTCTTTAAGCTGGGAATTAAGCGCAGCGATAGTTCTTGGTTCAAATATAGGTTCTACAATTGATGCCGTAATGTCCGCTTTTGGAGCAACAACAAATGCAAAAAGAACGGCTCTGGTTCATGTTGGATTTAATGTAATGGGAACTTTACTTGCCCTTGTCCTTTTTAGAACTTTCTTAAACCTTATTGATTTTATTGTACCAGGAAAACCGGAAGCAGATATTACAACCCACATTGCTATGCTTCACACAGTTTTTAATGTATGTACAAGTTTAATCTTTATTCCTTTTGTAAATCAGATTGCAAATCTTGCAAGACATATAATTAAAGAATCACCTAAAGAAAAAGACCAGCACTACAAATTACCAACTATCCTTCCTTCAAGTCACGTAAGTGCAGACTTATACCTTTTCCAGATCCAAAAAGAAATTACTAAAATGGCTTCTAAAGATATGGAAATGCTGGATTCAATCTGCAATACAATCACAAACAATAATATTGCCCAGGAAGAATGTGAAAAAGTAAATCATCTGGAAGAATATATTGATGAAATGAATGATGCAATTACCCACTTTTTACAGCATTGTCAGCGACTTCCAACCGCAAATAAAAAAGACAGAAATACCTTTGGAAATCTTATTCACATTACAGATTGTATTGAAAGTTTAAGTGATGAATCTTGTTCTTTAATGCATACCCTTAAAAAATATGTAGAAAACAAAACTGTAGACCTAAATAGAATTAAAGAGATTTCTGAATACACAGAGTCAGTTCGAATATTCTTTGAAGAAGTTTGTACCTATTTTGCACTGGGAATTAACGATGAACAGAAAACTCACGGTGAAGCCCTGGAAAATAAAATTGACCTTAAGAAACATCAGTTAAAACGAGCTTCCAGAGATAGAATTGAAAATGGAGCCGATGTTCGCTCTGAACTTCAATACATTGATATGGTTCGTAAAATTGAAAGAGCCGGTGACTGTGTTTACGCGATTGTACAGGCAATTTAGTTTTTACAAGAAAAGTTTCTTAAAATTATCATCAATCTGATTTCCAAGTTTTGAAGAAGGAATTCCTTTTTTTGAAGAAACATACTCGTAAATATATTTCATATTTGCAGGGGTGTTTATTGTATTTTTGAAAGGAACTGGAGCGTAGTAAGGGGAATCCGATTCAATTAATATTCTGTCTTTTGGAACATAATCAATAATTTCGGCCATATCAGCAGCGGCTTTTTTTCCTGAATATGTTACGGCCCCGCTAAAAGAAATATACCAGCCTAAATCAAGGAAAAAGTCCAGTTCAGATTTACTGTAAGAATAACCGTGAATTACCCCCCTATTCCACTGGATTGCTTTTAATACATCAGAAGTTTCATTAAAACCCTTGCGAGAATGAACAATTACAGGCATATTTAATTTTTTTGCAAGAGCCATCTGAAGAGCAAACAAATCTCTTTCGTCCGAAACTGTTTTATAATCAAAATAATCATGCTGGCGGCCTTCGTATTCCAAAGATTCCCAGTCATGATCAATACCACAAGGGCCAATGGCAATTAAACGATTTGCAAATTCACTGTCAGAATCTTTAAATTCATTAATGCTATCTTCAAGATTTTCTATGTATTCATAACGATTTTCTACAGATTCAAGATCGGGCATAATTCCGGCAGAAAAATAAATCATCTGGCTGGCATTTTTCTTTAAATCAGAATCTTCAATTAAATCAAGACATTCCTGAAAAGTTTGAACCCTATGCCAGATATCATCAGCCTTAATTCCAGAATCAAGAGCAAAAAAAGCCTTATTTGAAGCCATCTGAGCTAAAACCTGGGAAACTGAATCTAAATCTGAGTCCTCAATCAACTGTGTTAAATTAAAAAGTAAATCTGAATACATATAATTATTATCGACAAAAAATAAAAAAATACTAAATTGTCTTAATCACCTCAATCAAAGAATCAAGATCTTCTTTTTTAGTAGCCCAGGAAGTTGCAAATCTTATTACGGTGTGATTTTCGTCATATTTTTCCCAAAAACCATACATAACCTTTTTACCTAAAGCTTTAAGTTTTTCATTTGGAATGATAAAAAAGACTTGATTAGTAGGATTTTCAAAATAAAGTTTATATCCTGCTTGAATCAGGGCCTGTCTGATTTTATCTGCATAAGAAACCGCTTCTTTTCCCAGCTGAAAATATAAATCAGACTTAAATAATTCTTCAAACTGAATACCGGTAATTCTTCCCTTTGCTAAAAGTGCCCCATGTTGTTTAATTTGTGTAATTAAGTGAGGAATAAAATCTGGATTTGGAATAACAAGAGCTTCGCCAAAAAGAGTTCCACATTTAGTTCCGCCAATATAAAAAACATCTGTTAATTTTGCTAAATCTTTCAGACTTAGGTCATTTTCTTTTGAACCAAGGGCATAAGCAAGACGGGCCCCATCAAGATAAAGTGGGATTTTTCTTTTACGACAGATTTTAGAAATGTCAGAAAGTTCTTTAAGAGAATAAAGAGTTCCTAATTCACTTGGCTGGGAAATATAAACCATGCCAGGTTCAACCATGTGTTCCCAGTTTGCATCATCATAAAAATCAGAAATATATTTTTCTAATCCCTGGGCTGTAATTTTTCCATTCTGACTTTTGATTGGAAGAACTTTATGGCCAGTGTATTCAATTGCCCCAGCTTCGTGAACTGCAACATGGCCGGTATCTGCGGCAATTACCCCCTGCCAGTTTTTCAAAAGACAGTCGATTGCAAAGGCATTGGTTTGAGTACCGCCAATTAAAAATTGAACCTGAGCCTTAGGACAGGCACAGGCCTTTCTTATAAGATTTCTGGCAGATTCAGAAAATTCATCGCTTCCATAACCTGCAGTGTGAAGCATATTAGTTTCGTTTAATCTAGTTAAAATATTTGGGTGAGCCCCTTCCATATAATCTGATGAAAAAGCAAGTAATTCTTCTGCCATATTAAAGTCCTTATCCAGAAATATAAAATCTGGAAATAAAATAATTTAGGCCTTAGTATAGCACAAGAATGAGTCTTAATACATTGTAAAAAATAGTTTTTAGTGATTCTAAGCCTTACAAAAAGTAAGTTTTCATCATACCTTTTCCCTTTACATCGATTTCTGTATTTTCGCTGTATTGGAAAAGATTTAAAGTCTGGGCTTTTGTTGTTTCGGTTACATGAATCTTCATTGGAAGGCCTGTACTTTCCATACGGCTGGCAACGTTTACTGTATCGCCCCAAATATCATAAATAAACTTTGTTTTTCCGATTACACCGGCAACAAGAGGTCCTGAATTTATTCCAAGTCGGATTAAAAGTTTAATGTTAGAATTTTCATTAAATTTTCTTACATCATCTAAAAGTCCACGAGCAAAACGAATCATTTTTGCAGCACCGTCATTATTTTCATCTTGAGTAAGACCGGCTGCAGCCATATAGGCATCTCCAATAGTTTTGATTTTTTCAATTCCTTCGCGTTGAGCTCTTTCATCAAACATAGAGAACATTTTATTCAACATTGTTACAACTTCTTCAGCACTCATTTCGCCGCTGATTTTTGTAAAGCCAACTATATCTGTAAATAAAACTGTAACATTTGGATATTCTTTAGCGATTGTAGAATCTGGATGAGCAGAAAGTTCTTTTGCAATTTCTTTTGGAAGAATGTTCAAAAGCAGACTTTCAGAACGATTTTTTTCACTTTCGAGTTCTTTAGTTCTTTCTTTTACAGTAGCTTCAAGTTTTTTATTTTCTTCTTCAACACGAATAAGTTTTCCTTCGAACATTGTAATTGTCATTGAAATTACAAAAAGGATAACAAGAATTGCAAGGAAAATATCAAAAAGAAGATTAGAAAGTGGTTTTAATATACTTGAATAGGTAAATACAATTTTTTGTGAAAGTGGCTGAAAATCATGTGGGCTATACATAATACAACCAAATCCAAGAGTCTTTAAGGGAGTTATTTTATAAAAATCTACCCCGTGAAGATTTTCTTTATCTCCTTCATGTGGTTTTTGTACATTTAATTTTCCATCCGCAAGAGTAAAAGTTCCATTCCAAGGTCCTGGATCAATGGAACAATTTTCAGGAAGTTCAATAGAAAAATACCAGTCTGTAATAATTGTACTTTTCATATTGTTGTAAATTACACCGTCATACTGAGCTCCAGTTCTATCAGGATCTGCACCATCTACCCATTGTTTTTCTGCATTACGCTCAAAAGTAACACAAACCGCTTTGGAAATATTATTTTCTGAATATGGATTATCAATTTTAAGAGTTTTTTCTGGAAGTGAAATACCTGTAATAGAAATAATTACAAGAACGATTAAGATTCCACCTACACTGATTGAAAGAGTCTGCCAGAAGTGATTTCTTACAATTCTTTTTTTTGTCTCACTAGTTTCAGCTTTTTCGCCATCTTTTTTATAAACAGGACTTATAATTGAACCAGATTTTGCGCCAGAATAAAACTCTAACTCCATTAATTTTATAGAAGAGTAAAAGAGATGTAAGGCACCAAGTCCTAAAGAAATATTAATCCAAGAAAATCCGTAAATAAATAAAATCAGGAAAGTTCCAATTAAAGGAAGGAAGAAATAAATTATAAGAGTAACAAATACATTAGAAGCCAATTTTTTTCTATTTTGAACAAGCATTGTAAAGGTAATTAAACCAGGTAAAAGGCCTAAGGCTATACTCAAAGGATAAAGAGGATTTCTGTGGTAAAGATTATTTTCATCAAAATAATAAAAGAGATTTGTAAACTGACTGATAATTACAAGACAGATTCCTACAAAACAGAAAAAGAAAACAATAAAAAGCTGTACAGGAATTCCACTTTTAATGGCTTTTTTTGGATGTATAAGAATTGAAAAATTTAATCGGGCCTGTTTAATAAATTCACAGGAATAAAAACAAAAGAAAAATGCAATAAGATAATTACAAATAAAAACAGAAAGATTGCTAAAACGAACCATGTAATAGCCAATCATACTTATATTTCCACGATAAAAATATGCAAGAGCATCTGAAAGCAGTAAAAAGCCGGTAAATACTTCAATAAGAATTAAAGTTCTGCGGCCATTCCTATTGAACTTATGACCTGACCCCAAAAAGATTCCTACCTGGAAACAGAAAAAAGATAAAAAACAAAGAAATGAAACACTAATAATTCTTGTAAATTCAGACACCTTCAAGAACTCCTAAAAAATATCTTCTATTATAATTATAATGGTAATATCCTATCTATCTCAAGACCAAGAAATGAAAATAAAAAGATAAAATCATTCTTCGTAGCAAGAGTTATCGATACAGGAATCAATTTGATATTGGCTTGTAAGATTATTTATTGTTACAAGAAAGGATATTGTATCCTGTAAAGAAGCCTTATCCTCTTGAGTAATTGCAACTGAATAATCATATTTTTGAGCAATTGATAAAATTTCCTGAGGGCTGACGTTTAAGGCCTGGGCAAGTTTTGCTTGATATTCTTGATTAATAGTTTCTATCTGCCCTGCTGAATTTTCATATTCTTTCAAAATCATAGAAATAATATCTTTATTCTGAGCAAGATATTCTTCCCGGACAACAAAACCATTTGTTCCCCTCAGATTGATATCTTCTCCCTGGGCTAGAATTTTAACAAGACCTTTATCAACCAAGCGGGTAATATTTGGCTCCCAGATAACAACTGCATCAACAGATTTTGACGCCAGAGCATATTCTGCATCTCCGGCGGAAATATTACAAAATTCTACACCTTCAAAACCTATACCAGTTTTTTCAAGTAATTTTTTTGAAAAATTATGACCGGTTGAGCCAAAAACTGTAGCAATTTTCTTACCTTTTAAATCATTTATATTGTTTATACTATTATCATCTTTTCTTACAAGCATAGCATAGGCATTAGGACCCCGGGCAGGAACTCCAACCATTTTCATTCTATTACTTTTTTCCAAAGCCAATACTGTTGGTACATCTCCAATTAAACCTATATCCGATAAATCAGCAAAAAGAGATTCGTTGATTGAAGGTCCGCTTTCAAAATCCTGCCAGATTATAGTAACATTCTTTTCTGCAAGGACATTTTCCAGACTTTTTGTATATCTGGCAATATAAAGAGGTATAAAGGCAGCAGAAGGTTGAATTGCAACTCTTACACTTCTAGCTTCTAATTTGCGACCTTTTTTACATCCCGTAATAGAGATCAAAGACAATAAGCTTAGTAAAAATAATAAAAAATTTCTTGATTTTCTCATAGTTTTCTATAATAACATTAGAAATTTGTCTTGTAAATTTTTTATCCTATAAATAACTTTTATATCATTCAGACAATTTTGGCATTATAATATTTCTTGAATTTTTATCGAGAGGATTTTGCCAATGAAAATTACCAGAAAACTAAAAATCATACTTATTGCAATATTACTTTATCTAATTCTATCTACACTAACAGCCTCTGTAATTTCTTTTCATAAAAATGTTTCAAAAATTTTTCAAACGACAGTTCTTAAAAGTATAGATGAAATTCAAGAACTCTATAAAGAAAATCTGCAGGAACAATTTGAAAGTCAAATTTCAATGCTTGAAGCCCAGGCCCGTTATTTTGAAGAAGTAAATCTGGAAGATGAAGAAGAACTAAAAAAAGTTATTACCGCTACAAAAGGAATTGGAGATTTTAAGAAAATTGCTATTGTAAATAAAGAAGGTGTTTGTACAAACTTTACAGGACAAAATCTTTCTAACTATTCTACAAAAACTATTTTTAGAGAAACCTTTTTAAATGCAAAAGCCCAGATAAGTAATAAAATTGAACTTGATGAAAGCCTTGAACCAATACTTACACTCTCCTATCCAATCATTAGAAATAACACAGTTAAGGCAATGATTATTGGAACTCTCCCCTACAAAACCCTAAAAAAGCAGTTTTCTGTTTCACTCTTTTCTGGTGAAAATTATATATACATTATTACAACTGACGGAAACATCATTTTAAGTAACCGTGATAAAAACAAATCCCTTTACAATGTAAATATTTACGATTACCTGAAAACTAATTCAGAAGAAGTTAATGAAGAAATAGACAAAATGCGAAAAGACATTATAAGAGACTATTCTGGCTTCATAACTTATAAAAATGGTAACGAAAATAACATTTTTGCCTATGAACCAATAGGAATCAACGGATGGTATATTATTTCTGTAATCCCAAATTCTTATATTCAGGAACAGCGATTTTCCTTCAGTAATCTTGTAATTAAACTCTTTCTTGTTTTTGCAATAACCTTGGGAGCTTTTATTACCATCCTTGCTACAATTTTAAGAAGAAATTCAACCGTGGAAAAAGATAACGAAAGACTTACAATTGCTACTCATCAAAACCAATCCCTTATCTTTGAATATGATATACAAAAGAAATCTATAGAATTTTCCGGGGATACTATTTTTATGCTGGGAGTTGATAAAAAAACAATCTCGGCAGATTTAGCCAGAACAGAATATTTTAAACGGGTGCATGAAGATGATATTAGTGTTCTGGAATTAATGCAGGATACAATAACAGGTAAAAACAGCGATTATCTTGCTGAATTCCGTTATAAGAATTTTACAAATGAATACATCTGGATTCGAGTAACAGGTACCCTTATTCGCCGTGAAGACCGAAGCCCTGCAAAATTTATTGGAAGTATTAATAATGTTAATGCACAGATCATGCATGAACAGGAACTTAAATCAATTGCCGAAGTTGATGCTCTAACCAGTCTCTTAAATAAAAGTGCAATGCAGGAATATGTATCTACTTTCCTCAAGGAAAAGGCAGAAGAATCCTTATGTGCTATGTTTATGCTGGATTTAGACAATTTTAAGATGGTAAATGATAATTTGGGACACCTTGCAGGAGATAAAGCCATAAAAGATGCGGCAAAGAAATTGTCTTTAATTTTCTCAGAGAAAGATTATATCAGTCGTTTTGGAGGAGATGAATTTTGTATTCTTCTGAGGGTAAGTAAAGATGTGGGAAAAGAAAATTTCTTGAGACTTGTTAATGAAAAAGCAAAAAATCTCTGCCTTATTTTAAGGGAAAAATATTTTGATGAAAAAAATACCATCGAAGTAAGTGGCAGTATAGGAATTGCCCTCTACCCTGAAAATGGAAGCAGTTACGATGATTTATTCCGCTATGCAGATCAGGCCCTTTATTATATAAAACAAAACGGTAAAAACGGCTATAAGATTTGGGATAACTCTTTATTATAAATTGACTTAAATCTTTACAATAAATTATGGCTCGCATAAAATTAGGCTTTCAGGAAGGAGTTAATTATGAAATATGTAGCTAGAAGAAATATATTATTGGCTTTTTATGTGCTTTTAAATTTGACTTTTGCAGTTATTATCAGACTTTCCTTTTCCATTTCACAGGAAATAAATATTGGTTCTTTTGTAATTTCAGCGAATTCTCTTAGAGGAATTTTATCTTCTCTACAATCAATCACCTGTGTCCTTATGGTTTTTGCAAATTACAAAGTGGGAATATATTTTGCTGGCTTCTTATCTATAAACTCTTTAATTTCTTCTATAATTCCTGTAATTAAATACAATTCTTTATCGAGTCTGCCAGGTGCCATTGGTACAGTTGTTTCTTTTATAATCTTAATTATTATCTATTCTTTCTACAAAAAGGCCTCAATAAGCAGTATAACAGATTATGTTACCGGACTTGAAAATAGACGTAGTTACGAAACAAAAGTAACAGAAAGATTAAAAACAAATAAAAATTTTGCAATTGCCTGTATTGAAATTGAAGATTTTAAGCATATCAACAACACTCTTGGAATGCCAGGTGGAGATTATATTCTTAAACAAATAGCCAAAAGATTAAGCCCAGTTCTTGAAGATAATGACATTCTTTTTACAATAACCGGACCAACCTTTGCAATTCTTTTTAACAAAGCAGATTCAGTCGAAGAAATTAAAAAAAGACTTCAGGATTTTATATGTCCTCATACAGTATCTACACAAACAGAAAGATTTACAGTTTCCCTTGCCTGTGGAATAATTTTTGTTGATGAAAAGTACCAGAATACAGCAAATGCATCACAACTTCTTAGAAATGCCGAAACTGCCCTTTTAGCTGCCCATAAGGAAAATGATGAAAAAATAGCCGTTTTTAATGAAAAAATGGAAAATGATGAAGAAGAACAAAAGAGAGCCGAAAGACTTATACACGAAAGTCTTGAAAATGATTATTTTTACCTGGTATATCAACCACAGTATTATACTTCAAATAAAAAATTAAGAGGCTTTGAAACCCTTATCCGTTGCCGAAAACCAGATGGAAATATTATAAGTCCTTTGAATTTTATTCCAGCTGCAGAAAAAACTAATCTTATTATGAAAATAGATGATTACGTTCTTAGACGAGCAATGAAAGAATTTAAGACAATTTTAGATAATATTAACAAATCTTATATTCTTTCAATAAATGTTTCTGCAAAAAATATTGGCAGCGAAAATTTTGCCGAAAAAGTAAAAGCCTTGCTCCTGGAAACTTCCTTTCCTGCAGAAAATCTTGAAATTGAAATTACGGAATATTCCTTTGCCGATTCAATGAAAACTACTATCAAGAATATTCTTGAACTCAAAGAGATTGGAGTTCAAATTGCCCTGGATGATTTTGGTACAGGCTATACTTCTATTGCCCAGTTGATGAAACTTCCTGTAAATCTTCTTAAAATTGACAAGAGCCTCATTGATGATATTGAAACCAACCAGACAATGCGCGATATGATTGATTCTGTAATTTACATGGGCCACATTATGAACTGCGAAGTAATTTCGGAAGGTGTAGAAAATGATAAACAAATAGCCCTGCTAAAAGAACACAATTGCGACTTTATACAGGGCTTTGTCTGGGGAAAACCTCAGTCATTAAAAGAAATTGAAGAACTATGCAATAAACTTTTAATGGCCTAAGTTTGATTTTTTATTTTATCAATTAATTCTAAATACTCTTACTTCTTTCCCAACCGTCGCCGGCATCGGTCTTGTGTCTTACAAAATAAAAGTCACATTCGTCGCCGCCCTGACACAGGGTTTTGGTTCTGATAAAGTCGGTATAATGAAGTTCTCCGTAATTTATGATATCAGCATGACAGCACATTGAACCAAGCTTCATTAAATTGCGTTTGCCAAGAATTTTTGCGTAAATACATTCATTACATTCAAAATGAAATTCGTCTTTTGGGTCTGTATCATTGTGCCAGGTATATCTCCAGCCAATCCCAGATTTTTTGCTAAAACCAAGAGGTACTACTTTTTTCATAAGTGCCATAAAGAATCCTTTTTTAGAAAGTTTTTGCATTTCTGAAGGATTTAAGAATTTCCACATTTCTTCTGACACAATTTTATATGCTTCTTCTTCGCTTTTCCCATGGTTTTGAAGACATTCATACATTGCAATCGAAGTTAAAATCTGGGCCATATGCTCATAATTACCCTTGTCGCAATAATATTTTTCTTCTTCAAGAAGTTCTGTCATTCTGGAATAAATATCAGCTTGTAAATCCTTTGATAAAGTTGGAAAAAAGTTCTGATAACGACTGATTTTTACCATTTCCTGCGGAATGTATTTTTTCATATAAAGGCTCCTATAAAATGAAAATCGAGATATAATTTATCAGACTAGTTTAAATTTAAATCCTTAATAATTTTATCACTTTATTTGTTAGGTTACCATAACAAAGTCTTAATAGATTAATAGCTGGTCCCCCAAAAAAATAAGAAATAAGGACAAAAAGATATTGTAGATGAACTATAAAAAAAGTTAAAATTATTAACTATCACAGGAGATTTTTATGAAAGAATATATTAAAGGTGCAAATCCCTATATGCCTTTGTGGGAACATGTTCCAGATGGAGAACCAAGAGTTTTTGAATACAAGGGCGAAAAAAGAGTTTATGTTTATGGCTCCCACGATATAGAAAAGACTGAATATTGTGGTCGAAATCAAGTTGTTTGGTCGGCCCCGGTAAAGGATCTTACAAATTGGAAATGTCACGGAGTATGTTATGAGGCAAGTGATAAATCAATTTTATTTGCCCCAGATGTTGTTCAAAAAGGTGATACTTTTTATATGTATGCGGCAGAAGATCATGGTTCCAGAGTCATGGTAGC
The DNA here is from genome assembly GCA_024682655.1 of Treponema sp. Classification (GTDB taxonomy): domain Bacteria; phylum Spirochaetota; class Spirochaetia; order Treponematales; family Treponemataceae; genus Treponema_D. The sequence goes on from JAIKYZ010000008.1 coordinate 111,723, forward strand.
CAGCAGTAAAAATCCTGCAGGTCCTTTTACAAATCCTGTTAAAACCGATTTAGGTTTTGACCCTGGAGTTCTTGTTGATGATGATGGCCGAGTTTATGCCTACTGGGGTTTTTGTAAACAATACTGTGCTGAATTAAACGATGATATGGCAACAATCAAAGAAGGAACTTTCCACGAAAACATTATTAAACACTGTAATGCAGAATGGGCTATGGACGATGGAATGTATGATGAAGAAGATGCTTTCTTTGAAGCCTCTTCTCCCCGCAAAGTAAATGGTAAGTATGTTTGTATTTACTCAAAAAGATATTATAGAGCTTGTCCGGAATACGGAGTTCCAGAAGGTGGATGTAACGGATTTCTTTCTTACAAATACAGTGATTCTCCTTTGGGTGGATACAAAATGGGCGGAGATATCAGTTTTAACGGTGGAGAACTTTTGCCAAATCCAGATGGTTCTAAGACTATGACCTACCGCTGGGGAAATAATCACGGGTCAATTATTCAGATTGAAGGTCAATGGTACGTTTTTTACCACCGTCAAACTGGAACTAATGAATTTTCACGTCAGGCAATGCTGGAACCTGTAGATGTAGCTCAAGATAAAGAAGGAAAAATCTTTATTGGAAAGATTACTTACAAGGATGGACAGCCAATTTCTTCCCAACCTGTAGAAATGACTTCCCAAGGGGCTCATGTAAATGGACTTGATGCCCGTAAAATAATTTCTGCCGGATATGCCTGTCATATTTTTGGTGGAGAAAAAGGTGGAGCAAATGGTGGTCAGGGAGGAGCCTATATTAAAGCGGTTTACCAAGAATCTGATGAAGTTTCCGCTCCAATCGTTGATATTAGCAGCGGGCTTACAGTTGGCTTCCGTTATCTGCAATTTGGAAGTCTTAGCCCAAAATCACTAACTGGAAAAATTGATGCTAAGGAAAAGCTTAAAATAAATATTAGAGTTGATGATTACAAAGGTAAAATTATCGCTTCCTGCAATGTTAAAAAGGGAGAAAATACTTTTACAGCACCAGTAACCAGCGGTCTAATAGGAAAAAGAGCAATTTACTTTGAATTTCTGTCGGAATCAAAAGGAATTATCTGTAATTTTGACACTTTTACCTTTGATTAGAATAATTGTGAGTGCTTAAACTCCGTGAACTTCATCAATGAGGGCCTTGTACAAAAGCATCATATCTTTGTTTGATTTTCTCAAGGCTCCCGCAATTCTTCTGGAAATTCTATACATTACATAATAACCCAGGAGAGGCTCTGAATCGCAGAGTTCCTTAAAGGAATCTCCTTCAAGTTTTAAAGTCTGGCAATCTGTCAGGGCATAAATTGAAGCCGAGCGAGTATCTTTATCTACAAGAGCTACTTCTCCAAAGAAAACATTTTGTTCTGCATCAAGATTAGCAACTGCAAACTGGTCATCATTTGGAGTCATTTTTTTTGCCTGAACTCTTCCACCGTAAAGAATGTAAAGACTATTACCTACATCACCTTCCTGAATGATAACCTGACCGGCATTAAATTTTACAGGCTCTAAAATCTGACAAACCTTTTCCAGAATACGTTTATGTTCTTCCTTTTGAGGATTTAAATCAGAAAATATTTCCAGTTTTACAAGTTTTTCTATTAATTCGTCATTTGATTCCATATTGCTTCCTGTTTTTTTTCAAGTCTAAACACTTCTTATTTAGAAGCATTACCGTGAATAAAAATTGCCTTAGAACTATCCTGAATTACATAATCTTTTGGTGGATTAAATACAGGAATATTACTTTGAAGAGTTTTAATCTTCTTTAAGTTGGCAACGATTTTTTCCATGTTAGGATTTTTTTGAGCTTCTGCCAGGGCTTCCTGACGTCGTTTATAGAAATTTCCTGTATTCTCCAGAACCCCGATTAAAATATCATTTTTATCAAGGGAATCTGAATATTCCTGGTAAGAAAGCCCTACAAATTTTGAAGGAATTTCTTCAAGGAAAAGACCCTGTTCATCATTTTCGGCTGCTAAAGCTCTTAAAATATGACTCATACCCTTTCCACTTGAAGCCTGTACAAGCAGATTCTGTTCATAATCCGAAGCCATAATTATTTCATCACAGCGGGCAAGGTCCAGATGTTTTTCGAATTTTGAATCGATAATTTCGGCTACACAGTAGATACGAGGATTTAAGTTTTTTATAGTGATTACAGCAAGAACAGTTCTTGAGTCTGTTTCCAAAGTTGAAAATTGTTCAGACTTATCAGCAAGAATCATAACCCGGTCAGCAGTTTTTATCTGAGCTTTAAGGAGATTGTCTTCATCAGTAAAATCACCACGCAAGAAGTTTATTGCCTTTAACTTTTCATTAGCCTGAATTACTTCAATATCAGAATGTTTTGCATCGTTAAGGATTACTATATTCTCCGGTGGAATTTCTGGGTTTGCCAAAAGCATGCCTTCAAGAATATCTTCAAAGCCAGGTTTCCAACCACAAATATTGCAAAATAGATTTTACTAGATGAATTTGAGAGGAATATGCGAATTTTTTCGAACTTTTTTGATTTCTTCATAAAACTTTTAATAATACTGTCCTTATGTTTTAATATAGATTTGAGTTAAATGGTATCTTTTTTTTGTTAGAAAATAAGGAATTTAGGGCGGCGAAACTTGAAGGTTGTGGAGCAAAAAAGACTTCTTTTTAAAATTCGAAATTGAACCTATTATTAAGACGCACAGTCTAAGCCGCATTATATTATTTTTTTCTTGATTTATTACAGTTTACCAAACATTTCCACAACTTCTGTTTTATTCGCACAGCCTGTTTTTGTGAAATCATGGAAAGATGGTTTTCCACGGTACACTTGATGATAAAATTAGATAATTAAGAGTCAATAAACTCAATGTTAAATAAGTCGCAGATTCTTTTTGCCTCATCTTTAGATTCGTCATCACAATACATAACGCCAGTCTTCGGATAGTTTTTTAGGAAGTCTGCAAGCTCTTTTTCAGAATGCAGAATTTCTACATTACCGTGCGATTTATAGTTTTTATCATACAGTAAAATCCCTATCCAACCACCATTCCATTTTTCCGCAGAATACATGTATTTTTGTTTTGTAAACGTAAATTCAATTTGCGGATACTTTATAAGTCCATTTTCATCTTTTGGCATTGTCTGTAACATGTCATAGATATCACGACCATCTTCTGCGGAGATTTTCTTTAACTTAAATTCAGGCATGTCACACTCCATATCGATATTCTTTTTCTTCTTTCTGATTTGCTTTGAGCTTGTATTTTTTGATTACGATATCTGCGACCTCATCTGGAGAAAGATTTGTGTTGTCTATTTTAAGATGATTTTCAAAAAGGATTTCTCCTTCTTCTGTATTTAATCTGTGTCGCTGCGAATCCTTTAATAGATTATCTTCGCTCCATTTGGTGTCTTTTTTTGATGCCTTTCTTTCCATGCGGTGAGGAGTGAGATTTCTTTTAAGGCGTGTATCTAAATCTGCGCTGAGTTCAACAAAATAAAAGTTTCCGCCTGCACTTGTAAACTGC
>JAIKYZ010000113.1 GCA_024682655.1 Treponema sp.
TAAAAGCATAAGAATGCGCAAAGTAGAAACTGCATTTACCGATATAGCTTTTTCTGAAACCGTCAGTTTTTGATTTTTTAAGACAAAGCCCAGAGCCTTAAAAAAGTTTTTGAAGTTACCTGAAACTGTCATCAGCAGGAAAGTCGGAATAAAGATATAAATTAATCCCGGAAGATCGCGAAGATAAGAAAAACTCAAAGGCTCCTGATCTGTAAGATTTGTTATACTAAAATAAATAATCAAAAAATAAAGGACTGCAATCATTGCGAGACTTAGAAGTATTTTTATAATGCCAGGCAGTAGTTTTTTTGAGGACTTGATAGACTCAGGCTTTTCCTTGCTGCCATCTTCTGCCATAAAATTGATTATATTCTTTTTGATTTTTGCTTTTAGAGTGATAAAAAGCATTCCAAAAAAAGACATGTAATAGAATGATAAAAGGATTGTAGCCAGGTTTACGCCTAGAGTTTGAGTGTTATCAAAATTAAGATAAAAATAGATTCCACTTATCAGCATTAAAAATAAAGAGATAAAAAACAGAGCCTTAAAGGCGTAGTCTAAAGAAGCTTCAGTTTTTTTAAGTTCGGCTAATCCTGCATTTTTCATTTTTTTAGCAGGCAGAAAAATTCTGACAAAAGCTTTTCCATAGCCGGAAAGAAAAATCATCAGTCCAAGAATTAGGATAAGACCAGGCAGCAAGGCAAAATCAAATAATTCCCAGATAAGACCTCCGCTCGTAAGAATGCAGAGACTTGAAGTTAGGCAGAGTAAAAATAAAGATAAAAGAAATTCAATAATCATATAAAGCTCCAAATTGATTTTCAGGCAGCCGGCTTGCCTTTGAATGCTTTAATTATCCTTTCGGTAAGTGAAAAAAACAAGATGCAGAAAGTTGTAATTTGAGTTGTAATTTTGAAGCTTTAGTCCAAAAGCTCCTTAAATTAAAGGAAATTACCAGATTCAGCCAACCTTTGTATTGATTTTTACTGATTTTGATATATAATTTACTCTAAAGTAAATAACTGTGGAGTAAATTATGTCAAAGGAAGCATATCAGTTTATAGGACGCAAAAAAGAAATAGCCTTACTTGAATCATTATATAATTCAGACAAATTTGAAATGCTTATTCTTCATGGTAGAAGGCGGGTTGGAAAGTCTTATCTTTTATCTCATTTTGCAAAACTCCATCAAAATAATTCTGTTTACTTTACCGCGGATAAGGGATCTGAAAAAAATAACGTTCAGAACTTTTGCCAGGAATTAAACAGAGTCTTAAATGCAGGAGATTTCCTTAATTCTTTTTCTAGCTGGAATGACATTTATTCCTTTATTAAGGCTAGAGAAATAAATGATAGACTGGTTTTAATTATTGACGAATTTACCTATCTATATAATTCAAATCCGGCATACGATTCAGGACTTCAAAATGCTATTGATAAGATTCTAAAAAATAAAAATATCTTTTTAATTTTATGCGGTTCAGAAGTTTCGGTTATAGAAGAAATTATAGATAATTCCACAAAGCCTCTATACGGCAGAAAAACTTCAGAGCTTAAGCTTTTACCTTTTACTTATAAGGAAGCCCGTGCCTTTTTTCCAAAATATTCAAATACCGATGCATTAATTGCCTATTCTGTATTAGGAGGTATTCCTCTTTATCTTTCCTTATTTGATGATAGAAAATCAATTAAGGAAAATATAATAAAAAACTGTTTATCAACTACTGGTTTTCTTTTTAATGAAATTGAAACTCTTTTACGGATGGAACTTAAAGAAACTTATTTTTATAAAAGTATCCTGCTTGCAATTAATGGTGGAGCTTCAACTTTTAATATGATTAAGGATAAGGTCGGTGAAGATGCAGCTAAAATTGCTAAATATATCAATGTTCTTATTAATCTTGGATTTATAAAAAGAGATGTTCCTTGTGGTGAAAAAGAAAAAAGTAGAAATACTTTGTATTCAATCTGTGATAATTATTTTGCTTTTTATTTTGCCTTTATCTACAAGCATCAGAATATGTTAAATGGATTAATATCTCCAGAAATGTATTTTGAAAGGGAATTGACGAAAGAAAAACTGAATTCATTTATTGGATTTCGTTTTCAGGCAATTTGTCAGACTTATCTGAAAGAGCAGTTTTATAATGGTAAAATTTCTTTTTATGCAGAGAATTTAGGCCGCTGGTGGGGAAATAATCCGGTTCTTAAAAAGCAGGAAGAAATTGATTTACTCGCTTTTAACCAGGACAATGCCCTGCTTTGTGAATGTAAATATAAAGAAAGCCTTTTTGATGAAAAAGAATTAAAGAATCTTCAGGATTCGGCCCTGTGTATCAGCCAGAAGAATAAGTCATTTATGATTTTTTCAAAAACGGGAATTACCAGCGGTGTAAAGAAAAAAATTGATAATCTAAAAGAATATACAGTTGTAACTCTAGAAGATTTATATAGGGAAGATTAATCTTTATTCCAAAAAACCCTTGCAGTTCCATTTCAAAACAGCCTCATATCCAAGCTTACCGTACCAATCTGCCAGATGGGTCCAGTGAATCCAGGAAAGGTCAAAGCCCTGCTGGCGGAGGATTTCACTTGCCCGGCGAACCAGTTCAAGACCTATTCCTTTTTTGCGATACTGGGGAAGGGTTCCTACACAGCCGGGGCCGCCGATTTTAAGGCCGTCAACAAGTCCCATTTGGTCCAGGGCACAGAAGGCGGCGATTTTGTCTCCTTCAAAGGCGCAGAAAACTTCACTTTCCTTATCAAAAAACTGGCACCAGTCTTGGTCAACCTGGGCTATGGCTTGCTGCAATTTTTCTAAATCACCCTTGTAAAAGTCAAAAGTGATTTCCCTGGGATAGGGGAGTTGGACTTTAGTACAATCGCTTTGGCGCAGATCCATAATCAACTCTGTAAAAACATGGTCATCCGGCAGATTTAAGATTTCCGGGTTTTTGAAAAAGTCGGGATGTAGAGTATTGAAGATTTTTTTATAGTTCATCGTGGAACTTATCCAATTTTCTGTGCGAAGTCTTTAATCTTTTCCAGAGAAGCTTCCGCATTTTTTATAGGATTTACAAAGGTTACAGAATCCTTTAACTTACTTCCCTTAGCCTCTACAGATGAAGAAATCTGAGCCAGGCATTTTTCGGCAGAACCACCGCCACTGGAGACTATGGCAAAAACTTCCTTGCCTGTAAAATCACTTGCTTCTATATAACTGGCAAGAGGAGCGGCCATTTTTCCAGCCCAAACTGGACAGGCTAAAATTACTCGGGAATAATTAGAAAGATCTGGGACTTCTGTTTTTAATTCCGGCTTAAAACCGAAAGAGGCATCGCGGCCCCCGTGCAGAAACTTCATCAGTCCTTTTTTAGGATATTCCTTTACAGTTTCAAGACGGCATAAATCTGCCCCATTTTGCTTTGCCATAGCGCGGCAGAGAAAATCAACATTTCCTTCAAGGGAATAATATACGATTATTGTGTTTGACATACTCACATTATACAACAGATTAAGGCTTGAGAAAAAAAAATCTCTCGACCATTCTTCCAAATCTTGCTAACATAAGCCTATGAAAATCACACTTCCTCCACATCACACATCTCTTGCCCAGGCTCTGGTTTCTCTTTTTGGAAATTCTGTGGCAATTACTCAGACTGACAGGCTTTCTGGCGGTGACATAAACAAGGCTTACGGGCTCACGCTGAATACCGGCGACCATATTTTTATGAAGGCAAATGCAAAGGCCAATGCAGATTTTTTTACAGCCGAGGTTGCGGGCCTTTCTGCAATCGAATTTACTGGCGCAATTAAAACTCCAGAAATCCTTTGTACCGGTACAGATGATGGGGAAGACATAGGCTATTCTTTTCTGCTTTTGAAATTTATAAAAAGTGCTAAGCCCAAGGCTGATTATTGGGAAACTTTTGCCCGGGAACTTGCGGCTCTTCATCAGTATGATACAAAAAAAATTGTGAATGATGATGAAGGCAAGGCTTCTGGAAAGTTTGGCTTTTTTCAGAATAATTACATAGGCTCTCGCAGTCAGAACAATTCTAAAGCAGACTCCTGGATCTCCTTTTTCCGTGACTGCAGGCTTGCTCCCCAGTTTAAGGCAGCGGATTCATATTTTACACCAGAAGACAGGGAAAAAATTACAAAGCTTCTGGATCATCTGGAGGATTTTTTGCTGGAACCTGCAAAACCAAGTCTCTTACACGGAGACCTTTGGAGCGGAAATGTAATGTGCGGTCCAGAAGGCAAAGCCATGCTGATTGATCCTGCCGCTTACATAGGGCACGCCGAAGTTGATTTAGCAATGACTGAACTTTTTGGAGGATTCCCCCAGCAATTTTACCAGGTCTACCGGGAAGCAAATCCACTTGAACCTGGCTACGAAAATCGCCGCGACCTTTACAATCTTTACCAGCTTTTGAATCATCTTAATCTTTTTGGTCCAACTTACCTTGCTCCAGTTTTAAGCATTATCGATGAGTATGTATGATAGGGGATGAAGGAAGTTCAAAGTCCAAATCAAAGCAAAAATCTTGCTGAAATAATTTATGCCGCAGTCCGTCAGATTCCTCTTGGAAAGGTTGCAACTTATTCCCAGGTTGCTGCACTTGCCGGTAACTGTAATTTACGTCGTTATGTGGGAAATGCCCTTCATAAAAATCCCAGCAACAAAATTACTCCCTGTCACCGGGTGGTAAATGCCAAGGGCTTTTGTTCAGGAAGTTTCTCCTTTGGTGGTCCTGATTCCCAGCGTGAAAAGCTTGAGGCGGAAGGGGTTGCTTTTATTGACGGTCATGTAGATTTAGAAAAGCACCTTATAAATGATGATGATTTTCAGATGATGAAAGCCGGCTTGGAGTCTGAAATAGTGCTTTTTACTTGAGAGCCTCTATCCACTCTGCTTCTCTAAAGCCTGGGAGAACGGCCTTATCTGTCACTAAAAGAGGTCGTTTCACCATCATGCCATCTGAGGCAAGCAGGGCAAACTGCTGGTCTTCGTTCATGTCTGGAAGCTTTTTGGAAAGTTCCATCTCCCGGTAGAGAATTCCACTGGTGTTGAAAAACCTTTTTAATGGAAGTCCAGATTTTTTGTGGAGTTGTCGAAGTGTTTCTTCATCGGGATGCTGGCTTTTAATATCCAGTAATTGGTATTTGATTCCCTGGGCATCCAGCCAGGCCAAAGCCTTTTTACAGGTTGAACATTTTGAATAACAGTATACCTTTATCATTTTTTACCTCAATTTTGATTAGTTTCTTCAATATATAATGCTTTTATTACTCAATGTTGTAAAGTTCTATGTTGGCGTCCTGGAAGTTTGAAAAGCAAAGGAGTTTACCATCAGTGCTAATGTCCAGGCCGGTAGGTTGGTTTCCGCCTTCAAAAGACTTTTCCAGGTTCATAGTTTTAGTGTCGATTATGTAGATTTTTCCATTTTCCAGACTTCGTTTTGTGTAATCTTCCGGATTATTTTTGCCACGGCAGGAAACAAAAAGCCAGCGGTCCTTGTAAAGGGCGATTGTATT
>JAIKYZ010000037.1 GCA_024682655.1 Treponema sp.
GGTGCACCTTCAACCAAAGCTTTAGCTTCACCAAGTCCGAGACCTGTGATTTCACGTACTGCTTTGATAACAGGGATTTTTTTAGCTGCATCGAATGATTCGAGTGTAACTGTGAATTCTGTCTGTTCTTCAGCACCACCAGCTGCACCAGCTGCTGCAGGACCTGCTGCCACTGCTACTGCTGCTGTTACGCCGAATTTTTCTTCCATTGCTTTTACGAGTTCTGAAACTTCAAGAACTGACATAGATGCGATTGCATCAAGAATCTGATCATTTGTGAGAGCTGCCATATTGTCTTCTCCACTATAAATAAATTATTTATTCCACTCTTTGAGTGGCTGCGGTATTTTACTCAACTGAGCTATTCCGCATTTAGTCCGGATAGTCGACAGCTATGAAGCCTAACCGAACTTTTTTGTACCTAAGTACTTATACAAACTAAAACTAGTTTGCACCTTCTGCAGATTTTTTGTCTGCGTATGCCTGTAATGTAGCTGCAAGTTTCTGAACTGGACCGTTCATTGCAGACATCAACATAGCATAAAGCTGTTTCTTTCCAGGAACCTTTGAATAAGCTTCGATTTTAGCCTGATCATAGATTTCATTTGCAATAGAAGCACCTTTTACTGAAAGTGCAGGTGAATCTTTTGCAAAGTCGAAAAGAACTTTTGCAACTTCGTTTGAATCTTCTTTAGCCATTGCAACAACTGTTGGGCCTTTAAGATAATCAGCAACGTTTTCAACTTTCATTTCTTCGAAAGCGATACGTGCAAAGTTGTTTTTTACAACTTTAAGAACAGCGTTCTTTTCACGAAGTTTGTCACGAAGAGCTGTAATCTGTTCTACAGTCAATCCGCGGTAGTCAGCAAAAATGAAGTCACTGTAATCAGCGAAAACTTTTTTTGCGTTTTCAATAGCTTCTGCCTTAGCAGGCTGAATTTTCTTTGCTCTAACTGCCATTATTCGCCTTCCTTGTAATCAACCCATACACCTGGGCCCATAGATGAACTTACAGATACTGACTGAATAAAGTTAGCAGCTCCAACTGGCTTTTTCTTTCCAACTTCAGAAAGAAGAGTGTTTACGTTAGCAACAACTTTATCAGCATCCATTGAACATTTACCAACAGCGATATGTACGATACCAGCTTTATCAGCACGATATTCTGTACGACCTTTTTTAAGTTCTGCAACAGCATTTGCAACATCTGGAGTTACAGTACCAGTTTTTGGGTTAGGCATAAGACCTTTACGACCAAGAACCATACCAAGACGTCCTACATCTTTCATCATGTCAGGAGTAGCAACTGCAACATCAAAGTCTAACCAGCCACCCTTAACTTTTTCGATGTATTCTTCACCAGCGTAAGCTGCACCAGCGTCTAAAGCTTCTTTTACTTTGTCGCCCTTACAGAATACAAGAACTTTCTTTTCGCCACGGAACTGATTTGGGAAAACCAATGTATCACGAACAGTAGCATTTTTTTCAAGACGGAGTACTAAGTGAGCTTCGATTGTTTCATCGAACTTAGCAAATTTCATATCCTGAACCATTTTACAAGCTGAAGCTACATCATATTTCTTTGAAAGATCATATTTTGCAACAGCGGCGTTATATTTCTTTCCATGTTTCATATTACTGCTCCACCTCTACACCCATACTGCGTGCAGTACCGGCAATGATTTTCTTTGCTGCTTCGATATCGTTAGCATTGATATCTGGCATTTTTGTTTTAGCGATTTCTTCAAGATCTGCCTTAGACAAAGTAGCAACCTTGTCACGAAGAGGATTTCCTGAACCCTTATCGATTTTGCAAGCTTTTCTGATAAGAACAGCTGCTGGAGGAGTCTTAAGAATAAATGTGTAAGATTTGTCCTGGTAAACAGTAATTACAACAGGAATGATGAGACCACGTTCCATTGTCTTTGTTCTATCATTAAATTCCTGAACAAATTTTGGAGCTGAAACGCCGTGTGGTCCAAGAGCTGGTCCAATTGGAGGAGCTGGTGTTGCTGCTCCTGCTGGACACTGTAACTTGATAACGGCAGTAACTTTTTTTGTAGCCATTTTCTTTCTCCCAATATTGGTGTGTAAGTATCATATAGATATCTTACTAACGAGATGCCTATGTCCAACGGACTTGCACCTCTCCCAAAAACAGGATTAACGATTTATGTTTGGGACATAAATCCCTGAATTTGCAAAGATCACTGAAGTTATGCTTTTTCTACCTGAAGGAAGCCAACTTCTACTGGAGTAGAACGTCCAAAAATCTGAACTTCTACGCTTAACTTTTCTTTTTCAAGGTTAATTTCTTTAACTGTACCTGAGAATGATGCAAATGGACCGTCAATAACTTTAACGTTATCGCCAACATTATAAGACTGATGAACACGTACAGCTTTTTCACCTTTAATTACACCTGAACGCTGTAAAATTGCTTTTGCTTCGTCATTAGAGATAGGACGAGGACGAGTGTTTGGATCTGTTCCAACAAAACCACCACACCCCTGAACTTTTCTAAGAGCTGAACAAGTATCTTTCCAACCGATTTCAGGAAGGTCCATTTCAATTAAAACATAACCTGGAAGGAATTTATTCATACGGCTTTTCTTTTTACCGTCTTTTACTTCTACAACTTCTTCCAATGGAACTCTTACATCAGTAACTACATTTGGATCAATTTCTTTTTTATCCAACAAGCTCTTTATAACTCGTTCTACTTTATTTTCTAAACCTGTATAAGTTTGAAGAATATACCAGCTTTTAGACATACGTTATTTCCTTAATAAAAATACTAATAACAAAACCAACCTTAACAAAAACAAACAAGAGTTTATTTCATTAAAAGGCGGAATAAAGAAGTGAATCCTAAATCAAGAGCTCCAAGCAAAACAGCAATAACGATAGTTGAAATAACAACAACTTTAATTGATGCAAAAACATCTTCTTTTGTTGGCCAAACAACTCTCTTAAGTTCTGCAGCACTTTCCTTAAAATAACGACCTACTTTACTCATTTTTCAATTTCCCTCTATAAAGAACTTGAGAAGCAAACAGCACCCTAAAAGCCCCATCCACTTCTCACTTAAAAAAAATCAGGGCAGGCAGGATTTGAACCCACGACAGGCGGTTTTGGAGACCGCTGCTCTACCAGCTGAACTACTGCCCTATATATAAAATTACCAGAAAACTGATAATTAAATATCTAATTAAATCTTAATACAACAAACTGTATTTACAACAAAAACTTATTTTGCTTTTGTTTCTTTATGCATTACTGATTTACGGCAGAATGGACAATACTTCATCTTTTCCAATTTACCAGTAATGTTTTTACGGTTCTTGTAAGTAGTATAATTCTTGCGTTTGCATTCAGTACACTGTAAAGCAATAATTTCTACCGAACCCTTCTTTTTGCTACCCATATTTTAACTCCTGTTTAAATTTCTCAAAAGTTCAAAAGTTTCCTAAGCCCATGTGCAGAATCGAACTGCAGACCTCCACATTACCGATGTGGTGCTCTACCAACTGAGCTACAGGGGCATGCTTGCAGTCTCTACACAAAAATCATAGAAAACGTGCGTTTTATGACTATAATTAAAGATAGAGATTTAGTCAATAAATTCACCCAAGTTTTTTGAAAATTTTATTAACAGTTTTCAATATTTAATATATTATTTTTATACTATAATTTTAAGGGGTAGACAATGAATATAGACGACCTTGTTAACAATATTTTGGACTCATATAATCAATATGGGTTAATAAATAGAAGTGATGAAGAAAATTTCCCAAACCGACAAAATGTAGTTAAGATTCTACAAGATTTGGAATTTTTAATTTTCCCAGGTTTTAAATATGCAGAAGAAATCACTCCAACTAATCTACCCTACATTACTGGATTAAAAGTAAATAGTATTATTGCCCAACTAACAAGAGAAATTCAAAAAGCATTAATTTACACCGGACAGCAGTTTAAACCTGAAGAAAAAATTCAGGATAAACATTGTTTTAAACTTGCAGAAAAAACTGCCATTGTTTTGATTAAAGAAATTCCAGAAATTCGAAGACTTATGTCGCTTGATGTAAAAGCAGGAAATTTAGGTGATCCAGCAGCCAAAAGTGACGAAGAAATAATTTTGTCTTACCCAGGCCTTGAAGCTATTTTAGTTCATAGAATTGCTCACTTTTTGTTTAAATGCGGAGTTCCTTTAATTCCAAGAATTATGAGTGAACACGTTCACGGAAAAACTGGAATTGATATTCACCCGGGTGCAACAATTGGAGAATCTTTCTTTATGGACCACGGAACAGGTATTGTTATTGGAGAAACCTGTATTATTGGAAATAACGTTAAGATTTACCAGGGAGTTACTTTAGGAGCCTTAAGCGTAAAGAAAAATCTGCAGAATAAAAAACGACATCCTACAATTGAAGATAATGTAACAATTTACGCAAATGCTACTATTTTAGGTGGCGATACTATAATTGGAAAAAATTCTATTATTGGTGGAAATACCTGGGTTACAAAATCAGTTCCTGCAGACACTGTAATTACTCAATAATCTGAAAAAAAATCATAAAAAAAGTTGCCGTTTGGGAATTTTGTCGTTAAAAATAAAACAGAGTTCCCTGACAGTAACACTAGAAGGGAACTCTGTTCGTCCAGCATTGCTGGACATCGGAGAGAGTTTATCAGCTTATTTACAAGCTTGTTTAAATATAATATAAGCACTATCACTTGTCAATATTTTTTTTATAATAGTTTTTTTTATTTTTAAAAAGGAGCGGGTATGGCTAAGAAAAACGGTTCAATTTTATACAAATGCAGCAATTGTGGTTACAGTCAGGCAACCTGGCTGGGCCGTTGTCCAGAGTGCGGAGTCTGGAATTCTCTGGAAGAAATTATTATTGATAAGAACGCTTTAACACCTGCAGGAAGAGGTTCTGAACTTGCAGAAAAAGCTAAGCCTATTAAACTTGAAAGTGTAAAGGCCCAGGATAATTTAAGATTTACAACCGGGATTTCCGAGTTTGACAGAGTATTAGGCGGCGGTGCAACAAAAAGATCTGCAATACTTTTAGGTGGGGAACCGGGAATTGGTAAATCCACTCTACTTTTACAAACGGTTGCCAGCGCCTGCAAAACTTTTGCAAAAGATAAAAAAGTCCTTTATGTAAGCGGTGAAGAATCTCCCGGGCAAATTAAAGAAAGAGCCGAAAGACTTGGATTAGACTGCTCGGGTATTGAACTTTTATGCACTTCCAGATTGGAAGATTGTCTGGATGCCTTAGATTCTTTAAATCCAGTGTTAACAATTATTGATTCAATTCAAACAATTTATTCTGTGGAAGCAGGTTTAATTCCCGGTACTGTGAATCAGCTTAAATATTGTGCAAATGAATTTATTTCCTGGGTAAAAGAAAGAGATTCGGTTTTGATTATGACCGCCCATGTTACTAAAGAAGGTACAATTGCAGGACCAAAATCTCTGGAACATATGGTAGATACCGTTATTTCTTTTGAAAAAAATAATGAAGACATAAGATTTTTACACGCCCAGAAAAACCGCTTTGGTTCTGTTGATGAACTGGGAATATTCAATATGTCAGAAAAAGGACTTTCGCCTGTGATTGATCCAACTACCCTTTTTCTTACAAAAAGAAGCCAATCCCAACCGGCGGGAGTTGCCTGCACACCGGTATTTGAAGGAAGCCGGGTATTTTTAGTTGAAATCCAGGCATTAACAATTCCGGCAAAGGCTTCTATTTCAAGAATCTACAGCGAAAAAATTGATTCTGCCCGAGTTGCAAGAATTGCAGCGGTAATTGAAAAACGTTGTGGTCTTAGTCTTAGTGACCAGGATATTTATGTAAACGTAGCCGGCGGAGTAAAATTAAACGAAAGTTCTATTGATGCGGCCCTGGCAGCGGCAATTTATTCTGCAAGAACAGATTTAGCCCTGCCTATAAGTACAGTTGTTTTTGGAGAAGTAAGTCTTGCTGGAGAAATCAGGCCGGTAAATAAAGCAAAGCAAAGAATTAAAACCGCCCAGTCTTTAGGATTTAATTCGATTTTCTGTCCTGAAGTTGATAAAGACTCTGTAAAAGTAATCAATATTAAACAACTGGTCCAAAATGTCTTTTCAAAGTGAGTAATTTTGACACATGTCTAAAAGATAAAAGCAAAATTTCTGGGTAAAATTTTCACTTTGACTTAAAAGCATACGCCGGATTGGAATGGTAAAAAAATGGCCCCAGGGCCATTTTTTTAGTCTTGGCAGGCCAAGACCGCGGGTACCAAGCCATGCAAAGCCGGTCTTGAGTGAAATTCGTTCAAAAAAAATATATTTTTTATCTCCATCTCATACTTGGCACGAAAATTGCTATATATTAAGTGTAAGCTTTGGACTTACAAAATAATTCAATTTTAAGAGGTAATAACTATGAACGATTTAATTAATTCTATTTTTAATGATTTGTGGGTTTCACCAACTGCTTGCGTAAAAACTTATCCTTACTCTGCACCTAAGGTTGATGTAAAAGAAAACAAAGATTCTTACACTTTGGAAATGGATCTTCCTGGACGTTCTGAAGACGACATAGAAATTGAACTCAACAAAGATAATTTGACTATTGCTTCGAAAGAGGAAAAGAAGGCTGAAAATAAGGAAGAAAAATATATTCTGAGAGAAAGAAATTATTCTGATTTCAACAGACGTTTTACTCTTCCAGAAGATGTTGATACCGATTCAATCAAGGCTAACTTCAAAAATGGAGTTTTAATTATCAACATGAATAAAAAGGAAATTGAAAAACCAAAGTCAATAAAAATTATTGCAGGCTAAAAACTGGAATAAATAAAAAGACCCGGAGTTTAATTATTTCTAACTCCGGGCCTTTTTGTATTTTGTCTTATTTATTCTTTTAATACTTTTCCAAAGTGGATAAGGTAATCCAGGAAGGAAATGTATGAAAGAACAACACAAAGAATAAAGAGTCCAACTGCAACGTTTTTCATAATTCCAAAACATTCTAATTGAACCTTAAAGCGAACTAAAGTTTCAAGGAAAAATCCATAAAAACCAGAAATTACATAAACAACGGTTTTTACTTTTCCACCTTTACGAGCGGCAATTGTTGTTCCCTTTGTTACTGCAACCATTCTTAAGAAATTCATGGTCATTTCTCGGTATAAAATCAAGATAAAAATAAAGGCTGGCATATAACCACCCTCTGGTGAACAAGATCTCATAAGACAAACAAAAGTTGACATATGAACTATTACGTCCGCAAAAGGATCGAAATGTTTTCCAAAATCACTTACCTCATTATGTTTTCTAGCATAATGACCATCAAGATAATCAGTAAATTCCATAAATGCTAATAAAGGAATTCCGATACACATTGAAACTCTTGAGAAAGAGCCGCCAGTCCAGATTGGAATAAAATACAATAAAAAAAAGATTGGCGATAAAAGGACTCTTGTAAGAGTAAATCTGTTTGATAATTTCATAATGTTATAATTATCAATAAATAATCCTTTTAAGTCAAGTTTAGATTACTGATAGGTCTTAAAATCATGTACAATACTGATTGCCGACTTTGCTTCGTAATTAGGCATTTCGTTTTTAATGATTCTTAGAGCCTGTTCTACAATAGCTGGAGAATCAGAAACACCATGTAAAATTACAGTCTTGTCTTCGATTGTAGCGTGCATAAAATCAATATTAAGTTTGTATTCAAAATAAAGCTTATTAATGATTTTTTGGGCTTTAAGCATATCTTCTATGACTTTATTTCCTTTTGCTTCCTGTTCAACAGTTACGGTTTCTTCTACAAGTCTTGCAATTAAATCTGCGGCGGCCTCTTCTGAAACAAAGCCTGTATTTATAACAGAGTGAAATAATGTGTCATCATCTACATCTACGTTGTAAAAATTTGAGTGGAAGCCTGCTCTGTTACTGTCACTTTCCTGAATTCTCTGTAAGGCCTGTTTTTTTGTCCACTTAAATTCTTCTTCCAGGCGCTTAACCCTTGTAGCTTCGTCAGCAACCAGGCGGACTGAAATATTATTTGGAACTTTCTGTAAAACTGCAAAAGCACCGCGTCCAATAATAATTACATTTTTTTCTTCTGCGGCTTCAAGAATTGCAAGCTGAACATAATATAAATATTCATCTCTGTCTTTTACAAGAGAAGCAAAAAATCCTGGTTTACGTTCATCGTAACGAGGCATTTTTGACTTAGGAAATCCTAATTCAATTATTCTTTCTTCTATTTCTTTACGAGTGATAAATCTGTAATTTAATTTTTTAGCCAAAATCTCTGCAACTTCATCACCATGAGCTGCGACCTGTCTTGAAAGTGTGATTACTGCCATAAGTTGTCTCCTGATTAATTGACATTAAATTATTGAT
This sequence comes from Treponema sp., assembly GCA_024682655.1. Taxonomy (GTDB): domain Bacteria; phylum Spirochaetota; class Spirochaetia; order Treponematales; family Treponemataceae; genus Treponema_D. The sequence goes on from JAIKYZ010000037.1 coordinate 8,423, forward strand.
AAATAATAATTATCCTAACACAATATTAAATCTCAAAGGACTTTATGTCAAAAAAAAGCTCGTTAGAATTTTATATTAATATTATGTAAGGTAAAAAAATCTATGAATAGCTATTTTACAGATAAAGATAAAAAACTGCTCTGGAAAGAAGGAGAAAGTAAAAGTCTATTAAAGACCTGCGTTTTTGAAGTTACTTCTAAACATAATACTTCTTCGACTGGAGTTTCTGGTGATTATATAATTATGAAGGCCAGAGAATGGGTGATTGTTGTTGCCAAAAAGGATGATAAATTTTTAATGGTAAAACAATTTCGTCACGGGGAAGGAAAATTGTCTATTGAATTTCCTGGTGGGGTTGTAGATTCTGGAGAAGATCCTGAAGTTGCAGCTAAAAGAGAACTGGAAGAAGAAACTGGCTGTATTGCAAAGAAAATTACAAAACTGGGCTGCGTAAATCCAAATCCGGCACTTTTTTCCAACCATGTTCATGTTTATCTGGCTGAAGATTTAGTTGAAACTGGAGTTCAGCATTTAGACAAAGATGAATTGATAAATTACATGGAATTAACAGAAGACCAGGTAATTGAAGGTATGGGAACTGCGGAATTTCCCCATGCCCTAATGTCTATGGCAATGATGCTTTATATAAAACATCAGAGAAAATTAAAATAAATGAGGGTAGATAAAAAAAGGCCCGGTAATTTTTAGCAACTTTACTGTCTGCTATTTTATTACCGGGCCTTTTATTTTAACTGAAAACTAATCCACTGGGAAAAGATAAATTAGTTTGTGTAAGGTTCGTATTCTTTCTTTGGATCGTAAGTTCCAGAGCGGTATTCACCTGTAAGACTTGGAACTTTCATCTTCATACCAGGAAGAATAAGATTTGGATCTTCTGGTTTAGGCATATTTGATTTATTTGCCTGATAGAGATTTTCCCATAACAGAGGATTGTTATAGATGTAATGACGTCCAGAAATATTCCAGTAACAGTCTTTTGTTTCTGCCCAAGGACGAACAATATAATATTCAGGAAGTGGAGTTACTTCTTTAATTCCATCAAGGGCAGCAAGGCACTGTTTTGCAAAATCATCTGCGGCAAGCCAATTTTCCTCTGCAAAGGCTGCTTCGGCTTTTTCTAAATCTTCTTTGGCAGCTGTGTAAGCCATAGGATAAATGTTTGGCGCATCAATTTTTTCTGCCCATGCTAATTGGTTTTTAGCGAGTGCAATACTGTTACTTGCATTACTTTTTTCTGTCATAGCAGCAATAAAGGCTTTTGATAATTCTGCATTTTCTTCTGCCAGTTTTGAATATTCAATAGCATCATCATACTGGCCGGCATCCATTGCAACTTCAGCCTTTTTTGTATATTCATTTGCCAGCTTTTGATAGGTATTGTTTTTGTAACTTACGGCAAACACAGAAGATGCAATCAAGGCTAATAAAAGTGAAATTGTAATTACTTTTTTCATAACTATTCCTCCTGTGATTCAGAAGTTTCTGAATCTTCAAGATTTTCCTGAACTTCAACTTCAGTTTCTTCTGCTTCTGTTGAATCTTCTGTGGCTGGAACTTCTTCAGAGATTTCTGCTGATTCTTCTTGAATTTCCTGGCTTTCTTCTCCGTCGATTGTTGCATCAACTTCAATTACAGCATCATCAGGATTTTCGTAATTATCAGCTTCGAGTAATACAGCATCTTCCTCTTCAATTCCTTCAATTGGTTCTTCAATTGGAGTTTTAGCGTCGGCTTCTTCTGCAAACTGTTCACTTTCTTCTACACGTTTTTTAGCTTCTTCGATAGCGGCTAAAGCGGCAGCACGTTTTTCTCTAACATCTGCGGCAAGTTCTGAATAAAGATTCTTTGCATTTGTATATTTATCCAAAGCTTTTTCTGGGCTCTGCATAGAGTACAAAGAATCACCATCTTTAAAATATTGTGTTGCTTCAGCATACTGCTCTTTTCTTGAAACACCGGCCTTAACTTCATCAGCAGATTTTTTTGCTTTAAGAGCTTCACTTCTTTGAGCTTTTGCTAAGGTTTTGTAAGCGGTAATCAAAACAGAGTTGAAATTACTGTATGCTTCATTTGAGGCTTGTAAAATTTCTGCAGAAGTTGCTGATTCTGCGGAATAGGCATCTTCTACAAGAGTAAGATTTTCTAAACCCTTGTCGTATGATGATTGGTTATAACTTGCAAGCTCATTTTCATCAATTTTTTGCTTAGCTGATTTTGCCTTTACATAATTAGTTAAAGTATTATATCTCATCTCCAAATCCGAAGTTTCCTCTTCTGAAAAAGATTCTTTACCCTTCAGATCTTCAAAAAGTGCATCAATTTGAGCAAGCTGTTGGCTAGCAAATTCTTGAGCACCGGCTTCAACTGCAGCGTTTCTTGCATCATTTAAACGGCTAATAAGATCTTCTGTATTAACAGTAATAACAGCGTCTGTATTAGACTGTTGATTTTCATCTTCATGCTTAGCCAAACCTTCATCTGTATCTTCAATTACAGGTGCTTGTGCTGGGCTTTCTTCAGCTTCAGGCTTTGACTTACATGAAAATAAGGTTAAAGCAAGAAAAACTGTAAGTGTGATTTTAACAACCTTCTTCATAATTACCTCACTATATTATTGATATAATTTTACTATATTTATTTTATAACCTCAACGATAATAGTAGTAGGAAATGTTACAAAATCTTAAATAATGTCATTTATTCTTAAGTTTTATTGGAGGAAATTATGGCTGATGATTTTTCTTTTAGCATTGAAAAGAATTTGGGTATTATTTCAGAAGGCAAAGGCGGCTGGAATATTGAATTAAATTTAGTTTCCTGGGGCGGTAGACCTTCAAAGTACGATATAAGAAGCTGGTCTCCAGATCACCAGAAAATGGGAAAAGGTAGTACTTTTTCTAAAGAAGAATTAATCTCTTTAAAAAATTTATTAAATCAGATTGAACTTTAAGCCTCGTAAGTTAATAACTGGGCCCCTTTTTTAACAATAATCTCGTAAAGCATTTTTTGAAGCATAAGGTCTTCCATGAAGGAACCTCCACTTCGAATTTCCATGTCTGTTGAAGCTAAAATTGCAAGTATGGCTGTTGCCTGTCCCAAATTCCAGATTTTGGCGGCATTTCTGTATTGACTCTTAATTGTAACCCCGGAAAATCCTTTTGTTTTAAGGGTAAAATCATCGGGACTGCCATTTTCATGAATTCTGTGCCAGACTATTAATCTTCTAAAACAAGAAGTAAGCCCCGCAATAATTTGAACTGAAGAATTATCTTTTGAAAGCCTGACCTTCTGCAAAATATTAAGGCCATTTTCAAAACGTTTTTCTTTTGTGTCTTCCGGGTGGCAGATTGTATTAAAAAGTGTAAAAGCAGATTCTTCGCGATTGTGAGTTAGAACCGATTCAACGTCATCGCAATTAATTTCATGAGATTGTGGAAAACAAAGCATCAGGCGGGAACATTCGTTTCCTAAAGTCTGAGTATTATTTTCTACCATATCGAGAATTAACTGGCAGGCTTCTTCTTCAATTCCATAACCTTTTTTTGCAAAATAATTTTTTATCCAGGGAAGTCTTTCGTTTTCGTACATTTCCCAGCATTTTTTACGATTTTCTGCAGGGATTAATTTTTCCAGTTTTGAATCCACAGAGATTTCGTCAGATATAAAGACCAGAATTGCATTATCTGAAGGTTTTGAATCCAGCCAGTTTTTGATGATTTCTATATCTTCTTTACGTTTAATAACTTCTGCGTTTTTACAAACAAGAAATACTCCATCGGAAAATAAAGTTCCATTTTCCAAAATAGACATTGCTTTTGCCAGTGGAGATTCCAAGAGATAAATATGATGTTCGTCCAATTCTGGATATTTTTTGTGAGCGGATTTTTTTACATCTTCTAAGTAAGAATCTCTTTTTCCAAACTCAGGGCCTGAAAAAAGGTAAATTGGAGCTGCCATCTTTTAATTATATGTCCTTACAATATTTGAAAGTATCCCAACTATTCTAACATCTGTACAATAGATTGGTTTAAAGTCCGGATTTTCAGGCTGAAGACGAATTCGCTGAGCTTCCTTGTAATAACGTTTTAAGGTAATTGCATCATCAATAACAGCAACTATAATCTGGCCGTCTAATGCAACAGAGGCCTGTTCAATTACTGCTAAGTCGCCATCCAGAATGCCTGCATTTATCATACTCTGTCCCCTAACTTTAAGGGCAAAATAACTTTTTCCAGGGCGAATAAAAGGTTCCGGAAGATTTACATAACCGTCCAGATTTTCTTCACTTAACAAAGGTTTACCAGCGGCTACAGTTCCTAAAAGTGGAATTTTTCCAACATACAAAGCAGGTTCTTTTTCCCTTGGATCTGATAAAACCCTGATTGATCTTGATCTGTTTTGACACTGGGAAAGAAAACCCTTTTTCTGTAAAGCTGTAATATGATCTTGAATTGCTTTTAATGAAATTCCAAAATGATCACTAATTTCTCTTACGGTTGGAGGATATGAATTTTCTTCTGTGTAATTTGAAATATAAGTAAGAACTTCTTTTTGACGTTCTGTTATTTTTTTCAACTAGCCCCTCCCAAGTAAAAATTTATTCTTCTTCAAATTTACTATTGAACAATTCTTCAATAACTGATGCTGCTTCTGATTCATCAGCTCCTGTAGCTCTTAAAGTAAGCTGGGTATTATATCCTGCACCCATTGCAATTACACCCATAATAGATTTTGCATTTACTGTAGCATCATCTTTTGTGAGTGTTATTTCACTTTCAAATTTATTTGATGTCTGAGCAATAATTGCGGCTGGTCTGGCGTGGATTCCAGCTCTATTCTGTACTGTTAAAATTTTTTCTACCATTATTTGGGTCCTCTCTTTCAAATACTAATAATATAAAAATCGACTTTTGTTAATAAGAATCATCATTTCCATTGTAAGCTGACTGAGCATCACCGGTTTCAATCCACTTAAGAACGTTTTGATTAAAGTCCTTAGCTGAATTATATCCCATATTTTTAAGACGCTCATTCATTGCCGCAGCCTCAATAATAATAGGAAGATTTCGTCCTGGTCTTACAGGGATTTCAATTACCGGAACTTTTACACCAAGCAGTTCTTTATATTTTTGCTCAGTTCCAAGTCGGTCATAAGCTTTGTTAGAATCCCAGTCAGAAAGTTCTACAATAAGCTGAACTTCCTTTTGGTCTCTAATTGCTCCAACTCCGTATAATTGAGAAATATTAATAATTCCTAAGCCTCGAATCTCCATGTGGTGACTGATAATTGAGTTTGCTCCTCGGCCCAGCAATGTATTTCCGTTTACACAACGAACTTCAATAATGTCATCTGCTACTAATCGATGACCTCTTTCTACTAATTCCAAGGCAGTTTCACTTTTACCAACACCAGAATGTCCATTTAAAAGAATACCAATACCATATACTTCAACTAAAACACCATGCAAAGTCTGTTTTGGTGCAAAAATATTAGAAAATACACGAATAATACGATTGGAAAATTCAGTAGAGGTTAAATCTGTTTGTAAAATTGGACAACAAGCATCACCTGCTATTCTTCTAAAATCTTCTGTTGGCTCCAGATTGTAAGTGAATACACAACAAGGCATTTCACTATCAAAAAAGTGAGTTAAAACTTCATCGTTTTTTTCTTTCTGAAGTTTCTGAAGGTAGGCAACTTCACCCCGGCCAAAAACCTGTACGCGTTTTGTTGAAAAAGCTTCATAAAAACCACATAAAGCTAATCCGGGTCGATTAATTTCTGGAACTGTGATAGCTCGCGGTAAACCCCTGCGTCCACCAATACACTTTAAATTAAGAGCATCGTGACCAGATAGTTCAAGATCAAGGAGATCTAAGACCGTGACTTTTTTGTCTGCCATAAAATAACTATACAAATTGTATGATAAATTTTCAATATTAAATTTGTGTTATGAAATTTGTCTTTTATAACTTTCTGATTTATACTCTAAGTAGTTAGGCGTAAGCTTAATTTATTTCAAACAGAAGTGCTCTATTACACTTCGGAGGAGACAACTATGACACCATCAATTAATGCAATAGGCTTTACTTTAGACAAAAATCAATCTGACTTGATAGACACTAAATTAAAAAGAATCTCTTATGCAGAAGATTTAATTATTGACTTGCTCATTAAAATCAAACTTGATAATGGTTTTTCTGTAGAAACTACAGTAAACTTCAAATGGGGAGCAACAGCTCATGTTTCTGCTGAGGATTTTGATTTTGCGGCAGCATTCAACAAGATGATGGATGTTCTTGATAACAAGGTTAAGAAGGAAAAGGATAAAATCCAGAAAGTTAAGTAATTGACTTTTATCGCTCGTAAGAGTTTTTAATTCCAGCCTGCTGACGGTATTTAGTTACTGTTCGGCGGGCTATTTTTATGCCCTGATCATTTAATAACTGGCAGAGTTTACTGTCTGAAATCATTTTATTGGGATTTTCTGCCTTAAATTTTTCCAGAATTTCTATAATTTTTGCTTTAATTACATCAGCACTGATTTTTTCGTCAGAGTCTGAATTTCCTTTGCTTTCAACTCCCGAAAGATAAAAATATGAGGCAGGGAAAAGGCCCCAGTCCGTTTGAATATATTTACTGTTTTTTTTGGCCGACATGCGGGAAACGGTTGATTCATTAATTCCCAGGGCCGCCGCAACTTTTCTTCGGGTAAGAGCCTTTAAATGCCCCGGACCTTTTTCAAAAAATTCTTTCTGTTCATGAACAATCTGACAACCCTGCAAAACCATTGTAGATTTTCTATATTCAAGATTTCCCAAAAAAGCCTTAGCATCGGCAAGAAGATTTTTATCAATATTTATTCCTTCTACCAATCTAACTTCAGGTAAAAATCCAGAAGCATATTTAACCTGAAAATAAGTATGATTATCGCAAAATATTTTACCTGTAGAAAAATCATCCTGATGTAAAAGACCATCAACTCTTTCGACCGTTAAAATAACGTCAGGTTTTTCAAAATCAATCTGGGATGAATCATGATCATACTGGCCCGCAGGAAAGGGGTTAAGACTTGTAATATAGTGAATTGATTTTTCCACTTCCTCCAGAGAAAGTTCTATTCTGTCCAATAAAATTTCTTTTGCAAAAGCCTTGTTGTGATAATCTCTTTTAAAATTTTCCAATTTTTTGAGTACACTTTCGGCATTTGGAGGATTTAAGAATTCAAGGTTTCCATCTAAAAGAAAAAGACTTAAATCTGAAGCCTTTCCTAAAATTTTTGCCTGAACAAAAAGACTTTCTTCTGCATTTTTACAGCAAACCCCAATTGGATCCATGTTTTGAATTAAATCTATACAGTAATCCAGCATTTTTTTATTTTGCAGGGGTCGGCTTCTATCAAGTAGACTTTCTGGAGAAACCCTTGAACCGTAAAAACCATATTTATCCAGATTATAAATTAAACGTTCACAGAGATTTTTTTCGTCAGGACTTAGTTTTATCATATTTACCTGGGACATAAGATGATGTTGCAGGGTTTCCCGGTTATCTTCTTTAGATTCCAGTGCTGCCTGATAGGCGTCTGCGCTAATGCTGGATTTTTTACTATAATTTTCAGCAGATTTTTTAGATTTGAGTGGATCTGAAACTATTTCCAGTGCAGGATTTTCATTTACAGCTTTGAATATTTCTTCCCTCAAATCCATAGAATCCATAGATAAAAATCCCAGGGCCTGAATTTGTCTTTGTGAAAGATGCTGAACTTGTCTTTGAATTAAAGATTGATTTACTGCCTGCACTCCTTGATTATAGCACAAATTAAAATCAATCAGTATACTTGGCCTATGAAAACATTAGAACAGTTAGGAATTAGAATTCCTCAGATTTTATTACCAAAAAATATTGATATTTCGAGCTGGTCAGTAATTGCCTGTGACCAATACACACAAGACAGAGATTACTGGAAAAAAGTAGAAGAAAATACAAAAGGTAAAGCTTCAACTTTAAATCTTATTTTACCAGAAGTTTATTTAAACGACGGCGATAAGGCAGAAAGAATTGCAAAAATCCGCCAAACCATGAAATCTTATCTGGACCAGGGAATTTTTGACAATGAAATAAATGGATTTATTTATCTGGAAAGAAAAACTGCTTTTGGAAGAGTAAGAAAAGGTCTTGTAGCTCAAATTGATTTGGAAAGTTATGAATGGAAGCCTTTTAGTAAGGCTAATATCCGCGCTACAGAAGCAACAATTATCGACCGTATTCCACCAAGAAAGGAAATAAGAAAAGGAGCTCCCTTAGAACTTCCTCACATAATGCTTTTAGTAAACGATAAAGATAAAAAACTTTTAGAGGGAATTGGAGAAAAAGTCAGCAAGAAAAAGCCTCTTTACCAGGGAGAATTGATGTCCAATGGTGGAAGTATTACTGGTTGGGAAGTTTCTTCTAATCAAGAAATTGAATATCTAACTCAGGCCCTAAACGAAATTGCCCAAAAGAATTCTTCTGATGATGGTTCTACTTTCCTTTTTGCAGTTGGAGATGGAAATCACTCACTTGCAACCGCAAAAGCTGTCTGGGATGAACACAAAGAAGAATTAATTAAAAAGGGTGCGGATGAAAATCAATTAAAAAATGATCCCGTACGTTTTGCCTTAATTGAAATTGTAAACATTTACGACCAGGGTTTAACTTTTGAACCAATCCACAGAGTTATCTTTAATATCAAGTCCAAAGATTTAATTCAGGAACTTTCTGAAAAACTTCAGGGAAGCTGCAGCCAGTTAGAATCTGCAGAGGAATTGGAAAAGGCTGTAAAAGAATCCTGGGCAAATTTTGGTTTTGTTTTCAAAGAAAATGGAATTCAAAATTATATTCTTATGAAAACTCAAATAAAAGAACTGGCAGTATCAAGATTACAACCCGAAATTGATAACTTTTTAAAATCTTGTCCAGATTCAGAAATTGACTACATCCACGGCAGTCAGGAAGTCTTCCGTTTAGGTTCTCAAGAAAATGCCCTTACAATTTTACTTCCACCAATTGCAAAAGATTCTTTCTTTGACACAATTAATGGACGGGGACCTTTACCACGTAAAAGTTTTTCTATGGGAGAAGCTGACGAAAAAAGATTCTACTTGGAATGCCGAAGATTATTCAGTTAATTTTAAGATTTCGATTTGATTTTTATAGGTCTGGGCTACTTTTAGACAACGGGCCTTACAAATATCAAAAATTGTATTAAAGCCGTTTGAAGGATTTTCTTCCCCAGACGGCTTTTTTATTTCCTCTGCCTTTTGAATCAAAATACAATGACGATTTCCACCATCCACAGAATTTAATTTACTTACAGCCTCAAAAGTTGTTCCGCTACCGGCAAAAAAATCCATAATCAAAGCATCTTTTTTCATTTGTGTGATTTCAATTAAATGGGAAATTAAATCAACAGGTTTGGGATTATCAAAAAGGCCCTTTACTTCCAGTAACTGGTCCAGATGATTTTGAGCCGACCGGGTAGATTCTACACAATCAATAATATTTCTTGGAATCACCTGAGTTGGTGTTCCATTAAAGATTTTTACCCGGGGAACAGAAGAATAGGAAGGGGTCTGTCCCCAGTAAATACGATTATCTTTTATTAAATCATCCATTTCTTCTTTACTGCGCTGCCACTGTCTTGTCCATTTTTTACCAGAAGGAGAAGTAATCGTATAATAGTTTGGATGTTTAGGATTAGAACGATTTTCCGAAAAAGAAACACTGCCACTAAACCAATTTCCTCTTGGATCATTATCAGGATTTGTCTTAGCCCAAGAAGAATATTCATATTCACAAAACTCGGCTAATTTAGCTTTATTCTTTGCATAGCAGAGAGTGTGTTGTTGTAAAGTTCTAGACCACTTATCTTTTTTACCCTTGCCATGAAGCCACATAAAATCATTTACAAAATTTTCCTGCCCAAAAATCTGATCACATAAAAGTTTTAGGACATACAATTCACTTTGATCTATTGCAATAAAAATACAGGCAGATTGGGATAAAAGTTCCCGGGCTAATTTTAATCTTCTGCTCATAAAACTGAGCCAGCAACTGTGTAAATCGCTTTTTATGGCAAAAGAATCATTATAGGTAAAGTTATTTCCAGTATTGTAGGGCGGATCGATATAAATTATATCAACAGAATTTTTTAGTTTTTCGCAAAGTTTATTTAAAAGAGGATAATTATCACCCTCAATCAAAAGATTCTGGGGTTGGGACAAAAAATCTGAAGAAATCTTTGGCTCAATTTTAAGTTTTTTTATTTTGTCTAAATCGTCATAGACTTCCGGGTAATCATCCCAATTGATTGTTAACAACCTTTCCCCCTTTTCTTTCATTCTAACAAAAATATGCGTAAAACAAAATAATTCTTTTACTTTTAGATTTTTATTTTAGGGCAAAATTCTTATATTTAATTTTCTTAAAAAATCTTACTTGCAATCCATGATAAGTGCATTATGATTTAATTATCAGGAAAATTAGGAGGAAAATAATTTTTATGAAAAAACTTTTAAAACTCTTTTCAGTTTTTGCCTTACTTGGATTAGCATTTACTTCTTGTGCTTCTAAACCAGCTGAAGAATCAGCAGAAGCTCCAGTAGTATTAGAGCCAATTGAATTAATCTATGGTGTAGATTACATGTTGGAACCAGTTTTTGGTACAGATTTATTTTATGTAAACGAAACTTCTATCGAATTTTATAACGGAACTTTAAATAATAACCACGCAGTTCTTTTTAGATTTATGGATCCTACAATTTTGAATAATGATTATGATATTGAAATCACTTACGAAATGGGTAATTACAATCCAGAAGAAGCATGTCAGCTTTGTATTCAACCTGCTTCTGATGATGGTGCAGATTTTAGTGCTCAGAAATATCCAATTCTTTACAATAATTTTGAAGAAAATGAATTTAAGTTAGTTATTCCAGTAAAAGATTTATTGAAATCAACTGTAAAAAATAATTTAGTTGGTTTCCGTATGGTAAACAACAGTGGTAGCTATGAACAATACACTTGGCAATCTGAATGGGATTTTACAATTACTGCTGTAAATCTTATTCCTGCTGCTAAATAGTGTTTTTATCTAGAGCAGAAAGGGAACTTTACTCTTTATTTTTAGAGTAAAGTTCCCTTTTTTTTTTTAAAAATTACTTTCATTATGAGCCATTAAATAATATAATAAAATATCATAGGGGTTTTTACCTACCCCTGCTAGGAGGAATATTTTATTATGAAAAAAATGCTCAAATTATTTGCAGGATTATTAACACTTTCTGCATTATTTGTAAGTTGTGCATCAACTGGAGGTTCAGCAAAAAAAGGCGAAGCTGAAATGGTTTCAAGTGTTCCACATCCAAGAACATACATACTTGATATTGCAGATTCAACTGTTGAAACAACAACAAAATTTTCACCAAACAATGGAATTAGACAAAGTCCATCTCACTCTCTGGTTTACACAGAATTCTTTAAATACGATGTACCACAGGCTGGTGATACAATCGAGGTACACTACAAAGGCGTTTCAGATATAGATCTTGACGGTATTGAAATTTACCTTATGGATGCAAGTCCAGCAGCTAACTACTGGAAAGGACTTATGGCCCAGGAAGATATTGATGGCCGTCCAATCGCAATCAATGCAAAAGCAGGTGTTCCATTCGAAGGAGTAGAATCTTATGTTCTCAAAGAATCAGGAACAAAACGCTGTGCATTCGAAATTGTATTCTTTTATGATAATATCTGGTACAAAAATCAGGGATTAAGCAAGATTGGTAAAGATGCAACAATCAAATGGGAAAAAACAGATGTTAATACAACAAATACATACGATGATTTAGTTGCTTCTGGTGCGGAACTTTCAACAGGTCCAAAAACTATGACAATTGACCTTGCTGATGCTTCAAAATTAATTGAAATGCAGCAGACTTCTGAAAATGGTGTAATCACTGGTTTCCAGTCTATTTTTGATATTTCAGCTTGTTTCCCAGGAGATCTTCCAATGGCTGGAGATACAATCACAGTAAACTTCAAGGGAACTTCTAATAATGATATTCCAACTCAGATTTATGCAAGTATCGTTGAAAATACCGCTGCTGTAGGCTGGTGGGCAGAAATTGCTCCTGGAACAGCAAATCAACTTTGTGCAGAAAATATTGTTGCCGGAGAACCATTTGATCTTACAGCAACATTTAATATCGAAACTTCTTGTGTCGAGGGTGTTTCAATTCAGCTTTATTATAAGCCAACAAGCGAAGACGTTGTTCCAACAATGTGGAAGTTTGTTAGTCAGCAATAAGTAAATTTGTTTATAATTAATTAAACAATTTAACTAAAAGCTCTAAAGGACTTAGTTCTGCCTAAAGCAGAGCTAAGTCCTTTTTTTTAAAATTTTTTTGCTTTATTAGAAATAACAACTTATAATTAGAATTGTAAAAAAAAGAATTTTCACATAAATTTAGGAGGAAAAAGAATTTATGAAAAAAATGTTAAAATTTGCTGCTGGCCTTTTAGTAGCCGGAGCATTATTAGTTAGTTGTGCTTCAACTGGTTCTTCATCAAAGGCATCAACTGCTGCTGGAACAGGAATTCCACATCCAAGATCATATGAAATTGATCCTGCTGATGTTACAGCTACTTTAGATATGGCATATAACCAGTATGGACCTAACTACCAGGGTGTTGTTGATTTCTACAAACCATTCTTAAAGGCTGATAAACCACAGGCTGGAGATACAGTAAAAATCAAGATGAAGATTACAGCTGATCTCGAAATTCCAGGACTCGCATATTATATCATTGATAACTCTCCTGCTGCTAATTACTGGACAGTTCTTTCTGGTGATAACTACATTGAAAACCTCAAGCCAGGTGAATATGTTGAAATTGAACAGGATGTTGTTCTTACAGAAAGTGTAAAAGGTGGTTTCCAGATTGTATTTGGTTACGACGGTGCTGACCACGGACAGGATCAGTTTGCAAAGGCTGGAGCTGCTTCTAAATTTTCTTTTGAAAAAATTGGTGAAACAACAAACACAATCGCTGAAGCAGAAGCTTATGCAGCTGCTAACGGTGTAGCAGAAGCTCCAAAAGGACCACAGACATACAATATTGCAATCGAAAAAGTTGCTGCTTTCTTCCAGCTTGAAACAAATCACCCATGGGTAGACGGTGTTCAGGATATGTCTCAGATTTCTAACTATCAGGGAATTGCACACTTCACAACAGAATTCGGTGAAGACCTTCCAAAAGCTGGTGATACAATCCACGCTACATGGCATGCAACTTCTGACGTTGATATTAAAAACTTACACATTCGTGTAATTGAAAACTCTGCTGCTGTAAACTGGTGGGCAGAAATTTCTGAAGCTGGCGGAACAGGATATGTTCTTATTGAAGATGTTAAAGCAAATGAAGCATTTGATGTAAGTATTGATATTCCTCTCGTTCAGGATGCTCAGGAAGATATTTCATTCTGTATTTGGGCTGACGTTGGTGATGTTGCACAGCCAGCTACAATCATTATGGCAAGAGACTAATTATTTAATTAGTTAAATTAAAAAGCCTGTACATTTCAAAAAATGTACAGGCTTTTTTTTGTCCCAAAAACTAGTATAGAATTAATGGTGAAATCGGCATGGTTGTAATTCTACTCAAAGCACATACTTTCCTGCACCATGCCGCTAGTTTTTGTTCCAAAAACTAGTAAAATTAGTGATGAAATAAACGAATACCATTAAAACACATTACCATGTTGTAGCTGTCGGCGGATTGGATTACTAAATCGTCACGAACAGAACCACCTGGCTGGGCAATTACTGTTACACCAGATTTATAGGCACGGTCAATGTTATCACCGAATGGGAAGAAGGCATCAGAACCAAGAGCAACATTTGTATTTTTTGCAATCCATTCTGCTTTTTCTTCGCGAGTAAATACTGATGGTTTTTCCTTAAAAATCTTCTGCCATTTACCTTCGGCAAGGACGTCCATATATTCTTCGCCAATATAAACATCAATTGCGTTATCTCTGTCGGCACGTTTAATTCCATCTACAAACTTAAGATTAAGAACCTTAGGCGACTGACGCAACCACCAGTTATCAGCTTTCTGTCCTGCAAGGCGTGTACAGTGAACTCTAGACTGCTGACCTGCACCAATACCAATTGCCTGTCCGTCTTTTACAAAACATACTGAATTTGACTGAGTGTATTTTAATGTAATCAATGAAATTATAAGATTACGTCTATCATCTTCTGAAAGTTCTTTATTTTTTGTTACAATATTAGAAAGAGCATTTTCATCAATCTTAAGGAAGTTGTGTCCCTGTTCAAAAGTTACACCAAAAACCTGTTTACGTTCCAATTCTTCTGGCACATAATTTGGATCAATTTGAATTACACAGTAATTTCCACTCTTTTTGGCTTTTAAGATTTCTAAAGCTTCTGAAGAATAAGAAGGAGCAATAACACCATCACTGACTTCTTTTTTAATTAAAAGAGCAGTTGCTTTATCACATTCATCTGAAAGGGAAATAAAATCTCCAAAAGAAGACATACGGTCTGCACCACGGGCGCGGGCATAAGCAGATGCTAAAGGAGTAAGTTCAACGTCGTCTGTAAAATAAATCTTCTTGAGTGTATCAGAAAGTGGAAGGCCTACAGCAGCACCGGCAGGAGAAACATGTTTAAAAGAAGTTGCGGCAGGAAGTCCTGTTGCTTCTTTTAATTCTTTTACAAGCTGCCAGCCATTTAAGGCATCAAGAAGGTTAATATACCCTGGTCTACCATTTAAAACTGTAATTGGGAGATCGCCATTTTCAACGAAAACCTTTGCAGGTTTCTGGTTTGGATTACATCCGTATTTTAATTCAAGTTCTTTCATACGGGTATAATAGTGAAAATGGCGATTTTAGAAAAGTAGTCTATTAAACTTTGAACTGATCTATCTGTCCACCGATTTCGTCAATAGAACCTGTCATTTCTGCAGCAATTCCTCTTAAAGCTTCACCAGTTTCGTTGATTTTCTTAGCACCGACTGTCATTTCACGCATACTGTCTTCCATAATGTCAGTTGCATCCTGAAGTTTGCGGATTTCCTGAAGAATAGCCTTATTTCCTTCGGCCATTTCCTGACTGGCATTCTTAACCTGAAGAGATGAATCATTCATAACATGAAGAACATTACTGATTTGTTTTGAACCTTCATTCTGTTCTTCCATAGCAGCTTTAATCTGACGTACCAATTCATCAGTATCATTAATTTTTGTTGAAACCTGATTAAAGGCTTCGCTAGACTGTTCAGAGGCAACAACAACATCACTAATAGAACGCTGAATTGCAGTAAGCTGGTCTCCAATTGTTTTAGATTGTTGAGTTGAGGTCTCAGAAAGCTTTCTAATTTCATCTGCTACGACAGAGAATCCTTTTCCGGCTTCACCAGCATGAGCAGCTTCGATTGCGGCGTTCATGGCAAGTAAATTTGTTTGCTCAGCGATTGCAGAAATTGCAAGGTTTGCTTCCTGTAAAATCTCACTTTGAACTTTTATTTGTTCAATTTTTTCGTTAACCCCAGCCTGGATTTGCTGTCCACTACGAGCATTAACATTAAGCTGATCAAATGAATCTGACATTTTTTCAACAGAATTATTTACAGAATGAATATTACCAATCATTTCCTCTACAGCGGCAGAGGCTTCTGAAACACAAGAACTCTGTTTTTCAATCATATTATCAAGAGATTCAATATTAGAAGCAATTTCGTTTACTGCACCTGCAGTTTCGTGAACACTTCCTGCCTGATTGTTAATTTGGCCGTGAACTGATTCAATATTAGAAATAATCTGAGTAATTGAAGAAGCGGTATCTTGAGTACTTGCCTGTAATGTAGAACCTGCACTTCCAAGTTTACTTTTAGATTCTTTAATTTGACCGATAATTCCCTGAAGTTTTTCCATGAATTTATTAAATTCAGAAACTACATCGGAAATTTCATTATTACCCTTCTTTTCAATTCTCTTGGTAAGGTCAGCATCTCCAGAAGCAACATCACCAATTGCATCTTTAACTTTAATGAGTGGTTTTAAACTTATAGACATTGTTGCGCCAATTCCACAGAAAACTACTAAAATCATTATAGTTGTAAGAATAAGTACCAACTGTGACATTCTGGAGATTTCAGAATAAAAATCATCATAAGCACAGGCACCAAAAACAGCCCAATCAGTTCCTTCAACTGGACAAAAAGCTGTAATCATCTTTAGTCCGTTTGCAGGGGCTACAAAAGTTTCAATACCAGTTTCTCCTGCTACAACTTTTTTAAGAATTGGAGCAACAGCCTCGTCTGCATCTTCTGTTACACTTTGAAATGAAGTAACCTGTTCAAATACATTAGAAGCAATTGTATGTCCTGTTACACGGCTTATAACCTGAATATGAGAATCTGATTTTCCAAAGGAAATTTTTTCAATTCTTTTAGAAAGAACATCTCCATAAATATTTAAGGTCAAACATCCTATAGCTTTCTTGTTCTTATCAAATACAGGAGCTGCATAAATCTGGAAAAGCACATTTGTTACCGGATTAATTGCAGGGTCAGTAATAGTAGTTTTTCCCTTGGCAGCATTATCAATATAAATTCTTGATAATTTTATTGGATCACCTGCGGCTGTAAAACTATTACCTTCCAAATCATAATAACCAACATTTTCGTAATCACTACTTACTTTAGAAATTCGGGTAAGTTGGGCACATTTTTCTTTTAATGGAAGGTTTGGATCTTGAAGAAAGTCAGCCAATGCAATTGCATTTAACATTCGAAAATTCTTTTCTTCTTCAGCTTTAATTTCAGACGCAACTGAAGATACAACTGTTTCTAAGAGGGAATCAACAGAATTAGTTGTAGACTTGGTAGAAAGATTCATTACAATTGTTGTAACAACAGCATTTGAGCCAACAAAAATAAGAACAGCAATAATTATTAATTTGAATTGTAGACTTCTTAAAAATTTTTTGAATTTCATTTAAACTCCTTACTCCTCTCTTTTGCGAAATCAATTTTAACACCGGCTTTTTTAACCGTCAATTTTTTTTACTGATTTATAGTTCCCGAATTTGAATCATTACCTGCTTCGATTTTTTGAAATATCCTTTTAGAAATTCCACTCACAGTATAAATAATAAATTCTGGACCTATTAGAATTCCTACAAATAATGTCCATTTGTTCCATAAAATTAAAAGAACTTCGATTACAATCAAAAGGCATAAAAATACCGTTTTTCCAAAATATCGAACCGAAATGGCCATTGAATTTTTTATCATATTTATTAATTTATTTTCATAACGGGCAATCAATGGATAGGTATATAGATTTGAGATTACCACCAGAGCGGTATAAACAATTGCACCTATAATTACTAAAAAGTTAACATCTTCGCCTTTTACGATAAATTGAAACATTAGAAAATCAAGATAAATAGAAGGGGCTGTAATAAGCCACATGATTGTCCCTTGTTTGAAGTTATCCTTAAAAGCCTTTACAAATTGACGTCCAACATAACCTTCTTCTTCATCTACCATTTTTAAGGTTACAGAATAGGCTGCACAGGTTGAAGCACCAATTGTAATAATTGGAAGACAAAAAAGGAGCCATAAGATATTGAGCCATAAAACATCTAAAGCTCGGTTAACAAATTTAACAAATCCACTGTTCTGACTAAAAATTCCCATAAATCAATAATAATAAAAAACCCTGTAAAAATATAGAATATGTAATGTTAAACAAAAAGTGGTGATAAGAATTCACCTCATCACCACTTTTTATTATAGGTTTTACGTTAAACCTCTAATTATTTTGTACCTCTAGCAAGCTTTTCGGCAGCAGCACGTTTTTCAGCCTGTTTAAGAGTATGAGCGTTACAATCATCGTAACCATAAGATTTAGCATCAGCTCTCATCTTTTCTACGATTGAATTGAATTCAGCATCAGTTTTTGCATAGATAGCATTCCATGTACCGTTTCTGATACATTCAGCAACCTGATTCCATTTCATTGAAAGATCATCTGGAACACCAGCACCTGTATACAATGAACCTGGACTTACACGATATTTAGTTGTCTGCATGTATTTATCAGGAGTTGAAGCTTTTGCCCAATCACGCCAGTTTCCTTCGATTTCTGTCTGAGCTGGAAGCTGTTCTGATTCCCAAGAAATCTTGTTGTAAGTTTCGTTAGTAGTCATAGGGTTAAGAGCATCAGCACTCCATGTAATGTTGTTAATCTGGAATGAACCGTCAGCAAATGTTCCTGAGTATGGAGAAGGCATATTTGTTTTAGAGTCAGAAGAAGTTTTCTTTCCGAGTTCTGTGAAATATGTTTTTCCGTCTTTAATATCCCAAGTTACACCGCGTGGACCGTACTGAGTTGTCATATATCCTTCTGGAGTTGAGAACCAGTTGATGATAGCCATACAAAGTTCTGGATAAGCAGTTTTTGAACCAATTGTCCAAAGTCTGTTTCCACCATATACAGACTGACCGTATACGATTGGGTGAGCATCTTCTGGACATACTGGGTACATACCCTTTCCTTCATCAAGATGTTCTTTTGAGTTATAAATACCAGAAGCCATCCAGTTAAAGATGTTCCAGAAAGCTGTACCGTTCTGATAGTCTTCAGACATACCATTATATTTCTGTGTCATTGAGTCTGGATCAACAAGACCTTTCTGGTTCAATTTGTTGATGAATTTCAATGTATACATGTAAGGACCATCTGGATCCAAACAATCATAGAATTTACCAGTATCTGGATCATAAAGACCAAAGTCAAATTCATCATATCCAAAGTATGCTGTAGCCAAAGACTTAACATACATTACCATATTTCCATCCCAGTCATTAAATAATGAAACACCATAAGTAGTATTTCCATTATCATCTGTAGGACAGATTTCCTTCATTTTAGCAAGAACGTCGATTAAGTCGTAAAGATCTTTAATTCTTGGCTTACCGATTTTTTCATAAAGATCAAAACGAAGATCCCAAGTATAGAAGAAACCCTGAATATCTTTAGCAGAAGTAGAAACGCCATGTCCAAAACCGTGAAGTTTTTTATCTGGAGAATCCATGTATTTATTCTTCTGAAGAGCCATCTTCATATTTGCCTGGATGTAAGGACCCCAGTTTTTAAGAAGGTCATCAGCTTCCCAGTCAAGGAGTAAACCTTTTTTACAAGCCTGAGAATATTTATCTGTGTTATCTCCCCAAATTACGAGGTCACCAAGATTTCCATCCTCCATACGAGTCTGAAAAGCTCCACCTGCATCTGGAATAATGTTGATTTTTACATTGAATTTCTCAAGCATTACATCAGCGAACCAACCAGTCTGTAAACCAGAATAGTTTGCTAACTGTGAATAAACATCAAGAGTTACAGTCTTCTTAGGCTTAATCTTCTTGATATTACCTTCCTGTTTTGGAGCTGCAAATAATGTTGAAGCAACAAGTGCAACAGCCATTGCAGCAACTAAAGTTTTTACACGTTTCATTCTTTCCTCCTAATTTGAAATAAGAAACATTTTTATTTTTTATTCGTAAAACGAACCTTTTGGACTTTGATTAACCTTTTACGGCTCCTAACATAATACCTTTTACAAAGTATTTCTGCATAAATGGGTAAACACACAAAATTGGTAAAGCAGTTACCATTGCAACAGTATACTGGATAGTTTTTGTATTTAATAATTCCTGGCGCTGTGCTTCTGTAAGACCTGTAGTTGATGTACTCATTGAAGCAGCAAGGTTAGAAGAAGAATTTAAGTAAATCCACAATCTTTCCTGTAATGTTTTCAACTGAGGTGCACCAGACATCAAAATCAAAGAATCCTGGAATGCGTTCCAGTGTCCAACAGCACACCAGATTGCAATTGTTGCAAGAATTGGCTTACTTAAAGGCCAGATGATTTTTACAAAGATTGTAAAATAAGAAGCTCCATCAATAGAAGCACTTTCTTCAAGTTCTGCTGGAATAGATTCAATATAAGTTTTTACCATGATGATGTTATAAACACTTACAAGACCTGGAATAATATATCCAAGGAAATTATTTGTAAGACCTAACATCTGCATAGTTGTGAACCATGGAATAAGACCTGCATTAAAGTACATTGTAATAATCATAAAGCGGTAAGCTATTTTTCTGTGCCACATTTCCTGTTTTGTAACAAGATAACCAACAAAACCAGAACAAATAGTTGATGTAATTGTACCAATAACAGTACGAGCCAAAGTTACAATGAAAGCAGTTCCCAAGTCATGAACATTACGTAAAGCAATGTAGTTCTTAATATTTATTCCGCGTGGATAAAAAGAAATCAAACCTTTAGCAACAAGTCCCTGATCCGAAATTGTATTTATAAACAAATAATAGAAAGGAAATACACAAAGTAATGTGAAAATTATAAAAAATGCATAGTTGAAAATATTAAAAACTACATCACTTAAACCATGTTTTTCTACCATAATTAAAACCTCCTGATAATCGTATGTTAAACTTTAGACTAGAAAATACTAGTTCCACGAATCCATTTAGAAATTCGGTTAGTAATAAAGAGTAAGATAACAGAAACTAAAGACTTAAACATACTTACTACAGTAGAGAAAGGAATGTTACTGTTACTTGTCTGTCCAAAGGTCAATTGATATACATACAAATCAAGAACTTCAATTGGATCTTTATTTGTTGCATTCTTGAAACATAAATACTGATCCATACCGTTACTTAAAATACCTGAAACAGAAAGGATTAAAAGAACTAAATATGTAGGTAACAACTCAGGAATTGTAATATGCCAGATTTTCTGGAAACGACCTGCACCGTCAACTGTAGCTGCTTCGTACAATTGCTGATCAATACCAGAAATTGCAGCAATATACATAATTGCAGACCAACCAAGACCTTTCCAGGTACCCCAGAGCCACATCTTAATCCAAATACCCTTATCACCCATAAGCATGTTACGGCCTTTTTCCCAAACTCCGTTGTTTACCATAAGGCTTGAAATAAATCCTTCTGTACCAAAAATACAGAATGCAATGGCGTAAACCAATACCCATGAAATAAAGTTTGGTACTGTTGTTAATGTCTGAATGATTTTACGAGCTGTTGTATTTTTAATTTCCGAAAGGAAGATAGCAAAAATCATTGGTAACCAGCTAAAGAGAATACCAAGACCACTCATAATTAAAGTGTTTCTTAAAACACGTAAAATATCACTACGAGTTGCTGCATTTTCGAAAGGTGCTTTGAACCATTTTAAGCCAACCCAAGCATCCATTGATAATGTATCACCAGCGTTATAATCAAAGAATGCATAGCGCCATCCCCAGAGTGGTAAATAACTGAAAAGGAATACCAAAAGAAGGAATGGAAGTATCATTAAGAACAGCTGATATGGAGCTTCAATCTTTGCTTTTTCATCTGCCAAAGGAGCAGGTGTAAGGAAGAATGATATAAGTGCGGTTGCAAAAATTAAGGCAAAAAGAATTAAGAACATAACAGCAGAAGAAGGCTGTAATGGCAAAACTCTATCAACATTTGGTGAAGAAGAGAGTAAATTATAAGCTCTAAAAATACCAAAAATACTTACAAAAGAAACTGCTGAACCGCCTAAAATACACAAGTGTGCGATTCTCTTAAGTTTATTGTTACCAACAGACATACAAGAACCAACAGCAGAAGCAATAACACCTAAACAGCAGAACAAACTTGAAAGCCAGGCAAGTCTCATTACAGATTCAGGTAACCATCCTCTGATAAGAACTCTCTGAAGATTCTTTGTATAAACCGAATATGAAAAACCAGATGTAAATAAAGAAACGTTTCGGTTGATATTTTCAGAAATGCGGGCAGGGTTTAATGAAGGAATAAAGAGAACTACAAATAAAAGCAAAGCAAGAATACGGTATGTATACTGGAAAGGCTTAGCATTTAAGACTGATTTTTCTTCTTTATTAGTTTTACCTTCTGTAAAGAATAGTGTTGCAACAATTCCTAAAGTAATAATGCTGAAAATAATAAATAAAGGAATACCTCTTGGATTTATTACAGATACATCAAGGTTTTCCATTGTTGAATTAAGTGCATTATAGGCAACAGTAAAATTAACCATACTAAGGGCAATTAAAACAGATGCAATTGCTATTATTAAATAACCTATTTTCTTAAATCTGTTAGTACCACAGGCAAAATAAAGACCAATAATAGCCATTACAACTAAACAGAAAGTAATAATACTGGCTCTTCTTGCGCCTTCAAAAGCAGAGGCAATTTCTGGATAATTTTCTTTAAAAGTTGACCACTCTTCGCCAAAATCTTTAATCTGGATTTTTTCGGCTTTTTCATATTCCAAAGTATCACTATCGTCATCATCAGTGTCTTCTGCAACGCCACCAAAATCATCATTGGCACTAATTGCTAAAAAGTCAGCATAACCATACTCATCGCCTTCTTCTTCAGCTTCTTCGGAGCTTTCATCCTCTCCAAAAGTATCTGTCATATTCATAAAAGCAGAAAGTTGATCTTCGTAAGACATATCTTCAGATGTAGCGAAAGGATTCTCTAATTCATCAGATGAATTATAACCAGATTCCTCAGCAGCTTTTACAACATTTCCCACATAACTCTTAAAGAAAAATGCTGATTTTACCATTGAGACACTCTGATCGTTCAATTCAGAAATTCTTGCAGGGTTTATAAATCCAATAAAAAGGAAAATAAACAAAAAGATTACAGTGATTTTAAATCCGTAATTCAGGATTTTATTAATAATCCCAATTGGATTTTTTTTGTTTTCAAGGGTTTCCAATGTAATACTCCAATTTAAATATATAGTATCATTATAAGTCTCTATTTAAAAAGATAAATTGGAAAGAAGTTAGTTTTTTAAACATCATTTATTGAAATTTTTGAATATTTTATGGAGATTTCTTGCGTAAATAGTAGAACTGCTTTTACTTACCGGAGCATTAACCAAAACTATTATAGAAAGCTTTTCTTTTGGATAATAAGCGATATAGGAATTAAAAACATTAGTATTTCCGGCATGAAAATAAGAATCTGGAGAACAGTAAATTCCATATCCATAACCAGAATAATCGGTCATTTCCTTAAAACTTTTTTTAGAAACCACTTTACCCTTGTAAAAATTACAGTTCCATTTAAATAAATCCAGGACATTTGAATTTATATCTCCACAACCTTTGCTTAAAGCCTGGGGAATAGAATAATAACGCCCCTTGTAATCATAAGCTTTGGAAGAAGTATTTTGAAAATCCAGATTGGAATCATACATCTTGCAGGGAATAAAAATATTTTCCTGAATAAAATCTGAATAAGACTGTTTTGTGATTTTTTCTATTATATCTGCCAGAAGATAATAATTTGTGTTGCAATAAAAATAAGTAGAATCGGGTTTTGTCATAAGTGGAGCTGTGTAAAAATATTTTAAGACAATTCCTTCATCCAGGGCCCGGTTTGCAATCTGAGCCTTTTCGATTTGATTAAAAACCTTTCTTGGAAAAAAATCATCTCCTGTATTTATATAATCCGTAAGGCCGGAACGCATATTCAAAAGCATTTTAATATTTATTTCGTCCCCGTGATTATAATCTGGATAGTATTGAGATAATTTATCGTCCAGGCTTAATTTTTCCTGCTCTACCAGTTTCATAATGGCGGCTGCAGTCATCTGTTTTGTGATTGAACCAATTTCATAGGTAGTTTTGATTGTATTTTTTTCCAGGGAAGAAGATTTAGGATCCTGATACCCAAAACCTTCTGCGTAAATTATTTGATTTTTTTTACCAATTAAAATCGAGCCCTGAAAATTATCTTCGTAGAGATAGGCTTCGGCTTTTTGAATAAAATCTGCGTATTTAGGATTTTTTATGGAATCTTCTGAAGTAATAGGATTTGATTTTTGGCAGGAAATTAAAATAAAGGAGAGAAAAACCCCGGCTAATACGATTAATCTTATAAAGTTTCTTTTGATAACAATTAATCTGCTCAAGATTTTTCTCCCTCTCTTGTATTTTTATTTTATTTATTTTTATTAATTATTTTTGTTTCGTACTTTCCTGTTGCAATTTCTATGAATCTTACAAAAAGTGAAACTTTATTATCCTGATTCAAGGCATTCCAGATTTTGTCGGTCAATTGATTGATATCACCTTCAAGTTCAACCTTAACAGGTTCGCCTTCAAAACTTGGAAGAGGATTTCCGTCCCCCTGATAAGTGTGGATGTAACGTCCTTCTCCTGCCTGTGGATTTTCGTAATCAAAAGTCTGGCGGAGAACACAGTCAGGATTTCCACTGTCACTTTTTAATATTGAAAGTGAGTAGTTTAGGCTCCCTCCTTCAATATCCAAAAGTGAAGAAATTCTTGGAGTGTAGTTTGGTGCATCGTGTTCATATTTACGACTTCTTAAAGATTCTTCAAAAGTTTTACCTTCTTTTAAACCTTCAAAGATTGTATCAGTCTGATCACCATTTGTTACGATTGTTTTATTTCCCAGCTGACGAACTGCGGCGTAAATAATCAAACTAGGATCACCAGCGATTAATGATGGATCAAAAGCTTTTGTTCTAATTACTTCGCTTCCATTTTCCTTTTCTGTAACAAAAATTCTGTTACGACTGCCGGCACTTCTTCCCATTGTCCAATAGGCAGAAATTGCATATTTTCCATCAGCTGATTTTCCAGCAATAATTCCTCTTCCAGGATAGGAAGTTCTTGAAATCTCTTTTTCCAGATTTAATTTTTCCATCTTTTAATCCTTTATTTTGAAAGTCTTGTTTTTTCTACTTCGTCGTGGATATCTTCCATAACTTTCATAACTGCATCTACAGTTGCCTGTTTTGGATCTGGACAATCTGCAGGAAGACCTTCAAGAATCTTGTTACGGAACTGCTTACAATTGATAAGAGGACTTGCAGTAAATCTTTCTACATCTGGTTCAATAATATCTGCAAGCATATCTTCTGGATGTTCTGTACCAATTCTAAGGCTCATACCATTATTGGCTACACAAATCATATTATCAAAAAGTCTTAAATAACTATCAATTTCGCGTAAACCACGTTTAGTTTCTGGCTTACCTGGACGATATCTGGTTCCACTTGGGAATACAAGAATAATCTGACCGCGTTTTTTACACTGATCCATTGCTCTCATAGCGGCAAAATTAATTTTTCTTGCTTTCTGTTCCTCGGCTTCAATTGCTTCTGCAGAAACATCACCCTTTTCTTTCATTGCTGTAATACTTCTTGTAGGATAAACGATTACTCTTGAGAAAGATTCTGAAAAACCACGAACACCAACTCCAGATTCATTTAATTTCATACCTGCAATTGCTACAATTCGGGAAGCCATATCTTTTGCCCATTCTTCACCATAACTTTCAAGAAAATAAATAATAGAAGGTAAATCAAGATTTGAAAAATGTTCAACTAAAATAAGTCCACTTTTGCCTTCTTTTGTTACAGAATCGTACAAAGCCTTATAATTTTCGATGTTGCCAAGACCTGAACCAGGAAGTACGTTATCACTTACAATCTGTAACGAATACTTTCTTAAATCCATATTTGCTTCTTCGTAAACTTTTTCTTCATCGATTTTTGAAGCTGAACGAGTAAGTTTTGCCATGTCCTGAAAGAAACTGGCATACTTAACTTTTAAAGGAATACCCATTAAAAACCTCACTTTTTCCTTATTATTGTTGTTATTATGGCATTATAGAACTTTTTATGCCATTTGAGAACTATTACCTATTTCTTTATCTCAAATGTGGGGTAAAATATAATTGGAATATTATTAATTAGGAGTGAAAATGAAAAAATCAATTGCACTTTTTATTTTAGGTGGACTTTTAATAACTTCACTTTTTGCAGGAAATACAAATCCTAATCTTAAAGAAATTGAAGATGGCGTTTTAACTATTTCGGCTATTGATAAAGATGCAGCAGTAAAATACAAGCAGAAATACGAAGATTCTAAGGATGTAACTATTGTTACAGGAGAAAAAAATAAAAAGAATAATCCAATCACAGTAAATCTGGCTGATTTTGAAAACAAAGAAGTTTACATTGAATTTTCCTGTGATATCAAAGTAGAAACTTCAGATAAATCAGAAATTGAAATGGTTTGGATGATTAATGATTTGGATGCCGGACTTCCAACCCTTGTGGATAAAAAAATTGCGGTTGGAGAATGGGTTCATCTTGAAGGAGAAACAGCAATTCCTTTGGGAGCAAACAAAAGTTTTTATCTTTCGGGAGCCGGAATTGACCTTGCTAAAACAAATTTCTACATCAAGAATTTTCTTTTGAGATTCACTGGTGACGGGCTGGGCAAAAATCCACCTGCCCCAGTTGATTGGAAAGCTGTTCCAAGTTTAAAAGAAGCTTATGCCCCTTATTTTACTTTTGGTATTGCCTGTGAATTAGGACCAGAACTTGCAAAAAAAGGAGTACAGGATGGAATTGCTTACCACGCCGCAAGTGTTACCCCTGGAAATGAGTTTAAGCCTGATGCAGTATTTAATTATGCCAAACCTCAAAATCAAAATTATGTAGATTTCCAGGCTGAAGACGGAAAAATCTATAAAATGCCAGATAAAATGCCTAGTTTTGGAAGAATTAAACCTTTCCTTCTAACTGCAAAAAAATTAGGTGTAAAGGTAAGAGGCCATGTTTTAGTTTGGCACAGTCAGACTCCAAAATGGTTCTTTAGAGAAGACTTTAGTACCCAGGCAAATGCCCCTTACGTTGATAGAGCTACTATGAACGCCCGCATGGAATGGTACATCAAAGAAGTTTTATCTTATGTTGATAAAGTAGAAAAAGAAAATAACAATGGCCAGCACATCGTATATTCCTGGGATGTTGTAAACGAAGCAGTTGCAGACGGAGCAGGAGATATAAAATGGCTTAGAGAAGATAGTGACTGGTACAAGGTTTATGGTGACGAAACTTTTATAATCAACGCCTTTAGATATGCAAATAAATACGCACCAGCAGACGTTACTCTCTGCTACAATGATTATGCCTGCTACAGCCCTACAAAACGTAAGGCAATTTGTAAAATTATTGATGAAATTAAAGCCTGCCCAGATGCCCGCATTGATGCAGTTGGTATGCAGTCTCATGTAAAATTAACAACTCCTGTAACAGGTCCTAACTCTTATGAAGAAGCTGTAGAAACTTTCTTAAGTCACGGGGTAAATGTTCAGGTTACAGAACTTGATATTGCAAATGCCAACAAACCTTACAGTTCAATTATGCTTAAGGCAAAATATAAGGAATATTTCAAATTATTCTTAAAGCACAGAGCAAAAGATGGAAATCCTGGAATTACAGGAGTTACAATCTGGGGGGTAAGTGATAATAGAACCTGGCTCAACAATCAAAAAGAATATCAGGGACACACTCAGTATCCTCTCTTGTTTAATGAAGATTACACAGTAAAGCAGGCTTATTACGGAGTTTTGGAAGCAATAAAATCTGTAGAAGCAGAATAAAAAACTTACAGAAAAAAACTTACGTTTACATAAAGAAAGAAAAATAAAAAAAAGGTAACTGAAATTGAGTTTACTTAAATTAAATAAACTCAAAGGACAGTTACCTTTTTCTTTTAACAAATTAAAAGAAATTAACGTTCAAAGACAGGAATATACTCGATTGGAGAGTCGATTGTAAGGGTCTGTCCCCCATCATATTCTTTACCTGAATGAATTTCCTTCCACTTTTGACCTTGATTTAATGGAGGAAGATAAACAAGACGACTTCTGGCCCCGGCTTCCATTACAGGACAAACCATATATTTTGGCCCGAACATATACTGATCTTCTACTTCCCAAGAAAGAGTATCCTGGTCAAAATCGTACATTAAAGGTCTCATTACAGGACTTCCTTTTTCGTGAGCCGCAAGCATCTGTTCTTTGATGTAAGCTTTTAAACTTGCTCTGGATTTTAAAAGCCCAGAAAGAATTTCGTAAACATCATCGCCAAAAGACCAGACTTCGTTATCCTGACCACTCTCCATCTGTTTAATTTTATGGCCGCCAAGCTCATGATAAGCTTTTTCTGGTTTAAAGAATGGCGGTCTTTCCCCGTGTAAGCGCATAACTGGACAGAAAACAGCCCATTGGAACCAGCGGATTAATAATTCTTTGAATTCATCAGATCTTATGTCTCCACCTAAAAATCCACCGATATCAGTTGTCCACCAGGGAATTCCCGCAATAGCCATACTTAAACCGGCCTGTACTTGATTTCTAAAAGAAAGGAAATCTGAATGTACATCTCCGCTCCAAACTACAGCCCCGAACTTTTGACTTCCGGCCCAGGCACATCTTACAAGACTTAAAGGAAGTTCAACACCTTCTTCTTTAAGACCATCGTAAAATCCTTTTGCATAGTAGTAAGGATAAATATTTGAACATTCCATTGCAGGTCCCAGATGATATTTATAATGTTCAAATTCATATAGACCGTATTCTGGTTCTGCTTCATCAAGCCAGAAAAGTTGAATACCTTTCTTAAAATAATTTTCCTTACACTTTTCCCAAACATACTTTCGGGTTTCTGGATTTGTTGTATCAAAGAAAACTGTATTTCCCATCCAATCCATATTAAAACCATCTTTTTTATCAAAAGAAATCAAAAGTCCACTTTGAGCCATTTCCTCAAAATTTTCTGAACGTTCATCAACAGTTGGCCAAACGCTAACCATTAATTTTACATCCATCTGGCTAAGTTCTTTTACCATTCCTTCTGGATCCGGCCAATCTTCAGGGTCAAATTTAAAATCCCCCTGACAAGACCAATGGAAAAAGTCAATTACAATTACATCAAGAGGAAGTCCACGTTTTCTATATTCTCTGGCAACTTTTATAACTTCTTCCTGATTTCTATAACGGAGTTTACACTGCCAAAATCCCATTGCAAAATCTGGCATCATTGGAGTACGGCCTGTTACGGCTGTATAATTTTCTTCTATTTCCGCAGGACTACCGCAAGTTACCCAATAATCAATTTTTTGAGTTTCTTCTGCAATCCAACTTGTACCGTTACTTGCAAAAGAGGCAGTTCCAATTGCAGGATTATTCCACAAAAAGCCGTAACCTCTTGAAGAAATTACAAAAGGTACTGTGGCCTGGGAATTTTTTTGAGAAAGTTCCCAAACTCCGCCTTTTTTATCCAAATGTGAATCCTGATACTGCCCCATTCCGAATAATTTTTCGTCATCATAAGATTCAAAACGAACTACAGCCCTGTTATTAAATTTTCCAGGATTACTTTTTAATTCCCGGCCAGCGGTATTTGTTGGAACGCAAAAACGGTCAATTCGCCAGCGGTTTCTCCACTGTTCTTCAAAAAGTAACTGGGCGTTTTCGATTTTTCCATCTAAACCTAATTTCCAGAAACTAATCCAATTTTCATGATTTACTTTTACTAAAAGGCGGCCATTTACCAAAGTTGCAAGCTGACCTTTAGTTTCCTCGATTAAATACTCTGGGCCCTTAAAATGAGAAGCCCAAGGATAAGTAGTATCAACTTCTTTAATGGTGATTCCAGCTTCTACTGAATCAGGAGTCTCTGTTAAAGCCCAATCTTCTTTATCCATAAATCTGTCTTTTGTCATACGCAATCGGACAGAATCCTTGCCCCATGCTTCAATCCAGACAGTTCCAAAACCATCTTTAATTACCAAGCGATTATTTTCTTTTACTAACATAGTTTTATTGTAGACTCTTTTTAATAAAAAAGGCAAAAAAAATCCGCCCCGTAATTAAACGAAGCGGACATTTTATAAATTAGCCTTTTGGCTAAACTTATGGCTGTACAGTTGCAGCGTATTTTTCACCCAAAGAACCATCTTCGTTTTTGATCATTTCGATCATTACAGCAGATTTTACTGGGTTGTGTTTTGTATCAAATGTTAAGTGACCTGTTACATAGTCACCTTCGTTTGCTTCAAGAATATCACGGATTTTAGAGATATCTTTTTCTACATCTTTTGTTCCAGATTTTTCGATAGCATCTTTTAACATGTAGATTGAGTCGTAAGAAAGAGCAGCAAATGCTGTTGGCTGACGACCAAATTTCTTTTCAAAACTTGCAACAAAGTTCTTTACTACTGGGGTTGTTGAGTCAGCAGCATAGTGATTTGAATAGAAACCATTTGTTACTTCATCACCAGCATTAGCTTTAAGACCATCCCAACCATCAGCACCAATAAGTGGAGTGTCGATTCCCTGAGCTCTGAGCTGTTTAGCAATCAAAGCAACAGTTGCATAATAATCTGGAAGGTATACTACATCTGGGTTAACATTCTTAATCTTTGTAATCTGAGCGTTGAAATCTTTTTCGCCAGTTGCATAAGATTCTTTTGTTACTTTTCCACCAGCAGCTTCAAATGTAGCTACAAAGTTTTCCATAAGACCTACAGAATAATCGTTTCCTACATCATAAAGAATAGCAGCATTTTTGCATCCAAGATTTTCGATTGCAAATTTAGCACCTACAGTTCCCTGGAATGGGTCAATAAAACAAGCACGGAAAACCCAAGGATTTGTGTTACCAGAATCATCCATTGTGATGTTTGGAGCTGTTGCAGCAGGAGCCATCTGAATAACTTTTGTTGCTTTTGACTGTTCTGTAATAGCCTTTGTACATCCTGATGTCAAAGAACCAAGAATAATTTTACATTTATCCTGAACAGTAAGCTTTTTGAAAGCAGATACAGTTTTAGCTGGATCACCTTCATCATCTTCTGCAATTAATTCAATCTGAAGACCATTAATTCCACCAGCTGCATTAATTTCTTCTACAGCAAGAACGGCAGCATCTTTAGCTTCAGTACCATAAACAGCTACGGCTCCTGAAAGTGGACCAATTGATCCGATTTTAATAGAAGTTGACTCTTGAGCACAAGAAGCCAAAAAACCTAAACTCATTGCAAGCAATGCTGATGTCATAATAAACTTCAATGACTTTTTCATTTTGTTAATACCTCCGAAAAATTTAGTATTATTAAACTTTTTTAATAATATCAAATATTTACAGTAAATGTAAAGATTCTATAACTTTAGACAAATAATTTTTTTTTAACTGGACAAATATTTCTATAGATGTAAACTTTTTCTAAAGTTTTTGTGCAAAGTGACCGATATAAAAGTGAGGTTTTATATGAAAATTAATTTAACTCATAAAATTAGAAACATTCTCTTTCTTTTACTTTGCGGCAGTCTATTCTTTTCATGTCATTTTAATTGGGAATCAGAAGAAAATGAAAACCGACCTGATATTGATAATACAAGTACAGCAAGTATTAA
This sequence comes from Treponema sp., assembly GCA_024682655.1. Lineage (GTDB taxonomy): Bacteria > Spirochaetota > Spirochaetia > Treponematales > Treponemataceae > Treponema_D. The sequence continues at coordinate 39,888 of JAIKYZ010000037.1, forward strand.
AGTTACTTTGCAAAAATTAAGTAGCGATACCAAGTACATAAACATTTACAGAAAAGATTCTGCGGAAGATACTTATTATGCAATTGGAATTGTTTATCCAGCCGGATTTGATTCAAACAACACTTCTTATCTATTTGAAGACTTCTATGTATTAAAAGACCACAAGTATAGTTACATGGCCCGCTACACTAATGAAGACGGTTCAGTTTATACAACTAACTGGACAGATTCTTATACTTATAGTGCTTCAAGTGGAGCTGATTCTTATTCTGTTTACAAATATTCTATTTCAGATACAAAAATCACTTTTGATGATACCGATAACAGTTTAAAATTCCAGGCAATAAGCGGATCAATTTCTGTCACAGCGCCAAGTGGAATCTCCGATTTTTCAACAAACTTTGTTCCTGCCCTTGTAATTGCAACTTCTTCAAAGGCACAGACTTTTGAATTGACAAATACAATCATAACAACTTCTGAAAAAATCAATTTAAGAGGACTTTTACCAGAAGGTTTTTATGATGAAGATTTATCAATTGTTGGTTTACTGGGCCAGAGAACAGAAAAAAATTCAGATGACGAAGTAATGCGTGTTTATTGGACACTTCCAACTTCTGTCCCAGTTTATAAAGGCAGCTCTACAATCGAAACCTTCTCAGTTTCTTCGGAAATTGGCGACGGCGGACTTGATTATTCAAATCCAGAGTAAATCACTAAATCGTTCAAATGTCTTATCATGATATTTGAACAAAAAATGTGAAAATGTTAAATTAAACACAATGAATACATTATTAGCTCTTTGCGCAGTTGGCGCAGAAAAAATTCTTGGAAATGAAATAAAATTTTTAGGATATAAACTTCACTCAAACGCACCAGGCCGTGTTTCTTTTTATACAGATGATGACGGCCTTTTTCGTGCAAATTTATGTTTAAGAACTGCAGATAGAATCTATTTACAAATGGCAGAATATGATGCCTTAGATTTTGATTCCCTCTACGACGGAACTTATCAGGTAGAATGGCAGGATTTTTTAAATAAAGATTCAAAAATCGTTGTAGATAAAGTAAGAAGCTACAAAAGTAAACTCAACTCAGAACACAGCATTCAGGGAATTGTTCACAAGGCAATTTATGCAAAACTTGGTGAAAAATGGCACATGAATACCCTTCCCGAAAGTGGTGAAGAATCTGATATCAGAGTTTATCTTGAAGACAATAAAGTTTTTGTTCTCTTAGATCTTTCTGGACTCCCTTTACATAAAAGAGGTTACAGGGTAGATGGTGGTATTGCTCCATTAAGAGAAACAACCGCCGCAGTTTTACTTCAAGAAATGTTATGGAGAAGAAAAACTCCCCTTCATGATCCATTCTGTGGTTCTGGTACAATTCCTATTGAAGCAAGTCTTTACGCTTTTAACGTTGCTCCAGGTTTTGGACGCCGCTTTGCCTTAGAAAATCTTCCATTTTTTGATGAAAAAAGAGCAAATGAAATTAAAGCAGAAGAAGCAGCTAAAATCAGAACTGACGTTGAAGTTAGAATTACCGGTTCAGATATTGATCCAAAAGCTATTGAACGCGCTAAGAAAAATGCAGAATACGCCTGTGTAATGGCCGGTCGCGCTCTAAAATCAATTGGAATAAGCGCTCATATCCAGAGACCAGATTTTGTTCAGGCAGATTTTAAGGATTTGTCAGCCCCATACGAAAGTGGTCTTTTACTTTGTAATCCACCTTATGGCGAAAGATTGGGAGATGAAGAAGAAGCTCAAGAACTTTACCGTCAAATGGATAGTCTCTGGACAGAATTTCCTAAATGGGATTTGGGAGTAATTACTTCTTATAAAGATTTTGAAAAAAGTTTTAATCACCCGACAGGAAATAAAAAAATCATAAAAGCTGGCAACCTTGATACTTCTTTCTATATTTACAAGAGGAATCTTCCGGAGCAAAAGATTATTAAAAATCAAAAGAAAACCGAAAATAAAAAAGATTATAAAAATAAGGGCAAAAAAGAAAAATTTTAATTAAAAAAGGGGTTAATAATGGCCATTGTCGTAGAACACGATAAAAGAAAGCACGATATTTTGCAAAAATCATTAGACGTATTCATTGAAGAAGGCTATGAAGATGCAACATTTCAAAAAATAGCAGATCGCTGTGGTATTACTCGTACAACCTTGTACATTTATTTTAAGAATAAACACGAAATATTCCTTGGTAGTATAAAAGAATTACTTAGCGCACTAGAAGTTTCTTTAGCAGCCATTCTTGCTGACGATTCATTAACAACAGAAGAAGCCCTTAGACAAATCTTAAATAAAATCATTGATTATTGTGAAGAAAGCCAGAAATTATTTCTTGTACTTTTAAGTTATTTTATGCAGTTAAAAAAATCTGGTATTGATATTGAAGAAAAAATCCGCCGCCGAGTTGTAAGACTTAGACATCTTTTGAGTACAATTATGATTCGAGGCATTCAAAATAAAGAATTTAAAAATATGAACGTAAAAGAAATGAATGAACTCCTTTACGGCCTTATTGAATCAGCAATTTTCAGACTTACTGTACTAAATCAAAAAGACATTTCTGATATAAGAAAAACTTTAGACCTGGCAGTCGATGGATTTTTGTTAAAAGAATAAAAAACTAACAAAAAATCTCTAAAATTCCAATAATTCTATATACTATTTCGGTGTTACACTTTTAATAGGTTGTTATATTTAACAATAATTTGCAAATAAACCTAACTCTATCTATATATGTTTAAAGAAGATTTAGGAATGTAAAAAGTTTTCATTTAGGAGGAAAAAATGAAAAAAATCGCTTTAGTACTTGCTTCAACAGCATTACTTTTTGGTTTGGTATCTTGTGCATCAAAAGGTGCAGCAGATGAGGATTTAGGAGCTCCAGAAGGATTGGATATCTTCGCAGAAGAAGATGATGGCCTTCTCCACCTTGAATATGAATATGTAGGACAGGCTGATGCTACATCTTGTGCAGATCTTCTTGCACCTGCTAAACTTATTACAAACAAAGACTATTCAAAACCAACTCCAGTAGACATCTATTGTGATGCACCTGAATTGGTAAAATTTGCTGGTGAAGAAGCTGTAAAGATTCCTTCAAACGGTGACGGAAATATCCGTGCAATCTGGTTATTCGATGAACCAGTAGATGCTGCTTCTCTTTCAACATTCCAGTTCTCTTGTGCTGGTCTTGATATTCCATTAGACAACACATGGACAGCTAACATTGCTTTGATGTACAACAACGACATCACAGAAGGTGAACACGCAACAGCTATGTATCCAGTAGCAGCTGGATTAGACGGATTCATCACAAAAACTATCGACCTTAACTCACAGGAAGGAATTGATGGTCTTTGGGGTAACGGATTCAAACCTGAAGGACAGATCTTAGGAATTCAGATCTACTACGGTGGACGTGATCCAATCTTCATTAAGGACATCATCCTTAAATAGTTTTAATATAAACTAAAGCAAGGCCAGTTGATTTTTATCAGCTGGCTTTTTTTTTTACTTAATTGGGTTTAATAAAAAAAAGGCCCGGAATATTTTTCCGAGCCTTAATCAAAATTCATAAAATTATAAATTGGAGTTAAGATTAAATCTTTCCACTTTCAGCAGCACCAGGAAGACCAATATCTTTACGGTAGAAAGCATCTTCAAATTTAATTGCAGAAATTCCCTGGTAAGCTCTTGTCCAAGCTTCCTTAAAGGTATCACCATAAGCACTGCAAGCAAGAACACGACCTCCACTTGTGAATAAATTGTCGCGTTCGCCACGATTTCCAGCATTTGCTCCGGCAATAAAAATCTTTGAATCACTGGCAGCTAAAAGAGCCTGGTTAATTGTAATCTGACATCCTTTTTTATATTCTGCAGGATAGCCTCCGCTTACAATTACAGGAGCTACCTGATAACCTGGTCTCCAGTCAAAATTAAAGGTCTTAAGACTTCCCTGAAGAATAGCAGTACACATAGAAGCAAAATCAAAATTCATTAAAGGTAAAACCGCCTGAGTTTCAGGATCTCCAAGACGTACATTATATTCAAGTAATTTTGGACCATTTTTAGTAAGCATAACGCCAAAGAAAATAAATCCACGGTAATCATATTTTTCTTTAATAAGACCATTTAAGGTTGGTTCAAGAATATCTTTATTGAATTCTTTCATCATCTGGTCGCTAACATCATCCAAAGGACAAACAGCACCCATTCCGCCAGTATTTGGTCCCTTAGCACCATCTAAAAGACGTTTATGATCTCTGGCTGGTAAAAATGGAACAATAGCGGCGCTGCCATTCATAGCATATTCAGGAGTAACAGAAACTGCAGCTAAAACAGAAATTTCAACTCCTTCAAGATAATCTTCGATTACAAGTTTTTTACCTGCATTGCCAACTTTACCATTTTCCATTAAATCATCAACAGCGGCCAAGGCATCTGCTTCGTTTGCAGCAACAACAACACCTTTTCCAGCTGCTAAACCATCAGCCTTAATTACAATTGGTGCACCATGCTTTTTAATATATTCTTTTGCTTCAGTGGAATTAGTAAAAGTTTCACTTGCGGCACAAGCTACTCCGTACTTTTTCATAAAAACCTTAGAAAGATCTTTACTTGCTTCCAGTTGGGCACCGGCTTTTTTAGGACCAACACATGGAATATTTGCATTCCAGAATTCATCTGAAAGCCCCTGAGATAATGGATCTTCAGGACCAATTACTGCCATTCTACAATTTTCATGCTTTGCTATAGCTACATAGGGATTTTCACCATCTTTAATATAGTCACAATCCTTGGGATTCACATTTACGCATTTTAATTCATGGGCTGTTCCTCCATTTCCTGGAACAACTACAATCTTATCTACTTGTGAACTTTGTGCCAATTTCCAGCAGATTGCGTGCTCACGTCCGCCACTGCCAATAACAATTATATTCATACGCACATCATAACTGAATTTTGCTCTTGTTACAATTCTGTATTAGAATAGATTATTATGGATTATTTAATAATGGGTATTGCAGCCGCAATAATAACTGCACTTTTAATTGGTATTTATGCACATCTCCAAAATAAAAAATCCCAGAAAAACAAAAAAACAAAAATCCTGCAGCCGGTAAAATGCCCGGTCTGTAATTCATCCCTCTATGTTGGCGAAAATATAATCTCAAAAGTTTTTAGACCTATGAATGTGCCGGATCAACTGTGCACAATTATGGGTTGCCCACATTGCTATCCAACTTGTCAGCCAGGTGTAAAAAGAATATGCCCCGTTTGCCATAAAGAAATTGGACAAGACCAGTCTCTTACCGCAAGACTTTTTAATGAAAAGTTTGGCAAAAAACATGTTCACATTTTAGGCTGCTCAAACTGCCGCAAAAAGAAATAACTTTTATTTATTTTAATTTTTTTTAAAATTTTTCTAAACTTTTTTTTCCCCCTGCCGAACATCTAGTAAAGGGTGGTGAGAACCCTAACCAAGAAAATAAGGAGATTATTATGGTTATTAATCACAATATGAGCGCTATGTTCGCTCAGCGTTCCCAGGGAATTCAGGACCTTAATGCTCAGAAGAGTATGGAAAAGCTTTCATCAGGTATGAAAATCAATCGTGCAGGCGATGATGCTTCAGGTCTTGCAGTTTCAGAAAAAATGCGTTCACAGATTCGCGGTTTAAACCAGGCTTCTACTAACGCAGAAAATGGTATTTCCTTCATCCAGACAACTGAAGGATATTTACAGGAAACAACTGACATCGTTCAGCGTATCCGTGAACTTGCTGTACAGTCTTCAAACGGTATTTACTCAGCTGAAGATCGTATGCAGATTCAGGTTGAAGTTTCTTCACTTATCGCTGAAGTTGACCGCGTAGCTTCTGCTGCTCAGTTCAACGGTATGAATATGTTGACAGGACGTTTTGCTCGCCCAACAGGTGAAAATGTTGTTACAGCTTCTATGTGGTTCCATATTGGTGCTAACATGGATCAGAGAACACAGGTTTACATTGGTACAATGTCTGCTATGGCTCTTGGACTCCGCAACGTTGGTGACGAAACAATCATGACTTTGGAAACTCCAGAAGAAGCAAACCGCGCAATCGGTACTTTGGATGAAGCTTTGAAGAAGATCAACAAACAGCGTGCTGACCTTGGTGCTTACCAGAACCGCCTCGACATGACAATCAAAGGACTTGATATTGGTGCTGAAAACTTACAGGCTTCTGAATCAAGAATCCGTGATACTGACATGGCTAGCGAAATGGTTGAATTCACAAAAGACCAGGTACTTTCACAGGCTGGTACAGCTATGTTGGCTCAGGCAAATCAGTCTTCACAGAATGTACTTTCACTCTTACGCTAGTAGAGTATTTGCTTAAAAACATAAAAAAGCGTCCACCAGGACGCTTTTTTCATTTAACCCAAACTAAATAAATTATATTTGACTTCGGCCTCTAAAACTTAGGCTTAAAGTTCTTTTATCAATGTATTCCAAATCTCCACCAACCGGAATTCCCGTAGCAAGGCGGGTAACTTTTACCGGCTCTTTTAATTGCAGCTGGGAAATAGCCTGATTCAAGTACAGGGCTGTAGTATCCCCCTGAACAGTTGGATTTGTTGCAATAATTACTTCTTTAATCTGACCATCAGCAGTTTTTATTCGATTTAAAAGAGGCTGAATAGAAAGTTGATTAGGTCCAATTCCTTCCAAAGGATTTAAAAGTCCACCTAAAACATGATAAAAACCCTTGTATTCACCATAAGCTTCGATAGTTGAAACATCCTGAGACTGTTCTACAACACAGAGCTGACTTTTATCTCTTAAATTATTTGAACAGATTAAACAAGGATCTTCTTCGGTCCACATTCCACAAATACTGCAAGGTTTAATTTTATCCTGAAGACTTCCTAAATTATGGGCAAACTGTTTTACATAAAGAGAATCCTGTTTTAAAAGCCAGTTTACCATTCTTATGGCACTTTTTTTTCCTATTCCGGGTAATCTTGAAAAATTATTTGCCAACTCATCAAAAGCATTCATGCAAAAATCCTAAAATCCTGATTATAAACCTAAAGACGACAAATCCATGCCACCCAAAAGTGAACCAGATTTTTCTTTGATTTTTTCCTGAACATTTTCCATAGCATTATTGTGAGCCGCTACAATTAAATCTTCAAGCATTTGAACATCTCTGTTATCAACGCAAATTGGATCTAATTTTATGGATTTCATCTGAAATTTTCCGTTCAAAGTAATAGTAACCATTTTTCCGCCAGAAGAACCTTCAGCTTCAAGATTTTCAAGTTCTGCCTGAAGACTTTCGGCCTGTTGTTTTAATGCCTGTGTATTTTTTAATAATTCAAATGGATTCATATTTACTCCTAAAAAAGTAATTTCTACAATCTAAAAGATAACTAAATTTTCCTACTCTTGTCCAACAATTTTTCCCTTGAACATATCAACCAAAAGACTTACCTGTCTTGGAATTTCAATTTTCTTTACCGGGCCTGTATTTTGTTCTTCAAGTTCTACCTGAAAGAGCATTTTTTTAGAACAAACATTAGAAATTTCCTGACTTATTATCTGCTGATTTTTTTGCAAAAGGGACAGTTCATAAGAATTTTCTACACTTGTTTTTACAATATCATTTTCAATCTTCCAGGCGCCAGTTTGCTGCAAAGTTGTAGTAATAAAACTATTATTTACAGCAAGCCCCGCAAGAACATTTCCTCTTAACTGAGCAATAGTAAGATTTTTTCCATCTGCAGTTGTGAAAGTTTCGTCATTCTGAAGAGGAGCCTGCATAGAAGCCTGGGCTAATTCTTCTTCCTTTTCATAACTTTCTTCAAGTTTATTATATCTAGCTTCGTCAGACTCAACATAATAATCATCTGCTGGTGGTTCATCATCAATATTTGACCAGTCGTCGCCTTCTAAATCTGGATTATCCGTAAAAGTTTCATTTTTAGCATTTTGAATAATCTGATTAATAGTCACTGATTTTTTAGGCGGCAGTGAACCGCCATTATAAAAAGGGTTGGAACCCTCCCCCAAATCCTGGGAATCTCCTCCACCCCCGCCAGCTGCTTCTTTTTCTTCCAGTTCACGAAGAATAGAAAGTTTTGGAAGCGAAGTTGGAAGACCATCAGAACCTATGCTTGTTTCAGTTGATTTTACGTTTTCTGAATATTTATTAGATCCCCATACATTCTGATTTACAGGACTTTCCTGATTATTTGAAAAAGAATGATTTTCCTGAGATTTAAAAATCTTATTCTGATCTGGAATATCTTTTTTTTCTACAGGTTTTTCACCCCAAACAGCCTGTCCAGCCTGACCATTATTTACCTGATTATTAATCTGCTGGGGCTTACTATTTTCCACAGCCCCAATCTTAGGACTAGAATTATTTACAGGGGCGCCGGCAAGTAAAGCTTGAGCGGCATCAATAGCCTTTTTAACTTCTGAATTAGAAACATACTGACCAATCCAGCAAAGTCGGCTAAATGCTAATTCCAATTCATAGCGAGGCGAAAGTGAATAACGAGTATCTCTGTAAAGCTGTAAGAAAATACTTAAAGCTCTTTCAATCTGAACCGAATTCCAGGCATTTAAAACAAGTCGACTGTATCTTTCTACCGAATTTCCAAGAAGAGATTCCTTTGAAATATTACTTTTAATCAAAAGCAAACTGCGTAAATAATCAGCCGCATTTGAAATCAACTGTTCAATTGAGATTCCTGCCTGTAAAAATTCATCAAGCATATTAATTACTTTTTCGCTATCAGACTGGGCACAAGCTTCAAAAATTGTATTCAATCGGTCTAAACCTACAAGACCTAATTTATCGCGAATTTTATCATAAGTAATATGGCCATCACTAAAAGCTACAACCTGATCAAACAAAGTATAGGCATCGCGCATTGAACCAGTAGATTCACGGGCAATCCAGAAAAGAGCTTCGTCATCAGCCTGAATATTTAATTCTGCTGCGGCTTCTGCAAGACATTGTTTTACTTTATCAATTGCTACCAGTCTAAAATTAAAATGCTGGCAGCGGGATTTAATGGTTGCAGGAACCTTTTGTAATTCAGTGGTTGCAAAAATAAATATTACGTATGGAGGTGGCTCTTCTATAGTTTTAAGCAAAGCATTAAAAGCCGAAGTAGAAAGCATATGAACTTCGTCTATTATATAAATTTTGTAGCGGCAATTTGCAGGTGGAAATAAAACTTCATCTTTAATCTGACGGATATTTTCTACACTTGTATTTGATGCACCATCGATTTCGATAACATCCATGTTTGTACCTTTTGTGATTTCAACACAATTAGAACATTTTCCACATGGACAATCAGTTGGACCGTTAGCACAGTTTAAAGCTTTAGCAAGAATTCTGGCTGTTGAAGTTTTACCACAACCTCTAGGGCCAGAAAATAAAAAAGCGTGAGCAATTTTTCCTGATTTTATGGAATTTTTAAGAGTCTCGGCAACAAATTCCTGACCAACAAGGTCATCAAAAGTTTGCGGACGTCTTCTCGTAGCTGTTACTTCATATGACATAAAACAAATTATAATGTAATTTTATAAAAATTCCACAGATTAGCCCAAAAAACTTAGACTAATTTGCCAAGATAAAAATCAATTTTTAATAAAGTTTACATTAGATTAGATTTAAGTTAATATTTTTGTATGAAGATTTATGGTGAACTTTTAATTTTTCTACTTTTATTGATAACAAACCTACGTGTATTTTTTGTAAAAAAAACAAAAAAAGATCCAATAGTTTCTTTGGGCCCTACAGCATTTTTTTTATCGATTCTTCAGATTTTAGCCTGGAAAGTTGACCTTATAACCGCCTACGCTTTTCTTTTAAGTTTGATTTTAGTTTTAACAAATTTCCACGCCATCTTTAGATTTTTTTCAAGACTTTATGTAGATCACTATTCAAATCTCATGAAATTTTGGGCAGTAATTACAATCATACTTTCTATTATAGGTATTGTTTTTACAATTGTTTTTGCGCCTACCCAAATTCATAATTCAAAACTGGGAATTACAGAAAGTGAATTTAAATATCAAGGATCATTTAAAAGCGGACTGGTTGAAATTGAACCTTTTCATGATAATTCTGCTTCAATTTACGAATTTTCAATGTTCCCGGAATTAAAAGACCGTAAAAATGTTGTACTTTTTGTCCCAGATAAAAGGGCCGATACTTACAACTACCGTCCTTACCTTCAATTGCTTTGTAAAGCGGGATTTACAATTTGCTCAGCTGATTTTTACGTAGAAGACTGCAAATGGATGCATTCCCTGGCAGATTCAAAATATTTACGAAGATTGGGACTTTTAATCCAAAGTATATTTGATAATCAAAACTTCAATTCAAAAAGAGAATTCTACACATTTAATATTAAACAGGAATTGAATGCCCTGCTTCCACTTTTGACAGAAAAATACGGACCTCAGTGCAGATATTTTATTATTACAGATGGAATGGGAAAAACTGCGGTTACTGATTTTGCTCAAAGTCATCCAGAAGAAATTTCAGGAACTTTCTTCCTTGATTCAATTCCAGAATATAAAACTCCTGGTTACGGTTGTATTGAACAGACCGAAGCCTATCTTACTTATCCGCTTAATATTCAGGCAGACAGAAGTCTTTTTACAACAAGATATATGGTTTTAAAAAGCAGTCAGGCAATCAAAGAAGCAATCCTAAAAAATTAATCAAAAATCTCTACAAATGAATATTTATATTTTATAAAAGCAGATAAATATAGTATATTTATTAAATATGAAAAATTTAAAAGACAAACTTTTACCAATAATTCTGGCTCTACTTGTTATTGTTTTAGACCAGATTACAAAACTGCTTATTGTAAAATTTATCCCAATCAACACAATCGGAACTCAGTTCTTTGGTGATTTTTTGAGAATTGTACACGTTTCAAACACAGGAGTTGCCTTTAGCGTTGGTGCTACCTGGTCAGAAACTATCAGAAAACTTTTATTCTCTTTAATGCCAATACTTGTTATTGCTTTAGTCTGCGTAGTTTATTTTAGAAACAAAGATTTTACTAAATTACAGCGATGGGCAATCATGGGAATTGTTGGTGGAGGAATTGGAAATTTAATCGATAGAATTTTTAGAGCCGAAGGCGTAGTAGATTTTATTGATGTAAAATTCTTTGGCATATTTGGATTAAACCGCTGGCCAACCTTCAACGTTGCTGACTCTGCTGTAGTTGTCTGTGGAATTATTCTTTTAATCACCTTTATTATTTCAATCGTAAAAGATTCAAAAAATAAAAATAATGGAGAAGAATAATGGACCAGCCAGATTTAGATGAAGAATCAAAAAAGGCAAGAAAAGCTCAGGTTGTTGCCTGGAGAGAAAAAAAACGTTTTTCTACTATATTTATGTTACTCGCCTCTCTTTTTGAAATTGCAGAAACAATCTTAGTGATTCTTGTTTTATTCATCCTAAGTTCAATATTTTTTCTTAGAATATTAGATCAATCAAATCCAAGTGTTCAGTTTGCTTTTGAAATCTCTACCCTATTTGTATTTGTGGGTGGAATTGTGATTGGATTTATAATCTATAAAAAAGCTGTTTCCTGGTTCATAAAAAAAATGAAGTGGGAATCTAAACTTTCAGATGAAGTTTTATATCACTATCAAAAGAAAAATAAAAAAGAAATCGAAGAGGAACTAAAAAAATGATCGGTATTATTGGAGCTATGGAAAGCGAAGTTGAATCAATCTTTGCAAATATGACTTCAAAAGAAAAAATCAATATTAATAACCTTACTTTTTACAAGGGAAAATTATTTGATAAAGAAGTTGTTGTTGTAAAATGCGGGGTTGGAAAAGTAAATGCAGCCTTGTGTACACAACTTTTGATTTTAACTTTTAAAGTTGATAAGGTTATTAACACAGGAATTGCAGGGGCCACAGGAAAAGGTCTTAATATTTATGATTTTGTAGTTTCCAGTCAGGCACTTTACCACGATTTTGATACCAGCTTTTTTGGCTATAAATTAGGCCAGGTTCCGGGAATGGAAGAAACTTTTAAAGCTGATGATGAATTACAGAAAATTGCTTTACAGGCCTTTGAAAAATCTGGGCTGGCAAAAGAACATAAAATTCAGAATGGCCTTATTGCTTCTGGAGATCAATTTATTGCAGGTGGAGAAAAGAAAGCCTTTATTGTAAATAATTTTCATCCCCTTTGTGTAGAAATGGAAGGTGCTGCAATTGCCCACGCCTGCTTTGCAAATAAAGTTCCCTTTGTGATTATCAGATGTATGTCCGATTGTGCAGATGACAGCGCCGTAGAAACTTACGAAGAATCAAAAGCCTCAAAAGTTTCCAGCACTTTCCTTATGGAAGTAATCAAAGATATATAAAATAAGATTAAAGAGGTTTAAATATGGCAGAAAAAAAATATAACGTAGATTCATTTAATCTGGACCACACAAAAGTTACAGCACCTTACGTTCGCCTTGCAGCAAGAAAAGAAGGAAAAAAAGGTGACATAGTTTCAAAATATGATATTCGTTTTACTCAGCCAAATAAAGAATTTATGACAACTGGAGCAATTCATACCCTTGAACATTTAATTGCAGAATATATCCGTGATGAAATGGAAGGGGTAATTGACCTTTCTCCAATGGGTTGCCGCACAGGTTTTTACTTTACAATCTGGGGTCAGCCAACAGAAGAAGAAGTTGCAAAGCATCTTTTAAATGTTCTTAAAAAAGTTTCTGTTTGGGATAAAGAAATTCCTGCTACTACTGAACAGGAATGTGGAAACTACCGCGACCACGATCTTGAAGGTGCAAAAAAATTTGCTAAACAGTGGTGCGATGGAATTGAAAAAAAGGGCTGGTCTGCCTTTGTAAATCAATAGATTTTAAATACAAAATCCTATTAATAATTTTTAACAGTGAACATACTTGAAAAACTAAAAGAAACAGCAATCTCCGTTTTGCCTGTAATGGCAATTGTCCTTATCTTAGGGAATTTCCTTGTCCCAATGGATAAAATCGTCCTCACAAAATTTGTAATTGGCGGAATTCTCTTAATTTTAGGATTAACAATATTTCTTCTGGGTGTAGATTTGGGCATTCAACCTATGGGAGAACGCTGTGGTTCTGCTTTAACCCAAAAAAGAAGTTTAGGACTTTTACTTTCTGTGGCTTTTGTAATTGGTTTTATAGTTACAGCCGCCGAACCAGACATTCAGGTTTTTGGAGATCAGGTAAAAAGTATTTTTCCTCAGGTAAATAAAAGCCTCTTCACTTTTTCTATTGCGGCCGGAGTTGGGCTTTTTATTATGCTGGGCCTGCTAAGATCTGTTTTAAACTTTTCTATTAAGTGGACTTTACTGGCCGCTTATATTTTCTTATTTGTAATAAGTTTTTTTGCCCCGGAAAATTTTATTGGAATTGCTTTTGATTCAGGCGGTGCAACAACAGGCCCTATGACAGTTCCTTTTATATTAGCCTTAGGCCTTGGCGTTTCTTCTGTAAGATCAAAAGATAATGATAATTCCTTTGGTTTAACTGGAATTGCTTCTATTGGTCCAATACTGGCAGTTTTAATTTATTCTATTATTTTATCTGCAAGTGGAAGTTTTTCCGGGAATGAAGAAATTGGACAGGGAATAATAGAAAATCAAGCCTTGGCCCAGGAATTAATAAAATCCTCTTTTTTTAAGGAAGTTTTTCAGCCTTTTGGACAGGTATTTTCTTCAGTTTTCAAAGAAGCCTTAATTTCTATTGCCCCACTTTTTGGACTTTTTATAATATTCCAGATTTTTTTATTAAAAATGACTGTCCGCCAGGTTGTAAGAATGATAATTGGTTTTATTTACAGTTTAATTGGACTTACAATTTTCCTGATTGGAGTAAATGGCGGATTTATGCAGGCAGGAAAAATTCTTGGCCAGCTTTTAGGTTCTTATGCAGTAAATCGCGGAGGAATCTGGTACGCAATCTTAATAGCTACAGGTTTTATTTTGGGGGCAATTATTGTTTGTGCAGAACCAGCGGTTTGGGTTTTAAGCGAACAGGTAGAAAGTGTAAGCGGTGGTACAATCAAGAGAAAATTCCTCCTCTTATTTTTATCTGTTGGAACAGCCCTTGCAATTGGACTTTCCCTTTTAAGATGTATCTGGGCTTTTGACCTAAAATGGGTTTTAATTCCAGGTTATTCCTTAGCCCTTTTACTTATGATTTTTAGCCCTGATTTATTCACCGGGGTAGCCTTTGATTCCGGCGGAGTAGCTTCTGGACCTTTGACTTCAACTTTTATTTTATCTTTTACAATTGGTGCTTCTAACAAGGGCGGAGATTCCTTTGGAGTAATTGCTTTAGTTGCCATGATGCCTTTAATCACAATTCAACTAATGGGAATTGTTTTCAACAAAAAAATGATTTCAAAAAATAAAACTAATCCTGAAATTGAAGGAGAAGCCGATGCATAAACTTATAATCAGTATAGTTCCCCATAACAGTGGAGAAATTATAACAAATGCAGCTAAACTTGCAGGAAGCAGGGGCGGCACAATTTTAATGGGACGAGGAACTGCCGAAAACTCCATTATTCAGCTTTTAGGATTGGGGGATAAATCCAAGGACATAGTTTACATTCTTGTGGAAGAAGAAATATGTCAAAAGGTTTTAGATAAAATCAAAGAAAGTACAGAAAGTAAAAAGAACTTTGGAATTGTTTTTACTATTGATATAAATAATTTTCTGCGCAGTGGTTCAATCAAAAATCTGAAAGAAGAAAAACAGGGAGTAGAAAAAATGAATAATTCGTACGAAATGATTAATGTAATTGTAAATAAAGGTTATGCAGAAGATGCAATGGCCGCCGCCAGAAAAGCAGGAGCTGGTGGAGGAACTATAATAAACGCCCGGGGAACAGCAAAAGAAGGTGATGCAAAATTCTTTGGAATTGAAATTGTACCCGAAAAAGAAATGCTGATGATTCTTGTAAGTCAGGATAAAAAAGATGAGATTATAAAAGCAATTTCTGATTTACCTTGTTTAAACAAAGCCGGAAGTGGAATTCTTTTTTCTAATAGCGCCAACAATTTTACAGTCTTGGGAAAAAAATAATCCTTTAAAAAAATTCAAATATTTATTCTAAATTTTCACAGTTGAACATTCAATCAATTGTTTGTATATTATTTATACTTGAACTAATGTTCAAACATTGTGGAGCAATTTATGGGGAAAAGCGAAGTTACTTGTGATTGTGAAGTTATTCATGAAGACCTGGTAAAAAAGGTAAAAGAACAATTACAATCAGAAGAAATTATTACACAGCTTGCCAATTTTTATAAAATCTTCAGTGATACTACCAGAGTTAAAATCTTATACGCCTTAGATAAAAGTGATCTTTGTGTTTGTGATATTTCAGCTTTGTTAAATATGTCTATAAGTGCAGTTTCTCATCAACTTAAAATTTTAAGAGATTCTTATCTGGTAAAAACAAAAAGAGAAGGTAAAGTAATCTATTATTCTTTGGCCGACGAACATGTTCAGATAATTATTGAATGTGGACTTGAACATATTCTGGAAAAAAATAATCAGAAGTAAATTTCTTAAAATCCTTTTATAAAACAAGAAATCAATTATTTGCTATAATGATTTTATGAATCTTTCAAATATTACAATTGTATTAGATCATCCAGATGAAGCCAGAAATATTGGTTCAGCCTGCAGGGCAATGGCAAATTGCGACATAAAAGATTTGCGAATTGTAGGAAAAAAAGAAGATTATGATGTAGAAAAAGTTCATATTCTTGCAATCCACGCAGCCTATATTTTTGACAATGCTAAGTTTTTTGATGATATAAATCAGGCTACAGCAGATTGTTCCTTAAGTGCGGGAACTACAAGACGAAGGGGTAAAAAAAGAGGAAAATTATTACTCCCCGAAGAATTTGCCCAGGAAGCAAGCCCAATTACCGACAAGAATGCAAAAGTAGCAATTATTTTTGGAAATGAAAGAACAGGACTGACAGATCCTCAATTAGATATGTGTACTTTGGGAGTAACAATTCCTTCTTCCGAGGAATTTGGCTCTTTGAATCTTTCTCACGCAGTTCAAATCTTAAGTTACCACATGTTTAGACAGAGCTTAAAAGAAAATCATAATGGTTACAGAGGATACACTCCCCTTTCTCTAGAAAGAATTGATAAAAGTGTAAAAATAATCACAGATAATATGCAGAAAATCGGTTTTTTTAAAATGCCCGGTCGTGAAGATATGGAAGAATACTGGAGAAGTATTTTGGCCAGAGCAGCCTTATCAGAAGGAGAAGCTCAATATCTTGAAAAGACTTTCTCTAAAATTTCTGGATTAGCCTTGAAAAATAAAAAGGATTAAGAAACAAAGAACAAGGAATTAACAGATGGACTTTAAATATCTTCTTTTTGATTTAGATAATACCCTCTACCCTTCTACATCGGATATGGATGCAGGAATTACCCGCCGTATGATGGAATGTGTAGCAGAATTTTTTAATTGCAGTCTGGAAGAAGCAGTAAAAATCAGGAGAGAAAATATAAGTCATTATTCAACAACCTTAGAATGGTTACGAGCCCAGGGCCTTACTGATATAGAAAAATATCTTGTCCATGTTCATCCAGATAATGAATGTGATGAATTAAAAAAAGAAGAGGGATTAAGAGAATTACTTTTAAGCCTTCCTCAAAAAAAATCAATTTTAACAAACGCCCCAAGAGAACACGCAATAAGAGTTTTAAATAAATTAGAAGTGAGTGATTTATTTGAATGTATAACAGATATCCGAGATCCGGAATTTTTTGGAAAACCATATCCTCAGGCTTATGAAGTTGCCTTAAAAAAATCTGGCTTTAAATTTGAAGAAACACTTTTTATAGATGATATGCAAAAGTATACCGATGGTTGGGCAGCCCTTGGCGGAACTTCAATTTTAATTGGAAATAAAAACGGAAGACCACTTTCTAAAGATGCCAAAAGTATGAAAAAGGCAGACCAAAAAGTTTGGGGACAGACCTATAGATTAAAATCAATTTACGAATTACCAGAATTCTTAGGAATATAAATATGAAGAAATTTTTATGTATCTGCTTTAGTGCAACAATGCAAAGAACAATTACTTTTGAAAGTCTTAAATTAGAAAATGTAAATAGATCAAAAAAGTACAGATTAGATGCCTCTGGAAAGGCATTGAATTCGGCAAGAGTTTTAGCACAATTGGAAAAAGATTGCGCCACAGCCTTTGCTCCCCTGGGAAAAAAAGATTATAAAGACTTTTTGGAATTGGCGGTGGAAGATGGAATAAAAATGCAGTACCTCCAGATTCCAGGAAAAACTAGAGAATGCTGGACTTTATTAGATTCACAGGCAGCTACAACAACCGAATTAGTAGTAGGAGAACCTGCAATTCAAAGATTACCAGATTTTATTAAAAATGAAGAAAAATTGATTTCAACAGAAATTCCAAAAATGATAAAAGAGGCAGATGCAGTATTACTGGCCGGCTCCAGACCTAGCGGATGGTCCCAAAATATTTACCCTCAAATCGCCAAAGAGGCCCAGGCCCAAGGTAAAATCTTCCTGGCTGACTACATCGGGGATGATTTAATAAATACACTAAAAGTTTCAACCCCAACAATCATAAAAATCAACGACCAGGAATTTTGCAAAACTTATAATTTACAATATCCAATAGAAGAAGAAAAACTCAAAGAAGCTATAATTTCACAGAGTAGACAACTGGGAAATATAATAATTATTACCAGAGGGGTAAAATCAACTTTTGCCTCAAAAAATGGTGAATTTGTGGAATGCCCAAGCGAAAAAGTAAAAGCCTTAAACACAACTGCCTGTGGAGATTCTTTTAATTCTGGCTTTATTTATGAATATACAAACACCGGAGATTTTGAATCAGCTTTAAAAAAAGGAACCTGGTGTGCCGCAAGAAATGCAGAAAGAGAATGCCCTGGAAGTATAATTTAGCTTATATCTTCTAATAAGTAATTTTTCTTATTGTCTTTTATCAAAATAAGGTTCAAAATTATATAATATTGATTGATAAATTACGTAAATATTAGTTTTTTATCTGCCAAAATTTGCGTTGCAAATTATATTAATTACAGCTGATTTTTGTTTAGTATTCAAAACGGCATAAAAAAAGTTTTCTTTTATTTTTCGGGAGTTATTAATGATAGAAAAAAGACCACTTGTTAAAGATTTATACACAGCAGATCCTTCTGCCCACGTTTTTAACGGAAAAATTTATATTTATCCATCGCATGATGAAGATAAAGATGTAGAAAATAATGATAATGGTGATCAGTACAACATGAAAGATTATCATGTTTACGAAATGAAAGACGTAGAAACCTACCCAAGAGATTGTGGATGCGTACTTAAACTTGAAGATGTAAAATGGGCCAGCAAACAGCTTTGGGCTCCTGATTGTGTTGAAAAGGATGGAAAATATTATTTTGTTTTCCCAGCCCGCGACAAAGAAGGTTTCTTCCGCATTGGAATTGCAATTGGCGACAAACCAGAAGGACCTTTTAAGCCAGAAGATAATTACATTCAGGGATCTTATTCAATTGACCCATGTATGTTCCCAGACACAGACGGAAAATACTATCTTACTTTTGGCGGTATTTGGGGCGGCCAGCTTGACCAGTACAGAAATAATAAATGGTCAGAAGATAATAAAGAACCAAAAGGCCAGGAAGCAGCTTGTACACCAAAAATTGCCTTAATGAAAGACAACATGACAGAACTTGCAGAAGAAGTTCGCGACCTTGTAATCCTTGATGAAAAGGGAAAACCATTAACAGGTGGAGATGAAGACCGCCGTTATTTTGAAGACCCATGGCTTTTTAAGAAAGGTGATACTTATTACTTTACCTATTCAACAGGTACAAGTCACTTCCTTTGTTTTGCCACAAGTAAGAATGTTTACGGCCCATACACCTATGGCGGAAAAATCCTTACTCCAGTTTTAGGATGGACAACTCACCACTCAATCCTCGAATATCAGGGAAAATGGTACCTCTTCTACCACGACTGTGAACTTTCCAACGGCATAAACCAAAAACGAAACGTAAAATTCCGCGAACTAAAATTCGATGACCAGGGAAACATTATTGAAATGAACGGGCTTGATTGGGGAGACGTTAAAAATTAATGCGTTAGCATTAATTTAGTCTCAACCAGAAAAGCCCAGGGGCGAGATTCATCGAGCCTTGATTGGGGAGACGTTAAAAATTAATGCGTTAGCATTAATTTAGTCTCACCCACAAAATAACCAGGGGCGAGATTCATCGAGGCCTTGATTGGGGAGACGTTAAAAATTAATGCGTTAGCATTATTTTAGTCTCATCCAGAAATGATAAGGGGGAGATTTTAGTAATTAAGAATTAATTTTAATTACTAGAGTCTCCCCTTAAAATTTTAAAATAATTATACAGGCAGGTTCTTTCTCTGTCCTTTAGAGAAAGATTAATTTTTTAGAGCATCTAACAAATCTTCCAAGGGAACTTTCATTTTTTCGGCAACAGTTTCTGGTGCAAGATTAAATTCTCTTACCGCAGTCACAGCAGATTCCAAAGCTTTTACAGCCATTCCTTTTTCAATACCCTGCTCTATTCCCTGGTTTATACCTTCTTGTCTAGCTATTCGAATTAAATCTCTATCATGTATATTCATCGCTGCGTACTCCTGGCGGAAACTTTCTCTGTCCTTTAGAGAAAGATTAATTTTTTAGAGCTTCTAACAAATCTTCCAAGGGAACTTTCATTTTTTCGGCAACAGTTTCTGGTGCAAGATTAAATTCTCTTACCGCAGTCACAGCAGATTCCAAAGCTTTTACAGCCATTCCTTTTTCGATTCCTTTTTCAATACCCTGCTCTATTCCCTGGTTTATACCTTCTTGTCTGGCTATTCGAATTAAATCTCTATCATGTATATTCATCGCTGCGTACTCCTGGCGGAAACTTTCTCTGTCCTTTAGAGTCTCTACAAGGGTGGATAATCGGTTTGCAAAATCATCTTCTCCGGGTCGATTCGTACTTATAAATTGCAAAATATTTCTGACCAGAGGATCTTTTTCCTCCCTGTAGGCACTTGCATTATAAATGACTTTGACACAATTGTCATTTAATTTGACTTCTTCTGATTCCAAACAAGAACTTTTAAAGGTGTAACATGGTAGTCCAATGGATTTTTTATTTTCGGAAGCTTTGAAGGGATCCTGGGTGCAAATAAATAATATGTAGGAATCTTTTAATTCAGTGTAGTCCTGACCTTTCATGAGGCTGTCCATATCTATCATGGACTGGTAATAGCGGCTTCTTTTTCCAAGAGCTGACTGCTGGTAGGACTGCATTTCTACATCAATGATTTTATCCTGATCTTTTAAGTAAACATCCAGACGAATTCCTTTGGTTGAATAAAAGGGGGCAATTGATTTTTCCAGTTCTGGATACTCAATGTTTTTAATTTTGATATGAAGAAGCCTCTCTACAAATTCCCTGCAGATTTCCTTATCGCGCAGTACAGTCTGGAAAACAAAATTATCAGCAAAAGTCAGCTGATCTACGGGTTTAAAGTAATTTGATAAACTCATAAATTAATTTCTCCTTGGAGTAAAACTTGAAAGGGGTCAAAATATAAATTGTCCCGAATATTATCTTCTGGACAAAAGATAAACCACTCTCCATTCTTTTAATTGCCGAGATTGGATGAAATTATCAAATTTTGGTGATTTTTTTTTACCCAGCCCAGTAAAGCAGGCGCGAGAATTGAGGAGGCCCGGAAGGGAGTCCGGAGGACCGCTCGTTAGCAAGTTCCGAAATGCGAGTTGGAAAGTGCTTTCGCCCTAAAAAATTGGATTAAAAAATTTCTGCAATATGATATAATTATTTTTATGAAAATCCCAAGATTGGCTAGAAGACGTAATTTCAGGGACTTAGGTGGTATTAAAAGTTCGGACGGCAGGAAAATTAAGCATTTTATGCTGATTCGTGGTACTACTTTAAGGAAACTTTCTCCGGTTGTTATTGAACTTTTTAAGAAAATGTACAAACTTCACACTATTGTTGATTTAAGGACCAAAAAGGAAGCCGAGGAAAAGCCTTCTGTTATTCCTTCGGATGTTTCTTACTTTCATTTGCCAATTTTGGATGAAGCTTTGGTTGGTATTAGTCATGAAAAAAGGGTTCACTCTCTGCTATCGCTTTCTATGATGCCCGAAATGGAAGAACTTTATGTGAATATGGTGAGAGGAAAGGCTCTTGATAATACTGTTGAGGTTCTTAAATTTATTTTAACTCTGCCACTTGAATCTTTTTCGGTGATTTTTCATTGTTCAGCTGGTAAAGACAGGACTGGGCTTATTGCGGCTCTTCTGCTTTCTTTTTTGGGTGTTGACCGCCGTGATATTATTCAAGATTATCTTTTGACTAATTTAATTACTAAACGTAAGGCTAAACTTATTTACTTTGGAGTTTTGATTTCTAAACATAATCACAAAATTGCAAAAAAACTGGAGCATTATTACATCGCTAAGCAAGAATACATTGAATATGCTCTAAAAGATTTGGAAAAGCAATTTGGTTCGCTGGATAATTTTTTTAATGAACGCCTGAAATTTTCGGCCCAGGAAAAAGAGGAAATTAAATCTAAGTTTTTGGAATAAAAGCCCGGGGCATTTTTATTTTACAGGTCAATTTCCAGATAAATTGGAGTATGATCCTGTCTTGGACCTGAATCTATCATTTCTGATTTTTTTACCTGCTCTTTAATTCGCTCGCTGACTAAGAAATAGTCAATCCGCCAGCCTGAATTGTTTATTTTACTGGTTTTAATTCTTTGTCCCCACCAGGAATAAGTGTCTTTTACGTCCCCGTTGATTAATCTAAAGGTGTCAACAAAACCTCTGCTCAAAAGTTTTGTAAAGCCTTCACGCTCTTCATCGGTAAAGCCGGCAGAAAAATGATTTGAAGCAGGATTTGCAAGATCTATTTCTTTGTGGGCAACATTAAAATCGCCACAGGCAATTACTGCTTTACTTTTATCTAACTTAGACAAATAATCGGCATAAAGCTGGTCCCATTTTTGACGTTCTGCAAGGCGGCGAAGTCCATCTCCTGAATTAGGAGTATAAACGTTTACAAAGTAGAAATTGTCGAATTCAAGGGTAAGAAGACGGCCTTCATCGTCCATTGTGTCTGGTGCCTGTAATTTTGGTTGACTGGCCTTTGCGCTCATCCCCTCTTTATAAAGAATCATTGTCCCAGCGTAACCTTTTTTGGCAGGTGGAACAGAAGAAAGCCATTCCATTTTATAGCCGGGAAGATAATCTTTTAATAATTCCAGGTGTTTTTCGGAAGGGCCTTCGGCAGGGAGTTTAGTTTCCTGAATTGCAATAATATCTGCCTGATATTTTGCGATTGTTCTAAGAACATCTTGAGATAAAAGAGCGCGGGCAGAAGTTGAAGTCAAAGCCGCATTTAATGAATCTATATTCCAGGAAATTAATTTCATAATTTTTCTCCAAAAAAATAAACTTGAGGGGAGCTGTTTTTGTTACCAGTTTTCCAAATCCCACTGAGAATCGGCAAAGCCACAGAGTTCTCTAAAATATGGAAGTTTATAGCAGGCTTCTACAAAGGCACGCCAGTCTTCAATATTTTTATGATGAAAACGCTGAATTACAATTGTTTTGAGCTGAAGATAATTTGAAGTTACAGTTGCCCAAAGTTCAAGACCACGTGGCAAATTGTGAACCATTACTTCAAAGGCCTGATAGATTTTATCTTTATCGCCAGTTTTTTTTGCTTCCAGATAACGCTGATAATTTTCTCGGGCTTCTTTTTTTGTATTTTCTGATACGTATTTTGTAAAAGGATCATAGTCAGAAGTCATAAATTTATCCATTGAGTGCATAGTAGACTGGGACATGACGATATCTGCAAAGTGATAACGCTGGAATTCAGGCATAAAAACACCATTTCCCTTTATATCAAAAATTACCAGGATACCTTTTATAAAAGCATCGTGAGATTGATGTGGAAACATATTTCCGCCAAGGGATTTAGCAACTTTCCACTGTTTATTATCATCAGATTTATCGAAAGGAATACTTGTATCTATTTCTCCAACATTAAAAGAATTTCCTTTTGCGTTTAATGCACGATCTAGGCCAAATACTTCAAAATTCTTTACTTCTACCATTTTTTTCCTCTTGGATTTTTTTTATTGATTTCATTTTAACACGAAAACTTATTTCTCTTCAATTTGTTTAGGGAAAAGGCGGGGAATTAATAATTTTTTTTAATATCTTCAACATAAGGTAAAACCTTGATTCATTATGATTTTGAAGAATCATATTATTCATATATAATTTACTCTTAGAGAGGTTTTTTATGGATAAATTAGGTCACAGA
Organism: Treponema sp.; assembly: GCA_024682655.1. Lineage (GTDB taxonomy): Bacteria > Spirochaetota > Spirochaetia > Treponematales > Treponemataceae > Treponema_D. The sequence continues at coordinate 63,400 of JAIKYZ010000037.1, forward strand.
AAAGCAAGTGCAAAAATTCAATTAGTTGGAAAAGACGGAAAAGCTTTAAGCAATACTGAAGTAAACATTAATCAGATTAACCATGAATTTTTATTTGGTTGTGGAGCCTTTGAATCACTAGCCTATGCAAACTACAATTCAGATATAAACACCTTTACAAGCATAAAAGGTAAGAGCATAGATTTTTCTGTAATTGAAGACAGAATGAATAAGTGGCTGGGCCTTTTTAACTACGGAACTCTTCCATTTTATTGGGGTGGATTTGAACCCGAAGAAGGAAAACCTCACACAAAAGAATTAATGAATGCGGCCAAGTTTTTAAGAAGTAAAGATGTTACAGTAAAAGGACATACTTTATGCTGGCAGACAGTTTATGCTCCCTGGCTCTTGAAATATGATGATGAAGAAATTTATCAAAAGCAGTTAAAAAGAATCAGCAGAGATGTAGGAGATTTTAAAGGCATTGTAGATATGTGGGATGTAATTAACGAAACCGTAATTATGCCTATCTATGATAAATATGAAAATCCTGCCACAAGAATCTGTAATTACAAGGGAAGAGCAAATCTTATCAAAGCAGTTTTTAATCAGGCAAAAGAAGCAAATCCTGATGGAATCTTCCTTATAAATGATTTTAATCTTTCTGAAAAATATCAGGCAATAATCAAAGAAGCTTTAGATTCTGGAGTAGCAATCGATACAATTGGAGTTCAATCACATCAGCACCATGGAGTTTGGGGCAAAGAACATGTAGATGAAATGCTCACCAGATTTGAAGGCTTTGGAATACCTATCCATTTTACAGAAAACACAATAGTTGCTGGTCCTGCAGTTGATCCTTCAATTAAAGATTTGCAGGATGCCCATTACGAGGACGATGCCGCAACACCAGAATTAGAAGAAATGCAGGCAGATGAATTAGAAAAGATGTACAGAAATCTTTTTGAAAATCATCCACTGGTAACAGCAATCACAAACTGGGATTTTGGCGACGGAGCCTGGTTGAACGCCCCAAGTGGAGTAATCAGAAAGGACGGCTCATTAAAACCTTCTTACAATAGATTACACAAACTTATAAAAGAAGAATGGCATACACAGGTTAAGGCTAAAACGGATTCACAGGGCTTTGTTGATTTAAGCGGCTTTAAGGGCAAGTATGAAATTACAGCAAAGGACAGAAAATCCACATTCACACTTGCAGATAATCAGAAAGAAATTAAAGTGGAAATCTAAAAGCCCACTTCCTTAAGCCACAAAAAATATGTTATACTAAGAAAAACGGGGCTGTAGCTCACCTGGCTAGAGCGTTTGAATGGCATTCAAAAGGTAGTCGGTTCAAGTCCGATCAGCTCCAAAAAGGATTTCTAGTGCAACTAGAAATCCTTTTTTTATTGGCCTATAGGAAGTGATTTACGTGTAATTTCTCACTTCGTTGCGACATTACTGTGCCATCTTGGATTTGAACCCAATCCTTATTATTTTCAGCGAATCGTTAATGTTTTCTAGTGTATATTAGAGGCTTTTTCAGGCTTTATCAATACTATATATGGTAATTTGAAGGCTTAATTTTGGGCTTAATATTTTGTTAAATGAAATCACTTAACATTTTACTTAACATTTTTTTTGGGGGAGATGTGTCAGGATGGCGAGAAAATCAAACTAACCACTTCAATATAACACAAAAAAATTTTTTAGATAATATACGGCTTTGCAAATGGTTCCCCTTCTTAAAAGATTATCTATTTTTTAATAAAACACTATGTATTCTTGTTACATAGAAAATTTCTTGCTATACTCTCTTTATCCTTAATGAGTTTATATGAGTTCACTGAACTCAAAATAAATCATTTTTAAGGAGGTTTCTATGAAAAAGAAACTAAAAGATTTTTTTAATTCTTTGGAGGCTATGCCTGAAGTTAAAGCATCTAACTGCAAAAAAGATGTTCAACAATTACGTTCCTACTATTCAAAAATTGAAAAGGAATATCCTTATGCAGACGAACGGTGTTATAAGCAAATATCTAAAAAGGTATTAAAGCTGCAAAATTTAGTTTCAGATGCAAATGCCAAATCAGAGCTTAGAAAAATCCAAAGTAAATGTGATCAATCTTACCACAAGCAAGAAATTGAGCAAAAAATTGAATTCTACAATGCTGTTGATTGGGCATTATGCTGGTGCAGTGAAGATGATTAATTATTCATGATTGGTTGTCATTAACTGTTGAAGTTTCAAACTCCTTTGTGGTTTTAAAGAATTAATGGTTCGTAGATTCGCTTATAGCGAACAACGGTATTAAAAATACTGCATTTTTTCACCCACTTTATTAGGCATTTTGAGTGGTGCCGTAAAAAGCCGAGATGCCTCTTTGTTACTTTCCTTAAAAATGAAAACCGCAGGTGATGTTCCTGCGGTTTATTTTTTAGACTTCCATCATATCAATCAAGCTTCCATCACATTCAGGATAAAACTTGCAATAAACTAATGGTTCATCATCATCTGGAAATTGCACTACATTTGCTTCTCTATATAAATATTCTTTTCCACAATGAATGCAGTGTACCTTTGTTTCCATTGTATAATCAGTTTTGAAAGCTTGAATACCATGCTCAAGCCCCGCAATTCTTGTCTGTCCATACATTATCGTTGGAGAAAGGACCTTATAATCCAAGTATGTTCCATGGCAGCTCGGGTAATTTTTGCAAACAACCATAGTAAGATTCGTTTCGTTTTCTCTTATTACTTTTGATTGTGGAAAGTTGAATTCTTTATTGCAATGTGTACAAAAAACATATGAAGACTTTCGAAGTATTCCATCAGGATTGTTTTCATCAGAGAACTTGTTCAATTCAGTCGATTTCATTTTCCCGGACAAGATTGTCAACTTTTCAGGTTGAAGATTTACAATTTCTTTCCTATCCCCAAGTTCATAATACTGGCGTGCATAGGCAAGAACTGCTTCCGTACCATATTGTTCAATTCCTGAGAACATTAATATTTCTTCCCAGTCTTGAACATCCTGTGCATTTTTAAATCTACGAAGCAACAGTTCTGCAAGTTCCAGTTCAATTTCAGAAGCATGAATTAAATCATCCCATTTCTTAAATCCAACCATCTTTGCTATGTAATGCTGTGCACGTGCAAGCTTAATGTCTTGTTCATCTTTATCATCTAATTCATAATAAAAGAACAAGTCTCCTACATCGTAGAATTTTGAGGAATAGTGATACGAAATAAATCCATCACTTTCAACTGTTTGGGTTTGTGTCTGCCAATCTTTTAAGAATTTTTTGGCTTCATTCTTGAAGAAATCAAGATTTGACATAATGATACTCCTTGAGCATCTTTCTTTATTGCTTTTGCTTATTATGCCAGTACCTTGAAGCAGCAATAAACCTGACGCTCTTAGGTAATCATTAAATTAAGATATGGTATGAATTAATCTTCGCACTGGCTGCTAGTTCTACCACGGAACTAATTTAAATATAATGAAATAGGTATCTTTAGTCAACAAACGATATTTAATATACATAAACGGCATTATGAGCAGTTCGCCGATGGAACTATAAAAGATATTGAAGATGAGATTCCGTTTGATGTGCCTGAGGGATGGGCTTGGTGTAGATTTGGAGAATTGTTTTATCATACAACTGGAAAAGCCCTGAAGAAATCTAACAATAAAGGTTCTTTACGAAAATATATAACAACTTCAAATCTTTACTGGAATAAATTTGATTTTACAGAAGTTCGAGAAATGTATTTTACAGATGATGAACTGGATAAATGTACAATCAAAAAAGGAGATTTAGTTCTTTGTAATGGAGGAGATGTTGGCAGAGCCGCAATTTGGAATTTTGACGAAGACATTTGTTATCAGAATCATGTTTCTCGTTTACGACCAAAGATTATAGGAATTAATAACAAACTCTATTTATATTTACTTATGTTCTATAAAGAACAAGGAATGCTCAATGGAAAAGGTGTCGGAATAACATCTTTATCTGCAAATGATCTACTTTCAGGACTATTTCCACTTCCACCAATAAATGAACAAGTTCAAATAGTTATTAAAATTGAAAACATTTTTTCTCAAATTGACTACATAGACGAAAATAAATCAGACCTACAAACCGCAATTAAACAAACAAAATCCAAAATTCTTGACCTCGCCATTCATGGAAAACTTGTTCCACAAGACCAGAACGACGAGCCTGCAGAAGAACTTCTAAAACGCATTGCGACAAGTGATAACAGACCCTACAAGAAGTTTGAAGTGGAAGAGCCTTTTGACATCCCAGAATCATGGACTTGGTGTACAGGAAATGATTTATTTAATTCAATGACTTCAAAAAAGCCTGAAGGAGAAACTTTCAAATATATAGATATTGATGCAATTGATAATAAAAAGCATTGCGTAATAGAACCCAAAACACTTGCAGTATCAGAAGCGCCAAGCAGAGCTTCAAGGGAATTAAATAACGGGGATGTTTTATTTTCTCTTGTCCGTCCTTATTTAGAAAATATTGCATTAATTGAAGAAAAGAATTCAGATTGTATTGCTTCAACAGGCTTTTATGTTTGTAAACCAAGGTCTTTTGTTTTTTCAAAATTCTTATTCTATTTGATGACATCAGAATATGTTATAAAAGGCTTAAATCAATTTATGAAAGGTGATAATTCTCCCTCTATTAGTAGTGATGATATAAAGAATTGGCTTTATCCTCTACCACCACTTACCGAACAACTACGAATCGTCTCAAAAATCGAAGAATTATTCAAAAATATGGATGAAATTTTGCAAAATCTATCAATCTAGTGGAAAAATTCTCGAAAATAAATTTGACAACACTACTTGTAGTGTGTTATATTGTTAGCAGTTAGCGAACAGCTAACAATATTTTCACATGGGTGGAAGGGCTGTGAGGATATAATGAGCGAATTTGGAAATTTTATTTCAAAAAGGAGACTCGAACTAAATATGACGCTTAGAGGGTTTGCAAAAGAACTTGGAGTATCTGCACCATATTTAAGCGACATTGAAAAAGGAAATCGAGAACCTAATGAAAAAACATTGCTGGATTCTCTTGTCAGGGTTTTACACCTAACACCTGATGAACAAAATAAATTATATGACATGGCGGCTGCTCAGAAAAATGAACTTGCAAAAGACGTTTCTGAGTATGTAACTGAAAATGATATGGCAAAGGTTGCTCTTCGAACAGCAAAAGCTAAGGGTGCAACAAAAGAAGATTGGGAGAGGTTTATTAAAGACCTTGAGGACAAAAAGTGAAAAACATTCAAGAGTTTAATCTGAAATATGGTAAAAATGATACACCTATTCTAAAAGCTGCAGAAATAGATAATCACGCATCTTTTATTCTTCAGGAATATTCAAAATCTCATTCTGAGTATTCCTTTCTTAATCCACAAGCAACACCAATCGAAAACATCATTGAATTATATTGCGGAATCTCTATGGATTTTCAATCATTTGCAGACAAATATGTCTTAGGAATGACTTCATTTTCCAATGGATTCATAAATATAATTAGAGATGGTCAAATAGTTCCGTACAAAGTAGATAAAGGAACGATCATTATTTCATCCGAATTAGAAGCTGATGAAAAACAAGAAGGCCGATTAAACTATACATTGGCCCATGAACTTGGTCACAATGTTTATCATCGCAGAAAATTCGAAGAGCCAGACAATTCTACGCAACCATTACTGTTTGATGAAGAACCGAATGAATCTTTTGCAATAACCTGCCACAGAGATAACATAGAAAATCCCGATAATACACAAGGAAAAGATTGGATTGAGTGGCAGGCCGATTATTTCGCTTCATGTTTTCTTATGCCAAAAGAATCCGTTGCTGAATTCTGGAAAGACTATAAAAAAGAACCTGAGTTTGTTTTTGGTGAAGAGCCGGCCCCATATTTAGCAGAAATGCCGTATAATGAACTTAAAGTTGAATTTTTGCGATTCGTAAGCACTTTTAGAGTATCTAAGAAAGCTGCAAAAATCCGACTTAAAAAATTAAATTATATAACAGGAGGTGCAGCCTATGATTGTTTGTAAAATAAAAAACCTTGCTAAGACTACCAATCAAAGCAAGGCTTATAACTGAGTTTCTGCTACCAACAGAAACCAACTTGACGAAACACCTAAAGGTTATTTCGAGTATCAATTGAATATTAACCCTGAACAGGTGCTTTCGTCAATAACTATTTAATTGACGTGTCTCTTGGTGTATTTGATGTAGTTTACAGCGATCCACCGTATAAAAGAGACACCTTCCTCAAAAAGGAGGCACCGACTATGGGTCAGGGAACCTCAGGCTATGGTGTAAAGACCATGGGTGGCACATCGTATACAATTCATACGACAACAGCCCATTCTTTACCAACAACAGGAACGCCTAATACCGTTACCCAGAAGTACGATTCTTCTGGAAACTTAGTAACTGAAAGATATTATGGTTCTGATGGTAATGCATTAAAAGACATCGACTATACAGACCATGGTAATCCAAAGGCACATCCAAAAGTGCCACATGAACATGATTGGGATTGGAAAGATCCTGCACATCCAAAAAGGGGGCCTGCAAAATGACAGAAAAACAGCTTAGCAATTATGTAGCGACAGGAAATGAAATTGAGTTTACTTATAAAGATAAACGTTATTCCATTACCTACTATTCTGATGATACACATGAAAAGATTATTTCTTTTTGTGAATTTTATCAGGAGCCATCAGATTATTTTACTTATGAAGATTTCAAGAATAATGCACAAATTGACGGAATAACTGTTGTAAAAATTCTTGAAGATATCGACGATGCTGATGTTTTTTAGGAGCCACTATGCCAAAGAAGCCTGTAAAAGATGTTTTTGGTTTCTGGCAAATAAAAGGAGCCGACTTTTCTGGAAAATATGAAATTCCAATTGTACATGGAACTTCTAAAATTCCAGAGAGTCTGGTTCCTTTTTCAGCTTGCGAGAAGGAAACAGAAACAAAAAATAAAGCAGTTCATTTTTATCAACTAGATGAAAACTTTATCGGTTGCTTATCAAGTGAAATTAAGCTGACTAAAAAGTTAGATACTTTTCGTAAATATCAGAGTGTAATTCTTCCAGATTATAGCGTTTACAGAGACATGTCATTAGCACAGCAGATTTTTCAAGTTTATAAAAGTCGTGCTATTGGCAATTTTTTGATGCAGAATGGAATTCAAATTATTCCTAATGTTCGTTGGGGTGACGAACGTACTTATGAATTCGCATTTGAAGGGATTGATAAATGGGGAGTTGTAACAATTGGTGCTCAGGGTGGTTACAATAATAAAGAAAATACTCAATACTTTGAAACCGGATTCTACAAAATGCTTGAAGTTCTAGATCCTGCAACAATCTTATGTTACGGAGAACTGTCTGACAGTTTAAAAGCCGAATGTTCTTTGCGGAAAATTGCATTGAAAACTTATCAGACAGAAATCTCTAAAGTTGATTGGAAAAAAGGTACTTTTCAGCAAGAATTTAATTTTTAACTTTTTTATTACAGATATCTCGCTGTCAAACAGGAGGCTCAAAGTGATAATTCACGGTATTACTTCTCAAGAATTAAATACATTGAAATCTTTAATTGGCAAGAAACTTTTATGTTTTAAGTCGCAGCAGAAAGACAGCTGGAATAGGATTTTAGGTAACATATTACTTGTAACAGAAGATTCCGAAATTGAACTCCGTAATGAATTAACAGAAATTGAATACTTTGGAGATTCCGAAGAAGTGTCAAAATTCTATGTTAATAAGATTACAAAGGAAAAGCCATTCCAGCTTATGGTTGAAGATTCTATTGCAGAAACTTCTGTAAATGAAGTCATTGAAGACATCATTATTGTAAAAGATGAAATCAACGTAAAAGATTCTTCTGGAAACACTATCTACGAAATTACAATGGATGATGCTGTTATTATTAAAACAGAGAATTCTGTATATGCTATTTCAAGAGAATGGAGTCTTGAAGAAGAGTTGATTTTCGTTAAAACTGCTGATTACAAAAAAGATATCTACTCAGTTGCGCAGATTGTATCAGAATGGTCAGATGAAGATGAGAACACAATTGCTACTTGCAATAGAAAAGAAATCTCTCTGAAAAATCCTAGACCATCTTTCTGTTAACCGCTAAAGACTCTTCTTTCAAAAGGAGAGTCTTTTACTTTTTTACCAGGTTACAACCTCATCAACAATTTCCTGTTGCTCACTGGCAGTTCGACGCAAATAAATACGCGTTGTTTCAATGCTTTCATGCCCCATCAAATCGGCAAGTAAAGAAATATCATTGAACTTTTCAAGAAAGTTCTTTGCGTAACGATGCCGGAAAGAATGAGGATAGACAACCTTAGTGCTTATGCCATATTTTGCAGCATAAGTCTTAAGCTGTGTAGCAATTCCTCTCGTCGTGATACGTTCTCCAAAGCGATTAAGAAAAACATAACCGAAAGTCCTGTTTATAGATTTAAGCCAGGCTTGAGCTTCTTCTCTTAAGAGTTTTGGAATATACAAACGACGAAGTTTTCCGCCTTTTGAGTACAAATCAAACCAGCCAATATTTACGTGCTCAACTTTTATCTGAGTAAGTTCACTTACACGAGCACCAGTAGCAGCAAGGAACCATACTACAAAATACCATTCGATATTTCCATCTGCTTTAAGCTGTGCTTTGAAGTATTGATAATCGGCATTGCTTATTACATTTTCCAGAAAGTTTTTCTGCTGTACCTTTACTTGTTTTAGCTGCATCTTATCTTTACCTGTAAAAACAAGATACTTGTTGATTGCCTGAATACGAAGATTTACGGTCTTTGGCTTGAAGTATTCCAAAAGCCAACCTTTGTATGCAAGAAGGTTTTCTTTTGAAAAGTCTTCATAGTTGTCTGTGTAATACTTAATAGTCCACAGATAAGAGGTGACAGTATTTTCTGAAAGATTTTGCTTTCGTAAATGCTGCTCAAAAGGTGTTTGTTGATCAATTTGCTTTTTCATAAAAGCCTCCAATAAGTTTTTATGCACAAAAGTGCCTTATTGGTGAATTTATCTTCTTATTGCAGACCTTATGAGAAGGTGGAGCTTTCAGAAATAGATTGGACTTTACCTAATAATTGGTGCTTCTGTCATTTCGGGGATATAGCAACTGTAATAAATGGGAAGAACCAATCAAAAGTTGAAAACCCAAATGGAAAATATCCTATTTATGGCAGCGGTGGAATAATGGGTAGAGCTGATGACTATATTTGTCCTGAAAACTGTACAATTATTGGAAGAAAGGGTTCAATAAATAATCCAATTTTTGTTGAAGAAAAGTTTTGGAATGTAGATACAGCCTTTGGTTTATCTCCCTCCGAAGCTGTATTGCCTAGGTTCTTGTTTTACTTCTGTGAATATTTTGATTTTACAACATTAGATTCAAGTACAACCTTACCAAGTCTTACAAAAACAAATATTCAACAGATTATTATTGCTTTACCGCCGATAGAAGAACAGAAACGAATCTTGAATAAAACCAATGAGTTATTTAGAAAATTAGACGAGATTGTTTTGAATCTGGTCTAATACTTCATACATGTTTTCTATAGCTCCTACAATCCTTTTTTGTTCTGATAATGGAGGAAGAGGAAAATCTACTTGTTTTACTGTATCAGACTTCAGATTTTTTACAGTAGAACCTGCTGCTACATTTGAAAAAGTCTCATAAATATATGCAGAAGATAAAGCATAATAAAGGTAATCTTGCAAAAGGCATTCCTTTATATTTGCAAAAACAAGCCAACCATCGTGAATGCATCCATCAATTTTCAAAATATAGGGTCTTCCAAAACTCATTGAATTAGTTAGCAAGAAATCTCCTGCATGAACAAAACGAGAATGTTTCTTTCCTTCTGGTTTAATTTTTTCTTTTGCAGAAGTTATATATTTGCTTTCTTCTATTGTATCTCCAATTTTAATCCAATTAATTCCATCTTTATCTTCAGTAATATAATCTTGAATTGGTCTTGGTGAACCGCCACGAGCAATTTCAGCTAAATCATTAAGTTTTACCCATTTCCAAGAATCAGGAATCTCAAATGGTTCCTCATTCACCTTCTCATAAGGTCTGTTATCACTTGTCGCAATACGTCTTAACAGTTCTTCTGCTGGTTCGTCGTTCGGGTCTTGTGGGACGAGTTTACCGTGAATAGCTAAATCAAGGATTTTTGATTTGGCTTGTTTGATTGCAGTTTCTAAATCTGAGTTTTCTTTTTCAAGTGTATCAATTTGAGAGAATGCTTTTGCAATTGACTCTATAATTCTTTCTTGAGTGGGTATAGGAGGTAATGGGAATAAAACTTGTTTAACTGTATCTGATTTTAAGTTTTTTACAGTTGAACCAGCTGCTACCATAGAAAAAGAATTATAAATGTAGTCAGAACTTAAAGCGTAATACAGATAATCTTTTTTAATGCAATTTTTTATATTTGCAAAGACTAACCAACCGTCATGGATGCATCCATCAATTTTCAATATATATGGTCGCCCAAAACTCATTGAATTAGTAAGCAGAAAATCTCCAGCATGTACAAAACGAGAATGATTTTTACCTTCCGGTTTGATTTTTTCTCTTGCTGAAATAATATATTTACTTTCAGGAGCGGTATCTCCGATTTTGATCCAATTAATGCCATCTTCAGAATCAGTTATATAATTTTCTATTGGTCTTGGAGATCCACCTCTAGCTATATCGGCTAGTTCGTTTAATCTACACCAAGCCCATCCTTCTGGCACTTCAAACGGAATCTCATCTTCAATATCTTTTACCGTTCCATCGACGAACTGCTCATAATGCCGTTTATCACTTCCTACAAAAATGAAAGAATCTTTTTTGTCAGCTTTTAATTCACCCTTTTTGATTTTCTCTGCTTTTTCTTCTCTGATTTTTTTAAGAAGAACTTCAGCGCTTTCTTCATTTGGATTCTGAGGAACAAGCTTTCCGTGAATTGCGAGGTCTAATACTTTCTGTCGTAATGCTTTTGTGTTCATCTAATTATTCCTCAATTCCTGAAAGTAAACCTGCAAGCTGATTAATTGCATTATTAATATTCTGTCCTTTTTCTTGGATTGTAGAGAATAATTCTTTAAGAGTTACATCTTCCAAATCGTCTTTATCTTTTATCCATGAAATATCAAGACTGGTTTTATCTCTTTCAAGAAGTTCCTTTACATCATACTTTCGCCATCTTCCGGTAGGATTTTCTTCGCTCCAGGTTTCTTTTCTGTCTTCCATGTGTCCGGCACAATAGCAGTTTACAAAATCATCAAGATCAGAACGCTTCAAAGGTTTTGTAGCAAGAGTATGTTTAATTCCTGTACGGTAATCATAGTACCAGGTCTCTTTTGTTGGACTTCCTTTTTCAAAGAATAATACATTTGCCTTTACGCCGTTTGCATAAAAAATACCTGTTGGCAAACGAAGAATTGTATGAAGATTAAAATCTTTAAGGAGCTTTTTACGAAGAGTTTCACCAGCTCCATCTGCAAAAAGTACGTTATCAGGAAGAACTATTCCGGCTCTTCCTCCGTCTTTAAGCATAACCATCATATGCTGTAAAAAGTTCAACTGGTTGTTGCTTGTTGTTACAATTAAGTCAGAACGCATTGTAGAAATATCAACGCTTCCTGCAGGACGAGCTCCAAATGGAGGATT
>JAIKYZ010000049.1 GCA_024682655.1 Treponema sp.
TAGTTTAAAAAACTTGGAGTTAGTGGAAAAGGTGCAGATTTTTTCTAGAATAAAAGAGAATATCAAACATTTCTGGAAATAGAAAAAAATGAATGTTATTTTTTTAAATTTTTTATATTCATTTTTTTCTATTTCCAGAAATGTTTGATATTCTCTTTTATTATAGAAGAAATCTGCACCTTTTCCACTAACTCCAAGTTCTTTAAACCATTCATTCTTTAATTTATTATATAAAACTTCTTTTTTTGGGCCCTGGATTGTAGTTAAATTCCATAAACTAAAATGTAATGCGTAATTTATATAATCTTGTTCCAGGGCTGGATAAAGCTGGTATTTTATTAAGTTTTCTTTTAAAGAAGTTAAAGCCTTATAAAAGTTATCCCAGGATTTTTCGCGGGTATTTGAAAGAGATGAACTTACATTACGTCTTTGATGAGCTAAAACCGAAGGTAGAACTTCAAAATCTTTGGCCAAAACAAGAGCTGTAAATACAAAACGTAAATCGTTTGAAGTTCTTGTTTCTTGAAATTTAAGGTCATATTTTTTTATAAAATCTGCTCTATAAACCTTATCCCAGGCCCAGCCATAAAATACTTTAAATACGTTTCCTGTTAAACTTCTAAAAGAAATAGGTCTATATGGTGGGATTTTTGATGAATCAACATTCCATCCTTTTAATAATAAAGAAGAAAGATTCCCCCAGTATTGATCTGAATGGAATACGACAAAATCAACTCCACTTTCTTCCAATTTATTGTAAGATTCCTGCAACATAGAAGCTTCAAAAAAATCATCGCTGTCTAAAAAAGAAAGGTATTTTCCACTTGCAACTGCAAGGCCTGTATTTCTTGCTTTACCGGCTCCTCCATTTTCCTGGCTTATAACTGTAATTCTGGAATCTTTTGCCTGATAGTCCTGTAATATTTTTAATGAAGAATCTGTTGAACCATCATCAACGCAAATAATTTCTATATCTTTTAAGGTCTGATTCAAAACTGAATCTAAACATTGATTTAAATATTTTTGGTCATTATATACAGGAATAATTACTGAAACTTTAGGCATGGCGGCTTCTCCTGTATAAATATAATTTGTAATAAAGTTTTGGATTTTTGTCTAAAATCTTTAAAGCAAGGTTTTCGTTTTTGGTAAAAAGATTTATATCAAATTCACCTAATTCTTTGGCCCTTCTAAATTCTTTTTGATATTCTTTTGTAAAGGGTTCTAAACATTCTTGTGAAATTCTTGCAATTGTAAGATTGTAATTATAAAATTTTCTAAGCCAGTAATAGCCTTTTACCTTTTGCCAGATTTCCATGTGTTTTTCTAACTGTTTACGAATATAATCGTATTCTATATTCATTGCATAAACTTTAGAAGAACTTTTTACAGAAGAATTTGGATTGTTTCTTCTATTTTTATAAAAGGCCTGGTCTATAATCATAATTCTTTTTGCAAATGAAAAGGTCAAAAAATAAAATCCATTATCCTGAAAAGAAGCCCCTGGGCTTTGGTTATAAACTATTTTGTTATCTAATAAAAACTGTCTTTTGTAAATTCCGTTCCAGGTATTCATCTGAAATCTAAAAATTTCAGGATCTTCAAGAGGACATAAAAGTTTATTGTAATATTCTTTGTGTTTGCTTATTGGAAATAACTTAAATTCCAGCTGATTACTTTCTTTACTGTCGTAAAATCTGTAAAAATCTGATTTTATAAAATCTAAATCATACTCTTTTGCTTTTTGATAGAGTACCTGAAACATATCTAATTCAACAAAATCATCTGGTTCTACAATTCCTATGTATTCTCCTTGAGCATGATCTGTTGCAATATTCATAGCCTTTCCGTATCCACCGTTTTCTTTATCAATAATTACAAAGCGGGAATCTTTTGAGGCATATTCTTTTAATATAGAAAGTGAATCATCAGTAGAACCGTCATTTACACAAATAAATTCAATTTCTTTTAAACTTTGTCCAACAAGAGAATCTAAACATTGTCTTAAATAAGGGGAAACGTTATAGACTGGGATTAAAACAGAAACTTTTACCAAAATAAGCCCTCTTTTTTTTAATCTCTTCTGAACAAATCTCTTGTATAAACTTTTTCTTTTACATCATCCAAAGAATCATCGTAGCGGTTAGCAATAATTGCCTGGGATTCTTCTTTGAATTTCTTTAAATCATTAACTACCAGATTTCCAAAGAAGGAATCTCCGTCTTTTAGGGTTGGTTCGTAAATTATAATATGGGCGCCACTGGCTTTTATTCTTTTCATTACTCCCTGAATTGAACTCTGGCGGAAATTATCGCTGTTACTCTTCATTGTAAGGCGGTAAACTCCAATTGTTACCTGAGACTGATTTTGATTATTGCTATCATATTCTTCTGAATATCCTTCGCAACCAGCCATTTTTAAAATTCTATCGGCAACAAAATCTTTTCGGGTTCTGTTACTTGCTACAATTGCTTCTATTAGATTTTCTGGAACATCTTTATAATTGGCCAGTAACTGTTTTGTATCTTTTGGAAGACAATATCCGCCGTATCCAAAACTTGGATTATTATATTCCATTCCAATTCTTGGGTCTAAACAAACTCCATCTATAATTGATTTTGTATCAAGACCTTTTACTTCGGCATAAGTGTCCAGTTCATTAAAATAACTTACTCTAAGAGCAAGATAGGTATTGGCAAAAAGTTTTACGGCTTCGGCTTCGGTAAAGCCCATCATCAAAGTTGGAATATTTTCTTTGATTGCGCCCTGCTGTAAAAGTTTAGCAAAGGTTTGAGCGGCATCGAGTAAGCGGGAATCTTGTAAATCGGTTCCTACTACAATTCGGCTTGGATATAAATTATCGTAAAGAGCCTTGCTTTCGCGTAAAAATTCTGGACTAAAGATTATATTTTTTGTTTGATACTTTTGTCTTACGCTTTGAGTAAAACCTACAGGAATTGTAGATTTTATAATCATGATTGCATTTGGATTTACTTCCAGCACTAATTTGATTACATCTTCTACATATTTTGTATCAAAGAAATTTAATTTTGGATCGTAATTTGTTGGGGTTGCAATAATTACAAAATCTGCATCTTTATAGGCTGCTTTTCCGTCTGTTGTTGCCTCAAGATTTAGTTTTTTATTTGCCAGAAAATCCTGAATTTCTTTATCGACAATTGGGGATTTTTTACTGTTGATAAGATCAACTTTTTCTTGAATTACATCAACTGCTACAACTTTATTATTTTGTGACAAAAGGGTTGCTAAACTCAAACCAACATAACCTGTTCCGGCTACTGCAATTTTATTTACTTTCATAAGATTATCCTCTTATTTCACCATCTCTTCATATTTGCTACAAACTTCTTCTATTTCACCAAAGGCTTTCATTTCTCCGTGATCAAGAATCATAGCTTTATTACAAATCTTTTTTACCTGTTCTATGCTGTGACTTACAAATAAAACTGTAACTCCGCGATTAAACATTTCCTGGATTCTGGCTTCGCTCTTCTTTTTGAATTTGGCATCGCCAACACTTAGAACTTCGTCCAAAATCAAAATATCTGGTTCTACGGCTGTACAAATTGCAAATCCTAAACGACTCTTCATTCCACTTGAATAATTCTTAAGAGGAACATCAATAAATCTTTCTAATTCTGAAAAATCTACTATCTCCTGGAATTTTTCGTCTATAAATTTTTTGCTGTAACCTAGGACTGCCCCGTAAAGATAAATATTTTCGCGGGCGGTGTACTGGACATCAAAGCCGGCTCCTAATTCAAGCAAAGGGGCTAAAACTCCACATTTATAAACCTGTCCTGAACTTGGCTTGTAAACCTGGGCAATTACTTTTAACAAGGTACTTTTGCCCGCTCCGTTTAATCCCAAAATTCCAAGGCGGTCGCCTTTATTAAGAGTAAAACTGATATTTTTAAGAGCCCAAAATTCATCGTATTTGATTTGATGTTTTAAGAATTTAATAAAAAACTCTTTTAGGCTGTCTACTTTTTCTTTACTTAAATTAAAACAAACACTTACGTCTTTTACTATAACGGCTGTGTTTTCGTCTGCAGTAATTTCTTCTTCCATCAAAAACCTCCGTTACAAGTGCAAAATAAATTTATTTTTATTTTTTGCAAAGAATATTAAACCTACGACAATGCTGACAAGGCTCCAAATAAGGGCGCATAAGAAGGCGTAAATATCAAAAGGGAGGCCTAAGAATGCGTCTCGGGAAAGTTTGATAATCTGATAGAGGGGATTGTATTTTAATATCCAGGCGTATTTACTATTCATAATCATATCCGGGTAATAAAAAATTGCACTCATATACATTATTAATAGAAGAAAAACGTTCCAAAGATATTCTATATCTCTAAAAAATACATTTAAGGTACATAGAATAAGGCCCACTCCAAAAGTCAAAAGCAAAATCAAAATAACTGCGGGAATGAACTGAATCAGGTGCCAGGTAGGAATTACTTTACAATAAACATCAACACCTGCCAAAACAATACAGGAAATTGAAGTGATTACAAAATTAAATAATACAGAAGAAAGGGGGTATAAAAGCTTTGGAACATAAACTTTTTGAATCATACCCGCATTTGCTCTGATAGAAGTTAAAGCGCCTTTTGTTCCATTACTAAAAAAAGTATACATAAGGCGTCCAATAATAATATACAAAGGGTAAGTTGGATTATTTGTGCGGAAAAGTGTACCAAAAACTATTACTAAAATTATAGTTGTTAAAAGTGGTTCTATAAGAGACCAGATAACTCCAAGATAAGACCGTCTATATTTTAATTTGATACCTTTTTTTACCAACTCTCTAAGTAAAAAACGATAATTCCAATAATTTTTAGATAAAGTCATAAGTTCTGTTATTCTAGCATAAAAACTAAGTAACGACCACACAGAAAAGACGTATAAGCAGGGTAAAGGGTTTATAATCGATTTTGTGTTGAATATGGCGCGAGGGAGAGAAACGGCTTTCGAAAACACTCCTTTTGTGGTGCCGCACAAGCGGCACACGTATATAATTACAAGCACAAAAGGCGTGTAGCATGCGAGCATGCGGTTTCGATAAGCCGATTTCTCGACCGGGAGCCATTTTTAACAGGAAACATTTTACAAAGCATTGCTTTAAAAAAGACATTTTTTCATAATTTGTTTTTTTGCTTTTTTAATTCTATAATAAATGAAATTTACTTTTTGAGGTGATTTATGGACGAATCTATTGGGGGCGGTGCTAAGGCTGCTGGAGAATCTTTTTTAGAACAGACTTCTTCTTTTTTAAACTGGTTGAAAAGTTTTTTAACCTGGGAAAATCTTTTTAAGTTTGTTGGAGCGCTGATTATTCTTACTCTTCTTTGGGTTGTTTACAAACTGATTCTAAAGGGATTAAAGAAAATTCCGGCGGAAAAAACTACTCCCCAGCGGACTATGATTGTAAACCGCTTTGTAAAATATATTTACTACGTAATTGTAATTATTTACATTTTGAGTCTTTTTGGTGTTAAGTTGAGTGCCATCTGGGGTGCTGCGGGAATTGCCGGTATTGCCATTGGTTTTGCGGCCCAAACTTCTGTTAGTAATCTTATAAGCGGGCTTTTTATTTTGACCGAAGGTTCTATTCACGCCGGAGATTTGATTATTGTAAATGATATTACAGGGGTTGTTGATTCTGTTAATCTGCTTTCGATTGAAGTTCACACTTTGGATAATCAGATGGTTAGAATTCCAAATTCTACTATTATTAATTCTTCTATTACAAACAATTCTTATCACACTGACCGAAGAATTCAGATTGCCCTTTCTATTAATTACGATGCCGATATGACTAAGGCTCTGGAAGCTCTTAAAAAAGTTCCTGAACTCTGCCCTACTGTTTTATCTTATCCGGAAACTTCTGTTTGGTACGAAGGCTTTGGCGAAAGTGGTATAAATATTATTCTTGCGGCCTGGTATAAAAATAATACTCCAACCGCTTTTATAGACACAAAAAATGCCCTCTACATTGCCATAAAAAAAGTTCTGGACGAAGCCGGCATTGAAATTCCTTATAATCAGCTGGATGTTAAGATTAAAGGGGATGTTTAAATTGAATGGCTGAAATATCGCCATTCAATTTAACTTAGAGTTTCTTACGAAACTCTTATATTGCGAATCAAATATCCTCGGTTGTTGAAACACCCTGCGGTATTTGATTTTAAGGCATGTTTAAATTGAATGGCTGAAATATCGCCCTTCAATTTAACTTAGAGTTTCTTACGAAACTCTTATATTGCGAATCAAATA
>JAIKYZ010000054.1 GCA_024682655.1 Treponema sp.
GACAGAAGGTCAGGATTTTGTTCCTGTTACAGTAGAGTACAACGAAAAATTCTATGCTGCCGGAAAAATCCCTGGTGGTTTTGTAAAGCGTGAAGGTCGTCCAAAGGATAAGGAAATCTTAGTTTCTCGTCTTATCGACCGCCCAATGCGTCCTCTTTTTGAACCTTCTTTTGGTCATGAATTGCAGATTGTTCCAACATGTGTTTCTTGTGACGGTGTTCATACTCAGGATATTCTTGCTGTTATTGCCGCATCTGCTGCAACTTGTATTTCAGATATTCCATTCCACGGTCCAGTTGCTGCTTGTCGTGTTGGATATTTGAACGGCCAATACATCATCAACCCAACTTTTGAACAGATTGAAAAGGGCCAACTTGAAATTGTTGTTGCCGGTACAAAAGACGGATTTACAATGGTTGAAGGTGGTGCAAACGAAGTTTCTGAAGAATTAATGCTTGGTGCTTTGGAAAAGGCTCAGGGCTTTATTACAGATATGTGTCTTTTGCAGGAAGAACTTGTTAAGAAGGCAGGAAAAGAAAAACTTCCTCTTAATCCTCTTGATGTTACTTTGGAAAATGCAGAAGCAATTGAAGCAGAAGCAACTCCACTTTTGAAAACAGCTTGTTTCCAGGATGGAAAAATGAACCGTGGTAAAGCAATTGCCCAGGTTCAGAAAGATTTGGCTGCTAAATATGCAGAACAGCTTGCAGATCCAATTCAGGCTAAACTTTTCTGTAATTTAATGGATGATATCCAGTACAAACTTCTTCGTAAATCAATTCTTGATGATGGAGTTCGTATTGACGGTCGTAAGACTGATGAAATCCGTCCAATTACTTGTGAAGTAAATGTATTGCCAACTCCACATGGATCAGCACTCTTTACTCGTGGTGAAACACAGTCACTTGCAGTTTGTACACTCGGTACTGCAATGGATGAACAGTCTTATGATGATATTGATGGAGACAGAAGCGAACACTTTATCCTCCATTATAACTTCCCACCATACTCAGTTGGTGAAACTGGAAAACTTACAACAGGTCGTCGTGAAATTGGTCACGGAAACCTTGCCCGCCGTTCATTGGCTGCAATGGTTCCAAGCCGCGAAGAATTCCCTTACACAATTCGTGTAGTTTCTGAAATTATGGAATCTAACGGTTCTTCTTCACAGGCTTCTACTTGTGGTGGTACCCTTTGTATGCTTGCAGCCGGAGTTCCAATGAAGAAGATGGTTGCCGGTATTGCTATGGGTCTTATCACTGAGCCAGAGGGAGATAATCCATACGGACGTTATAAGATTCTTTCTGATATCCTTGGAGAAGAAGATCACCTTGGTGATATGGACTTTAAAGTAGCCGGAACAAAAGACGGTATTACTGGTTTCCAGATGGATATTAAGATTGCCGGTGTTACAACTGAAATCATGAAGAAGGCTATGGAACAGGCTCGTCAGGGTCGTCTTCACATCCTTTCAATCATGGAAAAATGTATCGACAAACCAGCTCCACTTGCTAAGAATGCTCCACAGATTCTTACAATGAAGATTCCTGTAGATAAGATTGGTGCCCTCATCGGACCTGGTGGAAAGAATGTTAAGGCTCTCTGCTCTCAGTACGATGTAACAATCAACACTGAAGATGACGGAACAGTAACAATCTATTCTAAGAACGGAGAAAAAGCAGAAGCTGCTAAGAAGGCTGTAAAGGGTATTACAGAAGATCCAGAAGTAGGAACAATCTACCAGGGAACTGTAAAACGTATTATGGACTTTGGTGCCTTTGTTGAAATCCTTCCGGGAAAAGAAGGCCTTTGTCATATTTCTAAACTTTCACGCCAGAGAGTTAATAAGGTAACTGATGTTCTTACAGAAGGACAGCAGATTCCTGTAAAACTCCTTGAAGTTGACAAACAGGGAAGATTAAATCTTTCTTACGTTGACGCCTTGGAAGAAGAAAAGAAATAAGATTAGTTTGTAAAAATTAATTTTACATAATTGCAAAAACATCTTTTTCGTAAATCGAAAAAGATGTTTTTTTTTACTCTTATAAAAATTTATTAGCATTTTTTTTAACATTTTATTTTTAATTTATAAAGACATTTTCTTTTTTTTATCCTAAAATCAGATTTGATAGTTTTTACTATTAATTTTTTTGCATAACTTAAAGTTTTTTATATTATAATATATAATCGTTATTGAGAGTTTTGGTGCTTATTATATGGATAATTTAATTGCCTTTGATCTTTGTTCAATTATAATTTTATCTGTTTTAGTTTTTTCCCTTTTTGCAAGAAAGATGACTCATGGGAAAATTAACAGGTGTTTTATTGTTTGCGTTATAAATCTACTTTTCTGTTCTATTGCTGATTTTGTTATTATTATAGCACCTTTTTATTTTCCAATTACAACTTTTACCTTTTCTGTAGTTTCTATTGTTAATTATGTTTATTACATTACAAGAATTCTTACTCCGGTATTTTATGTACCTTTTATAGTTTCCCTTACAGGCCGTTGGGTTCAATTTGTTAATAATAAAAAAAATCTGGCAGTTTTCTTTTCTGTGCTTATTTTTTCTGTAATTTTGATTCTCTTTAATGCTTATGACAATCACTTTTTTGTTATTACTTCTGATTTAAAATATCATAGATGTAGTTATTTGTATGTAATTTATATCTGGGCAATTTTGCTTATTTTATTTGATACTGTTTACATGATTCGTTACAGAAAACTTTTAAAGCCAACAAAATTCTTTACTGTTCTTTTGTTGATTCCTGTTTCTTTTATTGGCTTAGTAATACAGTTTTTCTTACCATGGATATCTATAGAAGTTTTTTCATCATCTTTCCTTTTACTTGTAATTTCAATTGTTGTTCTTCAACCTAAAGAGATGATTGATTACGGTTCGGGAGCCTTTAATCTTTACGCCTTTGAAGATACTATCCGACAGAATTTAATTTCAAAAAGACCAATGAAACTTATTTATCTTAAGATTCTTAATTTAGTTCTTTTGAAATATTTATTTGGTAGCGAAAAATATAAAACTCTTATTCAAAAAATGATTAAAACAATTTATTCCTTTAGAGAAATTATTGAGTTCGATGTCTTTAATGTTGAAAATGATGTTTTTATCATTGTTACTCACGAAGAATTAGAGGATAGAGTAGATTTATTCCTGGACCGTTTGTCTACATTTTTGAGTACTGAATATAAAACCGAAAAAGCAAATTTAAGATTTGATTTCCTTATTACTCTTGCCCGTTGTCCTCAGGATTTTAATAATTATGAACAGGTTTTAAATTTCTCCATGAAATTTGATTCAATCATAAATAAGAAAAATACAATTACTTACTATTCAAAAGAAGCCTTAAATAGATTTTTTGTAATAGAAAATAATCTGGATGTAATAATTAAAAATGCTGTAATAAAAAATCATTTCCAGATGTATTACCAGCCGATTTATTCAATTGAAAAAATGCGATTTAATTCTGCCGAGGCTTTAATAAGACTTATAGACGACAAATATGGTTTTATTCCTCCTGGAATATTTATTCCTGCTGCCGAAGACAGTGGTGCTATTCATAAAATTGGTGATTATATTTTTAACGAAGTTTTTAGATTTATTTCCAGCATAGATTTTGAAGGACTTGGCCTTGATTATATTGAATTAAATCTTTCTGTTGCCCAGAGTATTGAGCCTGAACTTCCTTCCAAAGTATTAAGGCTTTTGAATAAATATAATATTGATCCTTCTAAAATTAATATTGAAATTACTGAAACCTCTGCTGATGAAATATCCGGCGTTTCAGATAAAAATATCAGGGAACTTTCGGAAAGTGGAGTAAAATTCTCTCTTGATGATTATGGAACTGGTTATTCAAATCTAAAACGTATGACAGTTCTTCCATTTGAAATTGTAAAACTTGATAAGGTTTTTGTTGATGAAAGAGAAAAGAAAGATATGGAAATTGTAATTGATAATACAATTACAATGTTAAAGAAATTGGATAAAAAGGTTTTGATTGAAGGTGTAGAAACAGAAGAAGATTTGGATACCTTTGTTCAGGCTGGTTGTGATTACATTCAGGGCTACTACTTTTCTTGTCCTTTGCCCGAAAAAGATTTCTTAGATTTTATAAAGAGGAATAATAAGACATGATTTTAGGAGATTTCTTTTATTTGGACATTTGTTCCCTTGCAATTTTAATTACTCTTATTGTTTATTCTTACATAAAAAAATTATGGACAGGAATGAATCAGGTCCTTCACTTTATTTCTTTGGTTGATGTTTTATTGACAGTTATTTTCCATATGATTTATATCATCATAATAAAACTGGCCCCAATAAATAATGTATCTCTTGTTTTTGCAAATATTTTCTGTTACTTATTTATGATTTTACAGTCTTTGATATATCCAATGTCCTTTGTTTATATTCTTTTTACAATTGGTATCTGGTATAAGATTCAGGGAGACAGAAAATTCTTTTTAGCCTTTATGGGCTTTACTCTGGTTCCTATAATTTTGATTCTTTTGAATATTAAAACAAATTACATGTTTATTATTACAGAGTCACTTAATTTTTACACAACTCATACAATTAACTTTATATATGTCTTTATTTCTATATCCCTTATTATGGGTTTTTCTATTTTGATTTTGTTTAGAAGGTTCGTTTCAAAATCATTCCTTGTTATGGGAATTGTTTTCTACATTATAAATATTTTTATAGTTTTAGTTCAGCCTTACTTCCAAAGTATTTCTTTAATGGAGCTGATAGTTGTTCTTACCTGTTTTATTATGGCCCTTACAATTGAACGCTCTGAATTGATGAATTCTGATCTTTTTATGGCAAAATCCAGTTATTCTTTTTATCACGAAGCCAGCAGAATTATGTCCTTAAAGAGAGCTTGTAATTATGTCTTTATAAAAATTGTAAATCAAAAAAATATTATCAGATATCTTGGAAAACAAAATTATCAGGCTTTTTTAAATTCTATTTCTGTTGAAATCTATCGTTTGATTAAAAAAAATAAATACAAATGTGAGATTTTTTACCTGGAAGAAAGTTCTTATGTAGTTGAATCTGAAAATCTTTCTATAAATGAATTAAAGAATATTTTTGATGATCTGGCGGTTTATCTTAAGAATGAAATAATAATGGGGGACTTTTCGATTTATGTTGATGCCAGAATTTGTATAGCAAATGTTCCTGAAGATATTTACAATCTTGAATATCTAAAATATTTTGCCCTTAATTTTCATACCTGGATTCCAAATATTCAGGATGTAATTATTCTGTCGGATATAACTTCGGACAGTCAGTATATTCTAAAAAATGAAATAGATTTTATTATCAACCGTGCCCTAAAAGATAATAATTTTGAAATTTATTATCAGCCAATTTATTCTGTTGATAAAAAGAAAATCGTTTCTGCCGAAGCTCTTATCCGCTTAAATGATCCTGATTATGGAGCTGTTCCTCCAGGGGTATTTATTCCTTTTGCTGAAAATTCAAATTTGATTTATAAAATCTCTGATTTTGTTTTTGAAAGTGTGAGTCAGTTTATTTCCTCTGATGATTTTAAAAATTCAAATCTGGAATGTGTTGAAATAAATCTTGCAACTGCCCAGTGTATTGATCCCCAGCTTTCGGAAAAAATATCTTTCTGGATAGAAACTTATAATATTCATCCAAAAAATATCCGTCTGGAATTTACAGAAAACGCAGTAGATATTAATCCCGAATCGGTAGAAAAAAATATTAGTGAACTGTCTTCTATGGGAATCTCTTTTGCCCTTGATAATTATGGAACAGGTTATTCTGATATAAAAAAACTTATTAATTTACCTTTAGATATAATTAAACTGGACCGTACCTTTGTAAAAGAATATGACAATCCACAGATAAAAATTGTTGTTGATTCTACAATTCATATGTTAAATGGCTTAAAGAAAAAAATCCTTATAGAAGGAATTGAAAATGAATCTTATGCCAAGATATTTGAAGATTTAGGCTGTTCTTTGTTACAGGGCTATTATTATTCTAAGCCTTTGCCTAAAAAAGATTTCTTGAAATTATTTAATCCCTATTAAATAAAAAAAAAGATAAGAAATATTGCTATTTCTTATCTTTTTTTTAAGTTCCGATAAAAATTTTATTCTTTTTACTTACTCTTATTTCCAGATTTTTTCACGGATAAAGGTCTGATTTCTATCTGCACCTACAGATACGATTCCAACCTTTGTTCCTGTAAAATCTTCGATGTAATCAATGTAGTTCTTTGCATTTTTAGGAAGCTTTTTATAAGAAGTACACTTTGTAATGTCTTCTTTCCAGCCTGGGAATTTTTCCAAAACTGGTTTAGCCTTATTTAATTCTGGGATTGAAGCAGGGAAGTCAGTTACGATTTTTCCGTCAATTTCATAGGCAACACAAGCTTCAATTTCATTCATATCATCATAAATATCAAGGTGAGTAAGAACTAAGTTGTCGATTGAGTTTACATGGCAGGCATAACGTAAAGCAACTAAGTCAAGGTAACCGCAGCGACGTGGACGACCAGTTGTTACACCAAATTCATTTCCAGTGTTACGAACATAATCGCAAAGTTCACCTTCAGTTTCTGCATTAAATTCAGAAGGCATAGGACCGTTTCCTACACGAGTTTCATAAGCCTTGAAAACTCCGTAGATTTTATCCAAAGCTTTAGGACCAATTCCAGAACCAGAAGCGGCACCGTAAGAACCTGAAGCACCAGAAGAAACGTAAGGGTAGGTACCTGAATCAATATCAAGCATGGCACCCTGAGCACCTTCAAAAAGAATATTTTCATTGCGGTATTCAAACATTTTTGCTGCAATGTTTACACGCATTTTAATTAACTGATCTTTATATTGTTCAAGGAATTTTTTGTCAGCATCGTCAAGGTCGTTCCATTTTTCATCCCAGTCAAGGTCTGCAACACGGATACCATCACGTTCTGATTTCATAGAATATGTTGTACCAATTCCGCGTCCTGTAGTTCCAATTGGGCGTTTACGAGCTGCATCGCGCTGTTTATCCATCTCGCGGTAGCCTGGTAAAGTAAGGTGGGCACGGTCAGAAATAAATACACGACCTTCCCAGTTGATACCATTGTCTTTAAGCATCTGGAGTTCTTTAAAAAGAGCTTCAGGATCAATTACCATTCCAGATCCAAGAAAAACTGATTTTTCTGGATAAAGAATTCCTGATGGAACTTGATGTAAAGCATATTTTTTTCCATCTACTACGATTGTGTGACCTGCATTTGCGCCGCCGGCAAAACGAACAACGTATTTAGCATCCTGAGCAAGGTAATCTACGATTTTACCTTTACCTTCATCGCCCCACTGGGCACCCATAACTACAACGTTCATGGTTTAAACTCCT
>JAIKYZ010000094.1 GCA_024682655.1 Treponema sp.
GGAAGTCAGATTGATAATCAGTATAAATCTGTACAACAGACAGCAGGTGCAGTTAATCAAATTGCAAGTAATATCGAATCTTTAGGAAATATGATTAGTCATCAATCATTAGAAGTATCAGATGCATCTTCTGCAGTAGAAGAGATGATTGGAAATATTAAGTCAGTAAATACTTCTGTTGAAAAGATGTCAGCTTCTTTTGATGGACTTGCAACTTCAGCTCAGTCAGGTATTCAACTCCAGGATAATGTTAATACAATTATTGAAGAAATTAAAAACCAGAGTGAAACTTTACAGGACGCAAACTCTGCAATTGCCGCAATTGCAGAACAAACTAACCTTCTTGCTATGAATGCTGCAATTGAAGCGGCTCATGCTGGTGAAGCTGGAAAAGGTTTCTCTGTAGTTGCAGATGAAATTCGTAAACTTTCAGAAACTTCTTCATCACAGTCAAAGACTATTGGTGAACAATTAAATCACATTAAAGCTTCAATTGATAATGTAGTATCTGCTTCAGAAGAATCTAGTAAAGCCTTCCAGTCTGTAACTTCAAAAATTACAGATACAGAACAACTTGTACATCATATTCAGGCCGCAATGGAAGAACAAAACACTGGTTCTATCCAGATTTCAAAAGCCCTTTCTTCTATGAACGACTCTTCAATCGAAGTTAAAAATGCAAGTAATGAAATGTCTGAAGGAAATAAAACTATTCTTGCAGAAGTTAGAAATCTTCAGGATGCAACAGGAATTATGCAACGCAGTGTTGAAGAAATGACTGGCGGTGCTCAAAAAATTAAAGTTACCGGTCAGGCTTTACGCGAAATTTCAGATAAGATGAAAGCTTCAATTGATGAAATTGGACAGCAAATCGATAAATTCAAAGTTTAATTATTAAATTTTTGATTTGTAAAAAGGTTGATATCTGTAGAAATAACAGCTATCAACCTTTTTTTTTGCGAAATTTTCAAGAAAAATCTAAAAAACTGTAAGTATTGCTAAAGACTTTGCAGAATAATATAATAGAAGAGTAAAATTTATAAATAAAACAAGAGGTTTTATTATGGTACTCTTCGGAGGTATTCTTTCAATTAAGGCAGTTACATTTTTAATTTTCTGTGTATTTGCCATTGCCGGGGTTGGCTATTTGTTGGGAAGAATCACAATTAAAGGTGTTTCTTTAGGTACTGCGGGTGTTTTTATTGTTGCCCTTTTGTTCGGAGCTTTCCTTTACAATCCACTTGCTGCTCAATTATCAGTAAAATCTACAAATCCAGCAGCAACAATTAGTTATGTAACAAATGCTCTTAAAATTGTAGAAACAATGGGACTTATTCTTTTTGTTACTTCAGTTGGTTTTATCGCTGGACCTTCATTCTTCGGTGATTTAAAGAAAAACTTCAAATCTTACATACTTCTTGGTATTTTGATTATTGTATTCGGTGGTTTAACCTGTGCCGGATGTATTGTTTTTGATAATAAAGTATTTGGACGTGATCTTGAAGAAGTTAGTGCAATGGTTGTTGGTTTACTTTCTGGTTCACTCACTTCTACTCCAGCCTTCTCTGCTGCAAAAGCAACTGTAAGACAGAGCGGAGCTGTAGATTATGAAGCAATTGTAGCTGTAGGACACGGAATTGCATATCTTTTTGGTGTAGTTGGTGTAGTTCTCTTTGTACAGCTTGTACCTAAATTTGCAAAAGCAAATATGGAACTTGAAAGACAGAAACTTTCTGAAGCAAATCCTGAAACTCCATCAAAATTAGACGGTAGTGAAATGGAATTAGATCCTTTTGGATTCTGTGCTTTCTCTATTGTTGCTGTTTTGGGAATGTTGATTGGTTGCTTTAAGTTTGGTAACTTCTCTCTTACAACAACTGGTGGATGTTTAATTCTCTCTTTAATTTTTGGTCATTTCCAGAAAATTGGTAAAGTTTCTATTATGCCACAGGAAAGTACCTTAAAAGTATTCCGTGAATTAGGACTTATGCTCTTCTTAATTGGTGCTGGTATTGCCGGTGGTGCAAGTTTTGTTAAATACTTTGAATGGGTATACTTTATCTACGGAATTCTCATGACATTAGTTCCAATGATTATTGGATTTATTTTTGCTAAGTATGTATTGAAATTAAACCTTTTGAACAATCTTGGTTCAATTTGTGGTGGTATGACATCAACACCAGCTTTAGGAACTTTGATTTCTACTGCAGGTACAGAAAAAGTTGCAGGTGCTTATGCTTCAACTTATCCAATTGCCTTAGTTGCAGTTGTTCTTGTATCACAGCTTTTAATAATTATCTTCAGATAATATAAAACTGTACGAATTAAAAGGTGTTTTAAGTTTTTCTTAAAACACCTTTTTTTATTCCCTATAGAAGATTTAAGGCTTCTTCCCTAGTGTTAAAATATTCCTTTTTAATTATTGCAGCGACAGGTCTAATTGTACCGTAAACTCTAGCCCATCTACCGTCTTCTAACTTAGTTACAGAACAAAGTTTAGAACCATTTTCATATAAAAAGGAATTTTCTGATCTTGCAAGTCTAATTACAAATTGACCTAAAGTACTTGGCGGTTCAAATAGATTTTCAAGGATTACTTCTTTTCGTTTTAGGCAAGTATTTTTTTCTTCTTTGATTATTGGATGATAAAAACTTTTATCTTTTAAGTATTCATTTAAATCTAAATCTTTAGAAATTGTAAAAGATTTAAATGATGATTTACAATCCTGGATAAAATTTAAAAATTCCTGAGAAATATTTTGGGATTCCCCTGCTTTAGGATTATCAAAAATCAAAAATTCCCTTTTAAATTCCCCATGAGGCATAGAAATTTTAAATGCTTTGTAAGAAAATCCATAATCCCAGATTTTTTCTTCCAAATACCTGGATTTTTTACTGTTTTTGCGATTTTTTTGATTTACATCTGGATTAAAAACTGAAATTAAAGCAAAAGTGTTTTTGCCTTTTTCCAAAAGAATTGATTTTAAGTCTTCATCGTAATTCATGAAGCACCCCCTTTAGCAATTGTAGAAATAAGTTCAGTCTTGCAAGTAGGTTAATAAATCAACTGAACTTATATTAATAATATAAAGGATTTTCTTTTATCGTCAAGAAAATCCTTTGTTTCTTTAATCAGAATAATAAGTATAATCTAAATTACTATTCTTAAGAATAATATCTGATAAATCCCAGTCTGAAGGGGCTGTAAAACCTTTAACTAAGAATCCTGAAGGATAAATTGCTATACCATTCATGTATGTATCTTTATCATATTTATAAAGCAGGGATTCATAATTAGCTGGAAGTATTACAGGTTCAGGCCATTCTAATTCTTTACCATAATATTCATAATAAGAAGTTTTTGTAGCATCACTGTAATAATCATGAGTCAAATCAATTGCAGCTGAAGTATAAGATTTATCCTTATAAGTTTCATTAATAGAAATATTTAAAGAACATAAATCTGAATTAGAATTATCAGTATTGAATAAAACTTCTCCAAAACGCTTAAAAACGGCATCATAGGAAGTTTCAGATGCGCCGACAGTATTTAATGCCTGGGTAATGGAATCTTCGCCTACAGCTTCGTTTGTAGCAATTTCGTGAATTAATTCAATTCCACCATAATTTCTCATTAAATAAGTTCCAAAGGCATAGGCATTTGCATATACAAAAGAGGCATAATCAGAAGACCAGAAAGATTGATACTGAAAACCATAATTCATACCAGTATTAAAAGTTGCCAATCTTTGTTTAGGTGAATCTGAATCATCAATTTTCAATATACTTTGTAAAATATCTTCGATAGTCATAGAAAGCATTTCTGTATACCAGGTATCAGAAGAATAATCTAAACCATATTTACAGGTTTTATTTACAAAATTTAACATATGATTAAATTCGTGGGCTAAAGTCGAAAGGGCTTCGTTAATATTCTGTTCTGCATAATAAGAATCTATATAAAAAATTTCTGTTTGATTTGAATTTATATCAGAATTCTTGGAATAAAAATCCTTACCATAAAAATACCCCAAAATATTACCATTTGAAGAATCACCATCAATATCGTAAAGAAGAATATTTATTCTATCATCTTCAGTTGGAGTAATCAGATTTGAATAATATGAAGTTTCACCATCATCTAAATCTAAATAAGATTTTCCTACAATATTTGTTTCGTAAACATAAATAATAGAATCAAAGCGGTTTTTTAAGGTTGTAAAATGTTCATCTGTAAGCTCTACACTATCATCATCTAAAGTCCAAATTTGACAATAAGTTCCAATTGCTTTCAAAGTTGCTGGTTTACTTTCATAAGAATATGATTTAGCATTTGTATCTTGGATTATATTAAAGTTATAAGTGCTACCTTTCTCATACCCCTGACATTTACACTCCACATAACTATCAGTATCTGCCGATCTTGCAGAAGAAACTTCCCCTTCAAATTCAAAAGTTCTGCCCAAACCTTTTTGTAAAAAAGTCGGTCCTGTATAAGAAATACTTTGATAATCAGATTCCTCCGAAACGGCTCTGGAAGAAGAAGTTACATTAGAAAGAGTTCCCAGTTGAGACCATCTATAAAAGTTTGAGCTAGAATTTGATGTAGTTAAATAAAATCCAGCAGTCTCAGAACTTGAACTTGTATCGTCAGTATTATTTTTACAAGCAAAATTAAGACTTGCTAATAAAAATATTGAAAGTAAAAAAAATATTTTTTTCATAATTATTTCCTCTATATATTTATATTTATTGTGAAATCCCAATTTTCAGGTATTCCATTTGTTATAAAATTCTTACATCTCTGGGCCAAAATTATTGCCAGATTATCTTCAAAGGCATTAATTTTAACAGATTGTAAAAACAATTGTCCAGCCCTCATAAAATTCTGGTTCAAATATTCTTCCATTCCGGCATTAAAAATATCCAGCTGTTCCCTTTTTTCATGAGCAAAAGAATCTGAAATTCCAAGTATTTCATAAAAAATTTGCTTTGAATTTTTATTTCCAAATCTTATACAATCAAGTCGTCTTCCAATAAAAGGATTTTGACTGTTATAAGCATTAGCAAGCTGCCAGCAATCAAAAGTAGAAACAATAGAAGAATGATAAAAATCATTCACTTTATAATAATTGGAAGAATCAAATTCCATAGGACCTGTAATTAAATAAGACGAAAAATCATAAGAATCATCATTTATATTAATTGCAGAAGAAATAGAATCTCCACCGGTAATAACAATTCTAGACTGAGGAGCTTTTATTGTAACAAGACTTTCATTATCTTGGCTTATAACAGAATGACTTGTGAATAAAGAAGAATATTCTTTTATAAGATTATTTTCTGCCTCTATAATTTCCAGAGCAGTTTTAAAGGCCCTGTAAGCTTTTTCTTCTTTGCTGCTTATTTTTTCAATATCTGTAAAGAAAACCTTAATAGCTTCAGGACGTAATTTTTCCACATACCCATTATTTTCAAAAATTACTTTTGATATTACATTAATGTATTTTTGATAAAAATCAGAAATTACCTGTGGATATTTGCTCTGGTAAACAATTTTTGCAGCCTTAACAAAGGAAGGTAGATTTTCTACTTTAACTTCAAGACATAAGGCATAATCATTTTTTACAGAAATCATTTTTGGAAGATTTTTATAAATTTCTTTATATCGATTAGAATTTAATTTTCCCTTCACAAGAGAAAGTATATTTTTTTTATCATTCCAATACTTGAGAATCTGGTAAGCAAAAAGTAAAGAATAAATAATAGTAAAATATGTGAAAGTTAATGATAAAGTTGTGTAAATATCAAAGAAAACAAATAAAAGAATAAAAATTCCGTGTAATATTAATAAAGACAGGGCTCTAATAAGGAAAGAAAGCCATAACTTTTTAAATCTTATAAAATAACTTAAAATAAAAAGAATTCCACTCGCCAAAAGAATCCAATAAAAATTTATGTAAGTAATAAATTTACCGGAAAGTAAGGTATAAAAAATATCTCCCTGAATCTTAGAATTAGACTGTAATTTTCTGGAAGTTGTAAGGGAATAATCTTCCTGGGAAGAAATTTTAGAGCCTATAAAGCAAATTGAATCTTTATATTCGCTGTTTAAGGAGATATTAAGATTTTTATAATCAATATAAGCAGAATCTATATTAGTAAGATTATTTTTTAATTCTTCGATTTCTTCTTTACTATAAAGTTTTGGATTTTCTTTTAATTCTTTATTTATATGATTCAAAACCTGTGACAGATGTTTGCTTTTTACAAAATTGTCGATTTGACTGTAAAATTGTTTGCGTAAATTAAAATAATAACTGTATTCATATTCGCTGATTATTTCTTTTGGATTTTGATTTGTATTATATCCGTTTAATCTTTGATAAAGTTCCTGTCTGTAAGCTTCGATTTGATTGCTGAAATTTAATAAATCTTTTGCGCTAAAATAGTAAGGGAGTTCCTGATTATTTTGATCTAAAAGTCTTAATCCTTCATTAATTTTTTTAAGCGAATCTTTAATTATCCATTCTGCTTTTGAAATTTTAAAGAAATCTATAAGCTGACACTCATTTGTTTTACTTGCAGTGGTAAAATTAATCAGCATATTTCCTTTATTGTCCAGGGGGATTGTAAGATTTTTAACTTCCCCACTTTCAGGATTTTTTATCTTATGTAAAATTAATTTATTATTTTTTACAGTGATTTTTGGATTATTATAGAGATCGCAAAAAATTGAAAAAGCTAGATTAGGAATTATGTCATTTTGATTTTTGTAAATTAAAGGTACCCGTCGAATTAAACCATCTGAATCGGCAAATAAATCGCTAAAGCCAGAAGATTTTGTATGAACCATAAAATCATTTTTAGAAACGGTTAATCCATATTCATAAGGTCTGTATTTATCAATTTCTTTAGAATTTTTTTCCAGTAGATTTTGACTATCGCTTAATCTTTCTTCATCAATAAAAAATCTTTCCAGCACATATTTTTTTTCAAGTGGAGATAAAATAAAATCGTTTTTGTTAATACTTAAAGGAAAAAAGACATTACCATTAAACTGAAGACTTTTTGTAAAATCATTTTTTGTATAGGCTGATGAAAATAAAATAGGTTTTGTAAAAACAACAGCCTTAGACTGATATTCTTTTAGATGTAACAAAGTATCTGCATATAAATCAAAAATATCCATATCTGAATAACCTAAAGCTTTAGAATCCAAATAGAGATATTTTATATCAGGATGATTGATTTCGTTTTTTTTAAGGTTTGAAAGTTTGTCGTAAAGCCTAAAATCTAGATTTTTAAAAATTGACAGATAATTTAACAATAAAACAAATAAAGAGGTCAGAACTACTATAAGGCTTACCGGTATGATATCTTTTTTTTTCATTATTTAAGTATAACAGAATATAGTAGCTTTTAAAAGAATTTTATTGGAAATCAAAATTATCGAGGGCCATTTTTGCAGCAAGCATTTCGGCCTCCCTTTTATTTTTACCTCTTGCAGGGCCAAATATTTTATCGCCTAAATGAACATTAATTACAAAGGTTTGATCATGGTCTGGACCGGATTTTTCTACCAGTTCATATACAGGACATTTTTTACTGATTTTTTGATATTTTTCCTGTAATAAAGTCTTAAAATCTTTTAATCCATCCTGCAGGACTTCATTAATTGCAGGAATTATAAAAGATAAAACATATTTTTGAGCAGCCTTATAACCAGAATCTAAATAATAGGCTCCAATTATTGCTTCCATACAATCGGCTAAAATTGCGGGTTTTTGACGTCCGCCAGTTTTTTCTTCACCGTGCCCCATAATTAAAAGGCTGTCAATTCCAAATTTTAAGGCTACCGGGGCCAGGGCCTTTTCTGAAACTACAGCAGATTTGATTTTTGCCAAATCCCCTTCAGGATTATCTAAACTTTCGTAAAGATAGGCGGCTGTAACCATTCCTAAAACAGAATCTCCAAGA
Organism: Treponema sp.; assembly: GCA_024682655.1. Classification (GTDB taxonomy): domain Bacteria; phylum Spirochaetota; class Spirochaetia; order Treponematales; family Treponemataceae; genus Treponema_D. The sequence goes on from JAIKYZ010000094.1 coordinate 7,981, forward strand.
AATTCTAGTCTTTCATTATTTTTAAGGGCCTTATTTTCATTTACAGAACTCCGGTGATGAAAAGCCTGTTCCAAAAGTTCAATATTTTGAAATTTAATATCAACCCTTTTACAAAAGTCTATTAAATCTTTTTTGCGAAGTGAATCAATTGTTCTTTTATTTTTATCTTTCTGGAATGATTTCATATGATTATTTTAATTAGTGTAAAAAAAAAGCACAAGTTACAACTTGTGCTTTTCTATCTTAAAGTTCAATGCAATTATTTCTGTACAGACTTAATGAACTCGTAAGCATCACGAACAGTTTCAAATTCATTTGCTTTTTCATCTGGAATGCTAATTCCTAATTCTTCTTCAATAGCGTAAACTAATTCGTAAGTATCAAGACTGTCAGCGCCCAAATCATTTCTGAATGATGAATCCATTGTGATTTTGCTTGGATCAATTTCTAATTTATCAGCAATCATTTTCTGAATTTTATCAAATAATTCGTCCATTTTTTATCTCCTAAGAATTTTATTCTTATTAACCACGTGTTTCAGGTGTAATTACCTGACGACCACGATAAAAACCGCATTTAGGGCAAACATGATGTGACTGTACAAGATTTCCACAGTTACTGCATTCAACCAACTGAGGAGCCTTTAACTTCATATTGATTGTCTGTCGTCTTTTAGTAACGGCCTTTGATGTTTTCGATCTAGGAACTGCCATTTATATAACCTCACTTAAAATTTATCAAAATAAAACTCATATAAATATATCTTATTATTTGTATGAGTGTCAATGCCTTAATAAACAAAATTTAAAATAATGTCAAATATAAAATCTACTTTTTATACTTATTCATTAATTTTTCTTCAACAATTTTTGGCACCATACGACTTATATCACCACCAAACATTGCTAATTCTTTAATTGAACTTGATTTTACAATTGCAAATTTTTCCTTTGTTGGTACAAAAAAAGTTTCTATTTGTGGATTTAAAGTCTGGTTCATATGGGCCAGTTCAAATTCATAAGAAAAATCTATTGCAGATCTGATACCACGAATTAAAACCTTTGCCCCAACCTTCTGAGCATAATTTACAATTAATTCCTGGCAGGCGTGAACCTGAACATTTTTGTAAGGTTTTAATAATTCTTCCATCATAGATACTCTTTCTTCCTCAGAAAACAGATACTGCTTCTGTGGATTTACAGAAACGACAACATCAATCTGATCAAAGATTTTATAAGTTCTGTTTATAATATCTAAATGTCCGTTTGTTGGGGGATCAAAAGACCCTGCAAATACTGCCTTTACCATATTTATAAATTTTATATTATTTGACCAAAACAAGCAATAAGGTTATATTTGACCCTATGAAAAGGATTTATTTTTTATTTTTATTAAGCTCATTAATTTTTGTTTTCTTTGCTTGTAAATCAACAAAGGTAGAGGAAGTAACTGAAAGCCCTTCTGTAGAAGTAACAGAAGAAGTAGCAGAAACTCCAGTAGAAGAAACTGAAGAAGTTGAAATCATTGACGAAGTAATCGAAGAAGATGACGAAGTAAATAAAGAATACTTACGTTCTACAAATGCATTGTCAGAAGAAAAAGTTACACGTCAGGAATTCGAAGAAGATAAAGCTACAATTCTCCAGATAATCGCAGAACTTTCAGAAATTATGGAAAAAGGTGATGTAGATGCCTGGATGACTTATATTGATCCTGCTTCTATTAAATATTATTCAACACCTCAGAATATTAGAAAAGCTCAGAAAAAGCTTCCAGATAAGACAAGACAGTTATATGGAATTGGTGACTATTTCAGATATGTATTTGTTCCTGCCAGAAAAAGAGCAAGAGTAGATGAAATCAGATACGAATCAAAAACCAGAGTTAAGGCTGTTATGGTAAAAGAAGATGAATCTATCGTTGTTTATTACAATTTTGTAAAAATCGACGGAAACTGGCTTGTAAGCATTCCTGAACTATAAAACAAACTTTTTTTAATTAGAAATTGATTTTTTAGTTATCATATTTTATAATAATTTATCCGATACTAATATATAGGATTGGGTTTACCCTAGTAAGGAGAATTTATAAATGAAGGTTTTGAAAAAAGTTTTACTTGCAACTTTTATGATCGCTTGTGCAAGCTACGTTTTTGCAGAAGAAGAAACTTCTGTCGAAAATGAATATTTGAATGACATCGATGGAGAAATCATTTCCACTTTAGCTGAATCAGATGATTACGAAAATAAATTAGTAGCTTTAGAATATTTAAGAAATGCACTGTCAGATGGAAATAATTCAGAAGCTGTAGTTGCAGGATTAGATAGACTTGCAGGAGAAGGTATCAACAGTCAGACTCGAGAAAAGGGACGATTGACAAATAACTTCCCAGATATCCGCCGTGAAGCATGTTTATTAATGGGAAATGTAAAAACTGAACATTCAAAAAATATGCTTGTACAGATTGCAGTAGCAGACGCAGAACCAATGGTAATTGCAGCAGCTGTTAAATCACTTGGAAATATCGGTATTAATGATAATGATGAAGTTGTAGAAGCAATTGCTTTTGCAAACAGAAGAAATCAGGTATTAAATCCAACTTCTTCATTAGCAATGGAAGTTTTAGATGCTTTAGAAAAACTTTCATCTAACACAGAAAATAAGAAAACAATCATTGATACTTGTTCAAGAATTTCTACAGATTATCACTATGTAACACCAGTAAGACAGAGAGCTTATAAATTATTAAAACAGATGTCTTCTAGCGGTAACTCAGATGATAACAAAAAATCAAAAGATTCTTCAAAGAAAAATGAAGATGAAGTTGAAACAGTAGATGGCCAATAATCATTAAAAATAAACTTGTATAAAGCTGTCTTTTTAGGCAGCTTTTTTTATATCTTAATAAAATTAAAAAAAGTAGGAAAAAAAATGGAACCAATCATTTTAGCCTCTTCTTCTCCAAGAAGACAGGAAATATTAAAATCGTTACGAATACCTTACAGAGTAATCATTCCAAACATAGATGAAACTCTTTCAAATATAATAGAAAAAGAACAAATCCCTGAATTATTTGCCAGAGAAAAAGTTTCTGCAATTATTCATTTTTTACCAGCAGAACAGGAAATTCCCTGGATTTTAGGTGCCGATACTTTAATATTCTTAGATGATCAGGTAATTGGAAAACCCCAGAGTCAGGACGAAGCCTTTGAAATATTAAAAAAATTACAGGGAAGAAGTCATATTGTTGAAACCGCTATTGTTCTTTACAACGGAAAAACAAAAGAAACAAGTTCCAAAATAAATAAAACAAAAGTAACCTTCTCTCCTATGACAGATGAAGAAATTCAATGGTATGTAGAAACCGGAGAATGGCATGGAGCAGCTGGAGGTTATAGAATTCAGGGAATGGCTTCCTGTTTTGTAAAAAATATAGAAGGTTCCTATTCCTGTGTCGTTGGCTTGCCTATTTCTGAGCTTTACGATATATTGAAAGAACAAAATTATTCTTTATTAGAATAGTTTTTATAAATTTACGACGGCTCGTAGAGTCGGACATTCCGGTTCTAATTTTTATTAGAATACGAGAAATAGAGTTTGGTGGTAAAATAAAAGTCTTTTTAGACAATTAAAATTTTACCCGTGAAGGAGCGTTACTCATGGCAGTAGTAACAATGAAAAACCTGTTGGAATCTGGAGTTCACTTCGGACATCAGGTAAAACGTTGGGATCCACGTATGAAGAAGTATATCTTCGCAGAACGCAATGGTATCCACATTATCGATTTGCAGAAAACAATTGCTGCAATTAAAGACGGCTATGATGAAGTAAGAAAAGTTACTGCATCTGGCAAAGCAATCCTCTTCGTAGGAACTAAAAAACAGGCACAGCAGGCAGTTCAGAAAGAAGCAGAACGCTGTGGTATGTTCTATGTAAACAACCGCTGGTTAGGTGGTATGCTTACAAACTTCTCTACAATCAAAAAATCACTTCAGCGCCTCAAGAAAATCGAAAAGATGGAAATTGACGGCACATTTGACAATCTCACAAAGAAAGAAGTTTCAGCTCTCCAGAAGGAAAAGGCTAAACTTGAAAAGAACCTTGGTGGTATCAAAGAAATGAAAGAACTCCCAGGAGCTGTATTCATTATCGATACACACAAAGAACAGATTGCAGTTGCTGAAGCTCGCAGAATGGGTATCCCAATCATCGCTGTAGTAGATACAAACTGTAACCCAGAAGGAATTGACTTCCCTATTCCTGGTAACGATGATGCTATTCGTGCTATTTCTTTGTTCACATCAATCATTGCAAATGCAGTTATTGATTCTGACAATGAAGCAGGACTTAAGATTCTTGAAAATCTTAATGATGAAGATGAAGTAACAACTGATGCTGCAGTTAAGAATGAAGACGAAGAAATCGTTGACTATTCTAACTATCAGCCAACAGAACAGAAAGAAGAAGACATTGAAGCTGACAAAGAAGACAGCCTCGTTGATGAAGATAAAATTTATAAGGACTAATATATGGCAATCACAGCAGCTGATGTAAAAGCACTTCGTGAAAGAACTGGTGCTGGTATGATGGAATGCAAAAAAGCCCTTACAGAATGTAACGGTGATATTGCAGAAGCAGAAAAATATCTTAAGGAAAAAGGTCTTGCAGCTATGGCAAAACGTTCAGAAAGAGCCACAACTGAAGGTCGCCTTTTTATCCGCCAGAATGGAAATAAAATCGCCGTTGTTGAACTTACTTGTGAAACAGACTTCGTAGCTAACAACTCTGATTTTATTGCAGTTGGTGAAAAACTTCTTGATGTAACATTCGAAAAAGGTTACACAAAAGTTGAAGCTGAACACGAAAGCATTCTTGAACCACTCAAGATTTCTATTCGTGAAAACATGAAAGTTGCAAAAGTTGAAGTTTTTGAAATTCCAGCTAATGCAGTAGGTTCATTCTATGTTCACTCAGACAAAAAAACTGGTGCAGTTGTAATTGTAAGTGGATCTGATGCAGAAGTTGTTAAAAACTTTGCTTATGATTCTTGTTTACACATTGCAGCCTTCACACCTGCATATTTGTCTAAATCAGAAGTTCCACAGACTTACATTGATGAACAGAAAGAAATCTTTAAAGTACAGATGGATCAGGATCCTAAAATGGCTTCTAAACCTGATAATGTTAAAGAAGGCATTTTACAGGGTAAAATCAATAAACACCTTGCAGAAATCTGTTTTGAAGATCAGATGTTCGTTAAGGACGACAAGAAAACAGTTACTGCTAAATTGGCAGAAATTGGAAAAGAAGCTGGTGGAAAACTTAAGTTTGAAACAGCTAAACTTTTCATTCTTGGTAAATAAATTATTTCCAGTTTGATAAATCTGGAGTAAAATAATAGCGAAGGTATTTAATACTTTCGCTATTATAAATTTTAAGAAAAATAAATAATTAGGAGATTAATTATGGCAGAATCATGCGAAGCTCGTATGGAAAAAACTATTAATTCATTAAAAGATTCATTTAATTCAATCAGAACTGGTCGTGCAAGTGCTTCGATTTTTGATAAAGTTCGTGTTGACTATTACGGAAGTAAATCACCATTAAATCAGGTTGCGACAATCGCAATTCCAGAAGCTAGATCTGTCATTATCACTCCATTTGACAAATCACTTATTACTGAAATTGAAAAAGCTATTCAGGTAGCAGATTTAGGATTCAACCCTTCAAACGATGGTAAAGTAATCAGAATTCAGATTCCTGCCCTTACAGCTGAAAGACGTAAGGATTTAGTAAAACAGGCTAAAACTGTTGCTGAAAATTCAAGAACTTCTATTCGTAACATCCGCCGTGATGGAAATGATGATCTTAAAAAACAGCAGAAAGCTGGTGAAATCACAGAAGACGAATTAAAGACAGAAACTGATAAGTTACAGAAATTAACAGACAAATATATTGATGAAATTAATAAGATGTACGATTCAAAGGAAAAGGATATCTTACAGAATTAGGAATATATTTCATAATGTCTAATATCGATAAAAACCATCTTCCACAGCACGTCGCAATCATAATGGACGGAAATGGAAGATGGGCAAAAAATAAAAATCTCCCTCGTACTGCCGGCCATAATCAAGGTGTAAAAGTTGCAAAAAAAATTGTTAAGGCTGCTGTAGATTTGGGAATTAAAAATCTTACACTTTATATTTTTTCAACTGAAAACTGGAAAAGAACTCAAGAAGAAGTTGGATTCTTAATGAATCTGATTGATGCTCATTTAACAAAAGAAATTAAGTTTTACCAGGAAAACGGAATAAAACTCCATCACATTGGAGACCTGGATGCTCTTCCTTCTAAAATTCAAAATGATATAAAGGAAGCAATAAACGAGACAAAAGACTTCAATAATATGAATCTCAATATGGCTATTAATTATGGCGGTCGAGATGAAATTATTAGAGGTATAAAAAAAATAATAAATCAAAATATTTCTGAAAAGGAAATAAATGAAGAAAACTTTTCATCTTTTTTAGATATGCCGGAAAGTCCAGACGTAGATTTAATGATTCGTACTGGAGGAGAATTAAGACTTAGTAATTACCTTCTCTGGCATCTTTCGTACGCTGAACAAATTTTCTGCGATACTCTATGGCCTGATTATACTGAAGAAGATTTTTATTCACATATTCAGGATTTTCAAAATAGACACAGAAGATTTGGTGCTGAAAAGTAAGGAGCTTAAAAATGTCTAAAGTAGCAAAAAGACTATTACTATTTTTTATTGGTCTGCCAATAGTTATGGCTATAGTTTATGTAAAATTCTTAAATCATCTGCCATTACAATTAGTTATTGCTGCAGCTTCTGTTTTAAGTGCAAATGAATTTTATAATATGCTTAGAAAAAAGAGCAAGTTATTTCCTAAGCCTTTTATTTTAATTGGGGCTGCTTTACAACCCTATTGTGCCTACTTTTTTATTTTATTTGGCCTTCCAATGGAATTAACTTTATGGGTATTTGTTCTGGAAGCCATTATTTTAATGGTTATTTCTATTTTAAGTAAAACATTTACCGACTCAGTTATTAAGATTTCTAATTCACTTTTAATAATTTTTTACTGTGGATTTTTGGTAACTTTCCTTTCAAGAATGACTATTTTAGACAATTCTAGATACTGGATTGCCCTTTTCTTAATTCTTGTTTTTATGTGCGATTCTTTTGCCTGGTTGTTTGGAGTTTTATTTGGTAAAAACAATAGAGGCTATATTCCAGCAAGTCCAAACAAAAGTATTGTAGGTTTTATAGGCGGAATACTTGGTGCCATTGCTTGTGGAGTTTTATTTAAATTCTACTTTGAAGACGTTGTAATCTATTCTTATTGGAGAGTTATTGTTTTAGGCTTTATTACTTCAATCGCCGGAATTATTGGTGATTTAATTGAGTCTGTAATAAAAAGATCTTTGGATAGTAAAGACAGCGGAAATCTTATTCCTGGTCGCGGTGGCTTATTAGACTCTATTGATTCTATAATTATTGCAGCCCCCGTTTATTATGCAGGTATTTATTTTCTCTTTGGAATAGCATAATAAAATGAAAAAAGTTTTAGTTTTAGGTTGCACTGGTTCAATTGGAACTAATAGTCTGGACATCATAGAAAACGAAAAAGAATTTACTCTCTGTGGATTACAGGCTCATAGTTCCGAAAAAAAATTACTGGAACTAGGACAAAAATTCAACTGCCCTACTTTATTAACTTCAAAAATCAAAGATTCAAATGCTTTTCAGGATTTTTTAGATAAAACCAAACCTGACATTGTTGTAAATGGAATTGCAGGTTCAGCAGGTCTTTTACCTTCAAAAATTGTTTTGGAAAATGGAATTGATATTGCTCTTGCTAATAAAGAAACAATTGTAATGGCTGGACCATTAATAAAAGAATGTGCTAAAAAACATAAGGCAAATATTTTACCAGTTGATTCAGAACACTCTGCAATTTTCTGTTTATTAAATCAATTAGGAAAAGAAAATCTGGACAAAATCATCATTACTGCTAGTGGTGGACCTTTCAGAAATTACAGCAAAGAAGAACTTAAAAATATAAGTGTGGAAAAAGCTCTAAATCATCCAACCTGGAAGATGGGTAAAAAAATTACGATAGATTCTTCAACTTTGGCAAATAAAGGTCTTGAAGTAATTGAAGCAATGTACCTTTTTGATACTGATATTAGTAATATTGAAGTAATTGTTCATCCACAGAGTATTGTTCATTCTCTGGTAAGAAGTAAAGATGGTATGTTATATGCTCAGATTTCAAAGCCTGATATGAAACATCCCATAATTAATGCCCTTTACTGGCCGGAAAACCGATATAACTATCTTAAAAAATTCGATTTATTTGACAAGGAATTGACTTTCTTTAAACCTAGATTCGATGATTTTCCACTTTTACAATACGCCTATGATTCTGCAAAATTGGGAAATACTCATACAATTGTATTTAATGCCGCAAACGAAATTGCAGTTAATGCCTTTTTAGATAAAAAGATTTCTTATCAAGATATTGCAAAAATTGTAAAAGAAGTTTTAGTCAAGGACTGGAAAGACTTACCAAAATCCTTTGAAGAAGTATTTGAAATAGATAATCAGGCAAGGAATTATGCAAAGGAGTTGATATGAAATGGCTTTACGGCTTAATTGGTCTTGTTTTATTGATTGTTTTTCATGAGTTTGGTCATTTTATAGCAGCAAAAATTTTTGGTGTAAAAGTTGAATCCTTTTCTGTAGGTTTTGGACCTGTATTATTACATAAAAAATTTGGAGATACAGATTTTAGACTTTCTTTGATTCCTCTTGGCGGCTACTGTGGAATGAAGGGAGAAAAAGATTTTCAAAAGGCCCTGGAAAATAATCAAGCTGAAATTAATGGAGATTCAGATTCTTTATATGGCGTTTCTCCAATAAAAAGAGCCTTTATTGGCTTTGCAGGCCCCTTTATTAATTTAATTCTTGCAGTAATTTCTTTTTCAATTATAGCGGGCGTAGGTTATAAATATTATTCTTACTCCAATCAAATTATTCTTGCAAACGAACTTTATGAAAATTCTTCTATGGCAGCAGAAAATGCTGGTATAAAAACTGGTGATAAAATTATCAAAATCAATAATGAAAAAGTAGAAGATTTTTCTCAAATTATAAGTGAGATTTCCACCAAGGCTGATGAAGATATTAAAATTACCGTTGACAGAAATGGGGAAATTTTAGAATTTACTGTACATTCTGAATTGGATAAAGAAAGCGGCATTGGTAAAATAGGAATTGCCGCAGATACAAATTCACTTTTGGAAAAAGAAGCAGAAAGGTATTCATTTTTTCCTGCAATTGGACAGGGATTTAAAGAATGTTTTGAATATACAAAATTAACTTTTAAAAGTATTGGAGTATTATTTAAAGGTGTAAATATTGCAAATACTGTTTCTGGCCCGGTAAGAGTAACTAATTTGCTGGGAGCAACAATCGAAGAAAGTTTTAAGGCCGATTTTAGAAATGGTCTGGTTTCAATTTTAAGTCTTATGGGCTTAATTTCCTTATCCTTAGGAATTATGAATCTGCTGCCAATACCAATTCTTGACGGCGGTTTAATTTTATTAGCTTTAATAGAAGCAATTACAAGAAAAAAAATAAAACCAAAGATTCAATATTATATTCAGTTTATTGGATTAGCATTCATCCTGTTTTTATTTATAATAGGATGTGTTGGGGATATTTCTTATTTCATTCATAAATAAGGGGATTATAATGAAAAAAATTATTTTTTCTTTTTCAATTTTATTAATTTCGTTTAACTTATGGGCTCAATCACATATTTCAACACAATCACATCAGGCTTCTGTTTCAAATATTTTTACAAACATTAAAACTGAAATGGGAGAAGAAGCCTTTTTTACAAGTGGAGAAGATGGTTTTGTAATTAGATGGACACCAGATAATCAAGGTGAACATTATCAAATCTCGGATGTTGGAATTAAATTAATTTCGGTTTCGCCAGATGGAAAACTTCTTGCCGTTTACGAAAGTGACGGAGGAGCAGTAAATAAAGTAAGTGTTTGGGATTGGAAAAAATTAAGTCGAATTTATCAAAAGAAATTTAATGATTCAATCACTGCCCTTTCATTTTCTTCAAAAGGAACTTATTTAATTGTTGGAACAGCAACTGTAGACGGTGCAATTTTTATTAAGACCGGGGAATGGAGAATTGTAGATAAAATTACAACTAATACAAGTATTGTAAATTACATCAATACAAGTAAAACCGAAAAAACTGTAGCCTTTTACTCCCCAGCGGGTTCCATTTCTTATTATAATCTTTCAACTGGTAAAATTAAGGGAAAATTAAATACAATTCAGGGGCTTACAAATCCTGTAATGTTTAATGAAAATAAATTTCTTGCCGGTATAAAAGATGATAAGATTTATATTATAAATGCCTTTACAGGATCCACAGTTTCATCAATTTCCTGCCAAAATCCTTTAATTATCTCAAATTCAAAAGATTACAATTTGTATTATTCTGAATATGACGGAAAAAATAATTATACAATTTATATGCTTGAAAATAATGATGAAGATTTGACAGTAAGTAATCCAAGAATTGTAAAAACTTTTAGAGGTCCACGAGGCCAATCTGGTATTAATATTGGCGCAAAAGATTTTAATAATTTTTATTTTGGAGGAAGAAATGGCTCTGTTTATATTACAGAAAATAATATTACACAGAGCAGCGAAAATATTCTAGAAATTACAGAAAATACTTATGCCAAAATTCTTGATATTGATACTTCAAAGGATGATTTTTACTTTCTTACAAACAAGGGAATTTATCTTTCCTCTTATGATTCTGGCATGATTAATAAATTAATTGAAATAAGTAATCACTCTAATATTTCTACATTTGATGAAAATTCTGCCGTTCTTTGGACAAAAAGTTCTAATGAAGCTGTTGAATTAGTTGATTTTACAAATAAATCAAGAACAAATTTATTTACACCTAAGAGTTCCTTACAAAACTTAAGAGTTTGTGATCTTAATGGTAAAAAATACATTATAGAAATTGAAAGTAACTCAATTGTTAATATTTATGATTATGAAAATAAAAAGTTAGAAGAAATATATTCTGGAACTGGTGTTCAAGATGCAATCTTAGCAAATGACGGAAATATTTATATTGCAAAATCTTCGGCTTCGAATCCACAAGTGCCACTTTTATGTGTAAATATGACAACAAAAGAGACTGTTCCTTTAAGTTTAAAAGGAAATGTTGCTTATGCTTTAAGTAGTGACGGAAATACTATTTACGGTATGAATCTTATTTCTGAATCGACAGGAAGCATAACTTATGTTTTTTCTTATGATACAAAGACAAAAATCTTTAAAAATATCTTAAAATTCTCAAATGAAGATTCAGATGCCTTTACCTATTTGTGCAAGGATAATCTCTATACAAATATTGGAAAAAATAAAGTTTATTGTTACAACCTTGTTAGCAAAAAACGCTTTAGTTACAACAGATCTGCTTCAATTCCAAAGAGTTTATATCAGAATAAAAACAGAGTTGTAATCTTAAATAATGATGGAAGTATTTCCTGGTGTGGACCAAGTTCATCGTCTATAATTGCCGACTGGTATCTTACAAACGATGAACAGTGGTACGAATTCTAATTAAAAGAAATCTTTTTATTTCCAGTCAGCAGTATTTACGCCACAGCCTCTCATCAAAGCCTGACTGTAAATATCAAGGTACCCGTGAACACTCTTTTCCCAAGAGAAATCCTTAGTCATACCTTTAATCTGCATCTTTTTAATATGATCTTTTTTGTTGTAGTAAGCATAAAGAGCCCAGCCTACAGTGTCATAAATTGCACCTGGAGTTAAGGAATCAAATAAGAATCCAGTTCCATCACCATTTGATTCATTGTATTGTTCAACAGTGTCTGCTAAACCACCGGTTCTTCTTACAATTGGCAAAGTACCGTACAACATAGAATACATCTGATTTAAACCACAAGGCTCGTATTTTGAAGGCATTAAGAAGAAATCTGAACCTGCTTCTATTAAATGAGATAAAGATTCGTCGTAACCAATATAGGCTCTAAGATTTGGTAATTTTGACTGAAGGGCATTAATTTCATTTTCGCACCAGCGTTCTCCACTACCTAAAACTGCGAATTGTAAATCCATATTATTACACATACTGTAAATTGAACCATAAGATGGAGCAAAAACTTCTGCAATACCCTTTTGATCCGCAAGTCTTGTAATTATACCAATCAAAGGAATGTCTGGATTTACAGGGAGCCCCATTTTCTTTTGGAGGGCGGCCTTACATTTTGCTTTGTTGGCAAGATTTTTTGCGTCATAATTGGCAGGCAATAATTTATCTGTCTTTGGATTCCAGGTTTCTAAATCACAACCGTTTAAAACACCTTTTACTACATCTGAACGAACTCTTAAAAGTCCATCAAGGCCAAAACCACCTTCAAGTGACTGCATTTCATAGGCATAAGTTGGGGAAACGGTAGTTATCATATCTGCACAGGAAATACCAGCCTGTAAAAGATTAATTGCCCCGTGATGTTCAAGTCCACCACCATAATATAATCCCCAGTCTAATCCCAAAGCAGGGAAAGAATCTTTACCATATACACCCTGATATCCCAAATTATGAATTGTAAAAACAGAAGCAGTGTGAGCGAAATATCCATTTCTACAAAGGCATTTTAAAATTACTGGAACAAGGGCACAGAACCAGTCGTGGGCGTGCATAATATCTGGATACCAGCCCAACATACGGCATAACTGAAAGGCACCATGACAAAGTAAAGCGGATCTATATGGATTATCATGAAAATCTGGCTCAGACTTGGTACCATAAATTCCATCACGTCCATAAGCCTGCTCGTGATCTATAAAATAAACCGGTACATTAGAATTTGGTAATTCTGATCTGTAAAATTTTACCCAGGTTTCAACTTGACCTGCAGCAACTGCAACAGGTGTTTCGATTGGTTTTAATTTTGTTCTGTCAATTTTATAAAATCTAGGCATAACAATTCTAACGTCATGACCTTGTTTTGAAAGATTTAAGGCTAAAGCTGAGACAGCATCGGCAAGACCGCCAGTTTTTGCAAATGGAACAGTTTCCGAAGTAATCATTAATATTTTCATATAAGACAATCCCCTTTTAATAAGATTTATTTACTTTCTACGGCCTTTTTAAAAGCCTCTTTACTATTTATAATGCTTGATTCAGAACAACAATATGCAATTCTAAACCAGCCCTTACCAGCAAAACCAGAGCCTGGAGCGCATAAAATATTAAATTTCTTTAAATGCTCTGTAAAAGCCATATCATCATCATTCCAGCCATCAGGAACTTTTACCCATAAATAAAAGGCCCCTTCTGGTCTTATATACTTTAAGCCGGCATATTCCATTACTTCAATAATTTCATTACGTCTTTTTTCATAAGTTGAAAAATCACAGTCAGCATCCCAGGAATCTTTAATGACTTTCTGAAAAACTGCTGGAGCATTTACAAAGCCTAAAACTCTAGTTGCAAAAATTGCAGCTGCAATAAAGTCTTTTGCTTCAGGATTTAAAGGATTTACACAAATGTAACCAATTCTTTCTCCAGGTAAACTTAGATTTTTAGCAAAACTTGTTACAACTACAGCATATTTATATTTTGGGAAAAGAGCTGCAACTTTTTTGCCATCGTAAGTAATTGCTCTGTAAGGTTCATCCAAAATTATATATGGATATCTTCCAGTTTTTTGGCCATGCTCATTTAATATTTTTACTAATTGGTCAATTTCTTCATCACCATAGATTCTTCCAGTTGGATTATTTGGAGAATTTATTAAAATTGCGGCAGTTTTTTCGTTTAAGGCTTTTTTTATTTCTTCTGTATCAAGGCCAAAATCATCTTTGGTTTTTACGCCTACAACAATTCCATTATGATTATGAACATAATGATTATATTCTGCAAAATAAGGACAAGGAATTATAACCTGATCTTGGGGGTCCAAAAGGGCCTTTAAAGTAACATTTATAGCTCCGGCAGCCCCAACTGACATAACTACATTGTTAAAATCAATATCAATTCCCTGTTCGAGACTTGTTTTTTTTGCCATTGCAGCCCTTACCTCTGGATAACCAGGATTAGGCATATATCCATGACATAAATGACTGTCATCTTGTGCAACTTTTTTAAGAGCATCTTTTACTTTAGCAGGAGGATCTAAATCAGGATTTCCAATACTAAAATCATATACTTTATCTGGACCGTACTTTTTTTTGAGTAGAGCGCCTTCTTCGAACATTTTTCTGATAACACCATTAGAAGGACTTTCAATTATTTGCTTAACATTGTTTGAAATCATATATTAAATTATATACCCAAGAGATAAAAATTTCTATTTTATTGAATAGAAATTAAATATTTCATATAATAAAAATTAGTGAGGGGCAAGATGATTTGGGTTACAGGATGTAAGGGTTTATTAGGAAGCGAAATTTGCAGAAATCTTGAGGCTAGTGATTTATACTGGCAGGGAACAGATACTGAAGTTGATGTTACAAGTTATGAAGAAATATTAAAATTTGTAAAAGAAATAGAAACAAAAGCTTCATTTCCTTCAAAAATTCCACATGAATACAGAAAAATAAACTGGATAATTAACTGCGCATCTTATTATCCTGAAAGCGAAAGCGAAGAAAATAAAGAAAAAATTTTTGATATTAATTCTAAGGGCATTACAAATCTTGCCAGAGTTTGTAGAGAAATTGGTGCAAAAGTAATTAATATTTCTTATTCAGATGTATTTGATGGTTCTTCAAAAGAAGCCTATACCGAAGAAAGTATAAAAAATCCCCAGTCCTTGTATGGACAGGCCCTGAACGAAGGTGAATTTTCTCTCCGTAAAGAAATGAATCAATATTACATTATCAGAAACAGTTTTATTTACGGTTTAGATTCAAAAAATTATTTCTGTAAATTAATTAATCAATTAAGGAATGAGTCAAATATTTCTATCCCAAATGATGTAATGATTTCCCCAGTAAATTCATCAGATTTAGCACATTTGGTAACAGAATTAATTCAAAAATCAATTACAGCAAAGGCTTTTTTTGGAAAGAATTCTGCCCCATCTTATGGAATTTACAATTTTGCAGATTATACTTCTATTAGCCTTTACGATTTTGCAAAAGAAGTAAACA
>JAIKYZ010000107.1 GCA_024682655.1 Treponema sp.
TAAATAAGATTGCCGGAACAATAAATCTTCTTGAACTTTGACTAAACTGCGTTTGAGGAATTGTAGCCACCAAGAAAAAATTGTCATATTTCATATTTTCTATTCGGGCATAAATTTCACGATCTTTGTATTTAAAAGAAAAGAAGAAATTTTCTTTGTTTTTTATTTTCTTGAAAATTCTATCCAGATCTAAATGCTTAAAAGTAGATTGAGATAAAACCATAAAAAAGTTGTTGATATTTTCGCGGGAGTTGCTTATTAAAATATTACCAGATTCATAACAAATATAATTATTCAGGTGAACTTCGTAATTTGATTCAAATAACTTGTTGACATAATGTTTTAAATCGACAATTGCACAAATTCCAGAATAAGATTCTCCATTTATCTGAGTTAATTTACATCTGGTACCGATTAAACCTGTATTATCTGGGATAGTTTCATTTTCTGGCAGTCTTACAATAAACTTATCTTTTCGATAAAAATTTAATTTTATAGTGTTGATTAAATAAGTTGAGTCTGAATTAAGATTCTGAACTTCATCATTGGCTTTAATTAAAAATATACCTTTATATCCATGAAATTGAGCTTCTTTGTTCAGGGCCTGTCTAAAATCCTCTGTGTTTTTGTAATATCCATTCTCAAAATTATATTCTACTCTCTTAATGATATTTCTTAGATTATTGTATTCTTCATCTATTTCTTTTTCAAAAAGTTTTGTTTTATGTCTGGTAAGATCTGTTAAATAATTATTGTTTGTGGCGTATACGAAACTAATTATGCCATGGCCGTAAAGAAAAATGCCCAATAAGGCTAAGGGAATGGCAACTATAATTATCAAAATGAGATAGATATAAAATATTTTATTCTTCTTATCGCTGAATAATTTCATTTTCATATGATTATAGGTCCTTTTCGTACATAAATTGCAATAAAAAAGCAATAAAACCGCACTTATAACTATCTGTTTAACTGTCTCTCTAAATATCCGATTGTAAACTCTGACCAGGAATATTGGGACATGTATTCCCCGTTATAATAATTTATAGAGGCTGGATCTCCATTAAGGAAATCATAGAAATCACATAAAATTTCATCTGTATTGATTGCTATATAGCCTCTTGTTTTAATGAGTAATTTATTTGGATCTAATCCGACTGCTTCAAGAGATTTTTTTAAATTAGAAATCATATTTCTAACCTGACTTTGTAATGAGTCATTATCTGTTCTGTTTTCGAATAAAACTGAAGCAATTTCTGAAGTTGAACAAGAAGAGCCTTTTTTGTGAACTAAATAAGCTAATAACTCTTTTGATTTTGAAAGACCAAATTTTACATTATGGCCTTTATAGAATACTTCGAAATTTCCAAAACATTGAACTCTAAGTTTTTCTGTCTGATTTTTATCCTCAGGAAACTGCATATTATTTTTTAAGAAATCCAGCTCCTTTCTTATAGATTCTGCAGTTGCTGGTTTTACAATATAGCCATTTGCATGCATCTGGAAGGCGTCAATTGCGTATTTTGGATTGCAGGTAACAAAGATTATTTTACATTGTGGAAGAAATTTTCTTATTTCAGAAGCAAGGAAGAGGCCATTTTTTCCCCACATTTCTATATCAAGGAAGGCAATATCAATTTTATTTGCTTCTTCTTTTTTTGATTTTATCCAGTTTAAAGTTGAATCAGCATCAGAAAAAGTATGTACATTTTCAATTTCTGACATTTCATTGAGAACAATACTTAAACATTCTAGTGATATTGATTCATCATCAACTGCAAGAACATTCATAATATTTAATTATAACACACTATAATAAAATATTATATGTCAATATCTTTTTAAGGAATAAATAATAAAAAATTATCCTTTTAATCCGCCTCTTACTACCCCGCTTATAATATATTTACGGGCAAATAAGAATAAAATTATCATTGGTAAAACAATTACTGTCGAAGCCGCCATAAGATATTCCGGGAAGGAACCTGCTTCTGTTGTAAATACCTGAAGTCCGTATGGCAGGGTTCTTGATCTTGAATCTGAGGTAATATATAAAGGCCACATAAAAGAATTCCAGCTGGCCAGGGCATTTAATAAAATTATTGTAAATAAAGAGGGTTTTGCCATTGGAACAAGGATTCTCCAGAGAAATTTCCAGTTAGAAGCACCATCAATTCTTGCAGAGTAATAAAGACTTTGGGGAACGGTATCAAAAAAATTACGGAGAATGTAAGTATAAAATATACTGGAGATAAAAGGCAAAATTAAGGCTGGCAAGGTATTATATAAATTCATTTTTACGATAGTTGTGTAGTTTGTGATAATCAGCATTTCAAAAGGAATCATCATTAAACTAAGCAAAATTGAAAATAATATTTCTTTGCCGGGGAATTTTAATCTGGAGAATACAAAGGCACCGAAAATAGAAGTGATTGCTGTTAATACAGTATTTACCATCATTACAATTAAAGAATTTAAAAAATATTTTCCAAAGGGTGCCATTGAAAAAGCTTTTTTGAAATTTACAAAGGAAAAATGTGATGGAAAAAACTTGGGTGGATTTTGAATGATTTCGGCATGGGTTTTAAAAGCTCCCAGTAACATCCAGATAAAAGGAAAAATCATAATAAGTGAAGCTATTGATAAAATCAGATAGAGAAAGGTCTTTTGAATTGTTTTTTTTACAAGACTTTTTTGATTTTTATTCATTATTTTAAGCCTCTTATTTTCATTTGTTTTCTTACCATCAACTGGAAAATTGTAAAAATCATTACGCAGATAAATAAAATTACTGCGGCGGCGGCTGCTAAACCATAATCGCGGCGTTCCATCATTGCGTAACGGATGTAATAAACAACGGTGTATAAATTATAATAAGGTCCGGGTTTTCCATTAAAGAGCGGATATAATTCACTAAAAACCTTAAAAGCCGAGATTGTGTTAATAATTGAAACTAAAAAAATTGTTGGGGACAGTAAAGGTAAAGTAATTTTAAAAAATATTTTTGTATTTTTTGCCCCGTCTACCTTTGCTGCGGTATAGTAAATCTCATTTATGTTCTGAAGACCTGATATCAATAAAATTATTGTAAAAGGTAAAATATTCCATATTCCAAAAATAATCAGGGCCAGAAGTGACCATTTTGAATCTGTTACCCAACCTATATTTTCTATTCCAAATAAAGATAGAAACCAGTTTATAACCCCGTATTTTTTGTTATACATAAAGCGCCATACAAGTCCAACTGCGGTAATACAAGTTACCATTGGCATAAAAAATGCAGTCTGGAAAATTGCGGCACCCTTAATTTTTTGATTTAGAAGATTTGCAAATATGATTGCAATTGCTGTACTTATTGGGACAACAAATAATACATATAAAAGTGTATTTATCATTGCAGAACGAAATTTTGGATCTGCAAAAACCTGTTTGTAATTATCTAAACTCCAGCCATTATAAGTGTTCTTTAGATAAGAATATTCTTCTTTAAACGAAATTAAAAAAACATTTATTACCGGATATAAAATAAAAATAATTATTCCAATTAAAAAAGGAAGAAGATATAAGTAAGGTTCTGTAATGTTTAAGATTTTTCTTCTTAGTGGAGAATATTTCAAAATAAACGCTCTCCTGAATTTGAATCAAAAATGAAGATTCCCTTGTTTTTTAAGCCAAGAGATATTTCCTGTCCAACTTCTAATTCTTCTTCGCTGTTGATTATTGCTCTTACAGTGTGATTTAAAAAGTCTAGAGTAAGTATTTCTTCCTTACCCATTTCCGAAATTGAAAGAATTTTGCCTTTTATTTTTTTGTCCAGATTAAAAGCTTCCGGTCTAATTGCCAAAAGTAAAGAGCGATTTTCTAATTTTTCTGGATTTTCAATTTTTTTACCAAGAGTATTAAATAAATCCATCAAAGCTTTATATTCAATTTGAATTTTATTAATTGGCGGATTTCCTAAAAAGTCTGCAACAAACTGGCAGTTTGGCTGATTATAAAGTTCCTGACAAATCCCTTCTTGAATTAAAGAGCCTTTTTTCATTAAGAAAATACTGTCAGAAATAGACATAGCTTCTTCCTGGTCGTGAGTTACAAAAATTGTAGTAACTTTTGTTTCTTTTTGAATTCTGCGGATTTCTTCCCTCATTTCCAGTCTTAAGCGGGCATCAAGATTTGAAAGAGGTTCATCCATCAATAATAATTTTGGATTTTTTACCAGGGCTCTGGCGATGGCTACACGCTGTTGCTGACCACCGCTCAGTTCTCCTGGATATCTTGAAAGTAAGTTATCAACATGAACTAGTTTTGCAATTTCAATTGCCTTTTCCTTTCTTTCTTTTCTGGATAATTTTTGAACTTCCAGAGGAAAGGAAATATTGTCCAGAACCGTCATATGGGGATAAAGAGCATAATTTTGGAAAACCATGCCTATTCCTCTTTGATCTGGAGGTAAATTACTTACCTCTTCTTCATCAAAGAAAATTTTACCCTGGCTTGCTTCTAAAATGCCGCAAAGCATATTTAAAAGGGTTGATTTTCCACAGCCGGAAGGTCCTAAAAGGCAGATTAATTTTCCATCGGGCAAAATGGCCGAAAAATTATCAACAGCCAGATTTTGCCCAAAACTTTTGCTTATGTTTTCTAGTCTTACTTTCATGAATTATTTATTTTCCTGCTAAAGCATTGTTACAATCAATTTCAAGTTTTTTTACAGCTTCTTCTGCTGAAATCTGATCATCAACAATATTATTTAAATATTCTTCAAGATAACGTCTTATAGCTGCTGAACCAGTAACATTTGGGAAAGAACCAGAAATATCAAGGTTTGCCTGAACATAAGGAAGAGCCTTTCCTTCTGGAAGGTTATTGATGTAGTTCTTATAGTTTTCTATTTTTTGTGTAGTTCCATAAGGTGCAAGGGCTGAGTTCATCTGAGCCCATTTAGAATTGTTTTCTGGCTGTAAGAAGAATTTAATAAATTCATAAGCACCACGATTTACTTCTTCTGATTGCATAAGGAAGATTGGTCCACGGTTCCAAGCAGTGTAGAAAGATTTATCACCAATACTTCTTGGTAAAGGAGCCATTCCAATTTCTCCATCTGGAATCTGAACATACTGATCGTTTACACAAGAACCAGAGAAAATAGCAATATCACCATTACTTAAATCTTCTGAAGAATACTGACCGATTGTGTTGAATTCAAAATATCCTTTTTTACACATATCTGCATACCATTTGTAGATTTCTACCATTTTTTCGTTTGCAAAAGTGATTTTTTTATTTTTTACATCAATGTAGCCTAAGTCATTTTGCATAATTAATGTCTGTAAAATATCTACAAGACCATCGGCGTGGTAAGCTGAAATACCTCTTTTTTCGTAAATTGTTTTAGAAAGGCTTTCCAATTCTTCCCAAGTTTTTGGAGCTGAAAGTCCTAATTCATCAAAAAGAGTCTTGTTGTAGAAGAAAACAGGACCTGTTGTACATCCTGGAAGATAATAAATACCACCGTCAGCAAATCCGTAAACATCTGTTTTCATTGCTTCTGGCAAAGAATTAATGATATCCTGCATAGAAGTGTCGCCTTTTTTTACATCTTCTTCCATGTATTTTCTGATATCTACTGCCAAGCCCTGGTTTGCATAATCAACTGCTGTACTTCCTTAATTAAAAATGATACTTGGACCTATTTTATTTGCTACTGCATTGTATACAGTATCTGCAAATCCTTTATAATCCTGGGCCATAATTTTAACAATGTACTTTGATTGAGAGGCGTTAAAATCCTCTGCCATCTGGTTTAAACATTCTTGCTGAGTTCCATTGTAAGTATGCCAGATTTCAACTGTTACTGGTTCAGAATTAGCAGAGCCTGAAGTTTTACCTTCTTTTTTTGTACATGATGTAAAAATCAAGCCTAAAGATAAAATTGCGGCTGCTATAGTCATAATTTTTTTCATAATAAATACTCCTGGTATTAATTTTATATAAAACTATTTTTATTTTATGTATTTGAACTTTAATTTTCAATAG
Organism: Treponema sp.; assembly: GCA_024682655.1. Lineage (GTDB taxonomy): Bacteria > Spirochaetota > Spirochaetia > Treponematales > Treponemataceae > Treponema_D. Next base: position 6,037 of record JAIKYZ010000107.1, read on the forward strand.
AGTTCTTAGGGGAACTTACCGAAATTCCATCTCCAAGTTCAAAAAATTCTGTGGAAAATTCCTCATTATTTTTTAAGAAATCAATATATTTTCTGATTTTTTTTACCAGCTTAATTGTGCTGTAATTATGAGTCAGGGTTAAGTCTTCGACCATACCGTGGAAGTAAAGATTATCACTTATGATTACCCCATTAGGATTTAAATTTTTTTTGTATTTTTCGAAAAATTTAATGTACTGGGCTTTGGGACCGTCGATAAAAATTAAATCGAATTTTTCGTCCGTCTGAGTATCCAAAGCATTTTCGTTGATTAAAGTAATTCTGTCCTGTAAACCGCAGTCTTCGACATTTTGTCTGGCTTTTATAAATCTGTCGATATCAAGTTCAATACTGGTTACTTTTACGTCGTCTGCACATCTGGCAAATTGAATTGTTGAATAACCGATTGCAGTTCCAATTTCGAGAATATTTTTGTAATTGTGATTTTTTATGTATTCGCAGATAAATTGCTGGGATTGATCCTGCATGATTGGAACATCATTTTTTCTAGCGTACATTTTGATTTCTGAAATCTCTGGCATATAAAACTCTTTTTCTTAATTTAAAATTAAAGTCCTGACTAAAAATAGCCAGGACTTCATTATATTAAATTTTCAAATTATTGTTTATCTGCATCACGAATTACATTTCTTCGTATTTTTCCAGAAATTGTTTTTGGTAATTCAGTTACAAATTCAACTACTCTTGGATATTTGTAAGGTGCTGTAGTTTTCTTTACAAAAACCTGAATGTCTTTGATCAAATCATCACTAGGCTGGTAACCCTTTGCAAGAACGATTGTTGCCTTTACAACCTGACCACGAATTGGATCTGGAGCTCCGGTAACGGCACATTCAACAACTGCTGGGTGCTGCATAAGAACTGATTCAACTTCAAAAGTACCAATTCTATAACCGGAACATTTAATTACATCATCATTTCTACCGGTAAACCAGAAATAACCATCTTCGTCTCGCCAGGCATTATCTCCAGTGTGGTAATAACCATCGTGCATAACTTTTTTAGTTTTTTCAGGATCTCCAAAGTAAGTCATGAATAAGCCAGGGAATGTTTTACCATCTTTTAATTCAACTGCGATTTCACCAATTTCACCGTCCTGTACTTTATTTCCTTCATCATCAAGTAAAGTAACATTGTAGTAAGGAGCTGATTTTCCAAGGCTGCCGGGTTTAATAGGTTCGTTTCCGTAATTAAATAGGGACAGGGTTGTTTCTGTCTGACCAAAACCTTCGCGGATTTCTTTTCCGGTAATCTCTTTCCAGCGGTTCCATACTTCTTCGGAAAGTGGTTCACCTGCGGTTGACCAATGCTGGCAAGATGAAAAATCAATCTTTGATAAATCTTCCTGAATTAAAAATCTGTAAATTGTAGGTGGTGCACAGAAAGAAGTAATATGATGTTTTTCAATCTGATGCAACAAATCTATTGGCTTAAATTTTGCGTGATAGTCATAAATAAATACTGCACATTCAGCAATCCACTGTCCATATAATTTTCCCCAAACTGCCTTACCCCATCCTGTATCTGCTACGGTAAGATGCAGTCCACCTTTTTTTACCTGCTGCCAGTAAGAAGCAGTTACAATGTGTCCCAGTGGATATAAGAAATTGTGAGATACCAATTTTGGATGACTTGTTGTTCCTGATGTAAAATAAGAAAGGAAAACATCATCATTTTTAGAGATATCTTCTCTTTTTAAGGCATGGAATTTATCTAAATCTTCTTGAGTTACGGCCTTATAAGAACGGGAAAAATCTATCCATTTTGGATGGGCTTTTAAGAAGTCTTCATCTAGGCCTGTATCAATTCCAAAAGGTGCAACTCCAACAAGATTTTTAAGGCTTGGACATTCTTCCTGGGCCTTTTCTATATAATTAAAGATTTCTCTGTCATGAACAGCAAATACATGTTTAATTCCTGCTGCTTTACAGCGGTAAACGATATCTTCGGTTGTGAGCATATGTGTTGCAGGAATAACCGAAGCTCCGATTTTGTGAAGAGCAATAATTGTAATCCAGAATTCATAGCGGCGCTGTAAAATAAGCATTGTAAAATCACCGCGTTTAATTCCAATTTTCATCATAAAGGCGGCTGCTCTGTCTGATCTTTCTTTTACTTCTTTAAAGGTAAGACGTAATTCTTCGCCATTATCGTTACACCAAATCATAGCAGTTGCATCTGGATTGTGTTCTGCAAGGTAGTCTACTACATCGTAACCGAAGTTAAAATTCTGAGGAACTTTGATTTTATAGTTCTCAAAAAAATCTTTATAGTCTTTAAATTCTGTTCTCTCTAAAAATTGCTCTAACATATAATAAGTCCTTAGTATCTAAATATTTCTGGCCAATTCTAAAATTAGATGATAATTGCCAGAAATTTGGCATTTTTGCCATTTAATGCCTGCATACCGTGTTTTTTACTTGCATCAAAATAAACTGAGTCCCCTTCTTCAAGGATTAATTCTTTTCCGTCTACTACTAATTTCATAGAACCTTCAATCATGTACTCAAACTCATGGCCTGGATGTGAATTGAAGTGAATCTCTTTTGTTCTTTCTGGTGTAATTTGTACAATAAAAGGATCTGCTTTTCGATTTTGAAAACCTGTTGATAATGCCTGATATTCATAATCATTTCTTCTTTGAACTGAAAGTCCCTTGTCTTTTTTTGTAAGACAATAAGAATGCATGTGAGGTTCATTTCCAGAAATTAATGTTCCCAAATCAATACCATATTCATGAGCCATTGATTGTAAAACTCCAACAGGAATATCTACATTTCCTGTTTCGTAAGTCTTATACTGATCAATTGAAATATTACATACTTTTGCGGCTTCTTCTAAAGAAACATCCATAATTTCACGTAAACCAATAAGACGATCGGCTACGGCCTTAATTTCATCGTTCATATTCACCTCCATAAGGTTTTAATATTTGTATATTAGTGAATTATTGGACAAAAATCAATAAAAAACTTTAATAATATTAAATAAATTTAATAAAATTAAAGAAATCGAGGGCTGGTAAAAAAAATTATAAAAAAATAAAAAATAATGAAGAATTTTTACGAATTTACTTGCATAAAAGATTAATTCTCTGTATATTATAGTTGTTAGGTAAGACTAACAAATGAATGAGGTGTAGAAATGGAGGATTTTATGGATGCAGTAATTCTTGTTTCAATCGGTTGTTCAGTTGGTGCTCTTTCCTACTTAAAGTCCTATATTAAGCGAAAACTTAAATAGACTTTGATTGAAACAGGCTCTTATAAAAACAATATATTTAGGCCGACTACGAAAGTTGCCAGTTCGTAGCCGGCTTTTTTTTGCTCTTTTAATATTTTATCACAAAGTTATAAAAAATTAAATAATTTTGAATTATTTTTATTTTTATTAGGATTGTGAATCATCATTAAAGGTAAGATTTTTCTTTTCCATCAACATTTCTGCATCCGCTCTACCCTGTCTTGCTTCCAGATTTGAATAAGTTCCTTCTTTTCTGGATTTATTATTTTTTTCTTTTTGAGATTTTTTTAATGCTTCTTGCAGGGCCCAGGAAGAAGATCTGTTCATAAGTGAATAATATTCTTTATCATCCATAGTAATTTTGATTGTATTCTTTCACTTGATTTTTATCTAGTAAGAAAAATAAAAAAAAGACTGTCCTTCCCATTTATAGAAAGACAGTCTTTTTTTAAGTCCAGGTCTTAGATTTTATACCTTAAACTGGTCAATCTGTTCACCAATTGCTGTAATTGATTCTCTCATCTTTATATCTACTTTGCGTAAAGTTGTTCCACTTTGGTTGATTTTTTGAGCACCAATAGACATTTCTTCCATACTTTCTTTCATTACAGCGGTTGCATTCTGAAGATTTTTAACTTCTTCCAGAATTGCTTTATTTCCTTCACTCATTTCTGCAGAAGCTGAATGAACTTCGATTGTACTGTCATTCATAACATGGAGGGCTTCGCTAATCTGCTGAGATCCCTGCATCTGTTCAATCATGGCTGCTTTAATCTGTTCTACAAGCTGGTCTGTTTCCTGAATCTTATCTGATACCGAAGAAAAGGCCTGACTTGATTCTGAAGATGCTACTACTACTGTTGAAATTGAGTTTTTAATATTACTGAGCTGGTCACCAATTGTTTTAGATTGGGCTGTTGAAGTTTCTGAAAGTTTTCTGATTTCGTCAGCAACAACAGAGAAACCTTTACCTGCTTCACCGGCGTGAGAGGCTTCAATTGCGGCGTTCATGGCAAGTAAGTTAGTCTGACTTGCGATATTTGCAATTGCCTGGTTTGCTTCCTGTAACATCTGTGACTGATTTTCGATTTCTTCAATCTTCTTATTTACGTCTGTTTGTTTATCAATTCCACTGATGGCGGTTGTTTCAAGGGAGTGGAAAGATTCTGCCATTTTTTCTACCGAATTATTAACAGATCGAATGTTTCCAATCATTTCTTCTACTGCTGCAGATGCCTGACTTACACTTGTAGACTGGTTGTTAATCATTCTTTCCAAAGATTCGATATTTGAAGCAATTTCGTTTACTGCCCCGGCGGTTTCTGTTACAGAATTGTGCTGATGATTAATCTGACCGTGCATACTTTCAATATTTGCGATAATTTGAGTAATTGCACTTGCGGCATCTTGAGAACTTTCATCCAAATCTGAACCAGCATCTGAAAGAGTTTCTTTTGAGTTCTTTACATCACTAATAATAGTCTGGAGTTTTTCTGAAAAGCGGTTAAAACCTCCTACCAGTGCTCCAATTTCGTCTTTTGATTTTATTTCGATTCTCTTAGTCAAATCGGCATTTCCACTGGCAATTCCATTAATTGTGTCTTTTACAATAATGATTGGCTTAATAATTGAATGAGAAAGAACAATTGCTATTAAAATACCTAAAAGAAGTCCAACAAGGGATAAAGTAATTACGATCTTCAAACTTGAATATACACCCTCTAAAAGTTCTTTTCTTGGACCTACTGTAACAAATATCCATCCACTTTCTTTACTAACAACTCTTGCTGCAAAGTAATTTCCCTTTCCATCATTATCAATAAAGAAGATATCTTCGTCATTGATTTTACTTTGATAATCTTCTAAGGAATAATCTGTAAAAAAGTTGTTATTCATAAGTTTTGTGGTATCAGGATTTGTTACAAAATTTCCGTTTTTATCAAGAAGGAAGGAATTTCCTGACCTAGATAACTTAATTGGACTAACTAAATCATTTAAACCTTTTAACTGAATATCTAAGGCAACAACACCAGAAAATATTCCATTTTTTGTTACAGAGGTAGAAATAGCGGCTACCATAGAATTTGTTACATTATCCAGATAAGGATCTGATACCGTAAGCTGGCCTTTTTTTGTATTTTTTCCGGCTTTATACCAGGCTCTTGTTGTCTGATCATAATCTGCTGGTGGCTGCCATCTGTCATTTGCCCAGAAGAAGCCGCCGTCTTTTACAGGAATTGCACCTGCATAATATAATTCAGAAAAAGAATTTTTTCCTTTTAATAAGTCTTCAAAATAATTTTCGATTTTATCTTTATCATCAGGATGGCTGTCCAGATAATAACTTACTGTCTGAACCATTATTCTAGGCTCTTCCAGAAATAAATTGATTTTTGTATGTCCTTGAACAATTTTATCCTGAACATCATCCTGGGTAATTTGCATTTGCTGTTTATATTGGATTAAAACGACAGGAACTGAAATTAAAAGAATTGAAAATAGGATTATTCCTATATTAGCAAGAATAAGTTTTAGTTTAATACTCTTCATAAATCACTCCGCATGTATTAAGTATTTTAAGATGTCTGATTTTACTACAGATAGGCTAAAAATATTTAATTATAACGGAGTTTTAATGAATAATATTTTGTTAGAGAATCTGGTAATCCCTCTTAAAAGCTTCTTCAATTGTTGCAATATTTATTGGATTATATTTTTTATTTCTTGCGGAAATAGCTTCGTCCAAAGCATATTCAAAGGGCTTAATTGAAGATACCATTCCTGGAATTACTTTTGCCATACAACCAAGAACAACCATATTGGCCCCTCTTGGATTTTTTGTTTCTTCGGCAATTTTATTACAGTCTAAGGCCAAAGCACGGATATCTTTTCTTTTTGGTTCAATATCAATCAATGATTTATTGTAAATTAAAAGTCCACCTGGCTTTAACCATTCTTCAAATTTAGTCATTGAAGGTTTATTTAAGGCTACAACTACATCTGGTTTTTCAATTACCGGAGAGGCAATTTCTTCGTCGCTAACGATTACAGAACAGTTTGCTGTACCTCCGCGCATTGCAGCTCCGTAAGAAGGAATATGAGATACAAATTTTCCATCACTCATACCGGCTAAAGCAAGGATTTTTCCTGCAAGAATTACACCCTGTCCGCCAAATCCAGCAAAAATAATTTCGTTTGTCATCCTTTTACTCCTTATTTATTTGGCAATACAACACCGGCTTTTGGTGCGGCTGCTTCTGGTACATTTCCTGCAGGGAGGTCTCTGAATACTCCCAGTGGATAATAAGGTTCCATCTGATCTTTTACCCAATCTGCTGCAACAATAGGATTTACACCCCAGTTTGTAGGACACATTGAAAGTATTTCTACAAAACTGTAACCTTTGCCTTCTCTTTGATAAGTGATTGCCTTTTTAATTGCGGCCTTTGTTTTATTAATATGCTGTACATCGTATACGGCACAGCGTTCAATGTATTTTGGTTCTACAAGAGTATTAATAAGTTCACAAGCTCTAATTGGATATCCTACTTCTTCTGCTTTACGTCCATAAGGAGTAGTTTTAGTTACCTGTCCAACTAAAGAGGTTGGAGCCATTTGACCACCTGTCATACCGTAAATTGCATTATTAATAAAAATAACTGAAATATTTTCTCCACGGTTTGCAGCATGAATTGTTTCTGCGGTTCCAATTGCAAGTAAATCACCATCACCCTGATAAGAAATTACTGTTTTATCGGGATGAACTCTTTTCATACCGGTTGCAACTGCTGGTGCTCTACCGTGAGCGGCTTCACAAGTATCTACATCAATATAATTATAGGCATAAACGGCACAACCTACTGGAGCAACTAAAAGAACTTCATCCTGGATATCCATTTCGTCTATAATTTGACAAATTAATTTATGTACAATTCCATGTCCACAGCCTGCACAATAGTGAGTTGGAACATCTTTCATTGATTTTGGAAATTCATATTTCTTAGTCATAATTTTTTACCTTCTCAATAATTGCATCTACTTTTGGAAGAACTCCACCAGCTTCTCCATAAAAATCAACATCCTTTGGACGGTGTCCTGAATATAATTTAATATCCTGAACCATTTGTCCCATAGACATTTCAACAGTTAGAATCTTCTTTGCATTTTTACAGGCTTCTTCCAGTTGTTTTTCTGGGAATGGCCATAAAGTGATTGGTCTAAAGAGTCCTGCTTTAATACCCTGATTTCTTAATTCTTTTACTGCTTTTTTACAGATTCTGGCTGCAGTTCCATAAGCACAGATTACATAATCTGCATCCTGACATTCGTAAACATCTGCGGCACTTTCACATTCCTGAATAACTTTATATTTTTCAAAAAGTTTATTGATGTGTTCGTTTAATTCCCCGTCTGGACCAGAACATTTAAGGGAATAAATCTTATTTTGCTCTCGGTCCTTTCTTTTACCAGTTAAGGCCCAGTCTTTTTTAGGTAAATCCTTACGGAAGTCTGGTAAAAGACAAGGTTCTGACATCTGTCCCAAATAACCGTCGCCTAAAATTAAACAAAGTATTCTATATTTGTCTGCAATATCAAAAGCTTTTACTGTCCAATCGGCAAGTTCCTGTACACTTCCGGGTGCAATAACAAAAGTATGATAATCTCCGTTACCACCACCGCGGGTTGCCTGAAAATAATCTCCCTGGGCACCAGAAATATTACCAAGTCCAGGACCTCCACGCATCATGTTAATTACAACTGCTGGAAGTTCAGATCCTGCAATGTAAGAAAAACCTTCCTGTTTTAAAGAAATTCCAGGAGATGAAGAAGATGTCATACAACGGGCACCAGCTGCAGAGGCTCCTAAAACCATATTTATTGCGGCTAATTCACTTTCTGCCTGAAGAAAAGTTCCTCCAATTTCTGGAAGTCTTTTTGCCATATATGCAGGAATTTCATTTTGAGGTGTAATTGGATATGCAAAATAATAACGACAGCCAGCGCGGATAGCACTTTCACCTATGGCTTCGTTTCCTTTCATTAATACTTTTTCAGCCATATTACTTCTCCACTTCTATTTCAATAACACAATCTGGACACATGATTGCACAGAAAGTACAGCCAATACATGCGTTTTCGTCTATACAGACAGGATAAGTAACTCCCTGACTGTTAGTTTCTTTAGACATTTCCAGGATTTTTTTAGGGCAAGATCTTATACAAAGTCCGCAGCCCTTACATCGTTCTACATTGATTAAAGGTTTACCTTTTGCCAATTTGTATACCTCTTATAAATAATTCTAGTTTGATTATAAAGTAGCGTTAATTTTCTTACAATAGATTTTTGATAAAAATATTTAATATTTGTAAAGAAATTTAATATTTGTAAAGTTTTCTTTTTTAAGAATTTTCCTTTTTGACAATTCCTTTTTACTTTGAAATCTTT
>JAIKYZ010000035.1 GCA_024682655.1 Treponema sp.
AAACTAAAAAATTTATTATTCCAAGACAGATTGCAATCTAAATCTTTATTTTATATGATTTTAAATTGTTTATAAATTACTTGGTTTTATTAACAATTTATCCACATTTACACATTCTAAACAATTCTACACGCTTTATCCACAAATTACTAACTTATTTTCAAGACTTTTTATAGCTTTTTATTTGTCTGATATATAAGTCAATTTTTTGTTCCAGAATAGGATCTACTTTAATTTGATCTTCAATTTTCTGGTAATTGTACATAATTGTTGAATGATCTTTACCAAATTCATCACCCAATTCTGTGTAAGAAATTTCAGTAATTTTTCTTGCTATGTAGATTGCAATCTGTCTTGGAATAATAAATTTTTTAGTTTTATTGCGGCCTTTTAATTCAGATACAGAAATCTGATAATTTTCTGCAATTACTTTTTCAATAGTTTCCAAAGAAACATTTTCTACAGAATTTGTGATTATATCTTTTAGTTGAGTTTTAGCTAATTCAAGGTTTAAAGGTTTATCAACTAATTCAGAATAGCTGATTAAAGTCATTAAAGCGGCTTCCAAATCTCTTACATTTGTTTCAATGTTGTCTGCTATGTAATCAAGAATTTGAGGATCTAACTGTTTATTTAACAGCTGACATTTTTTATTTAAAATAGCAAGTCGAGTTTCGTAATTTGGAATTGTAATATCAATACATAAACCGTTTGAAAGTCTACTTACAAGACGGTCAGTCATATTTTTAATTTCTTTAATTGGTCTATCACAGGTAAATACCATTTGAGCTTTTTTTCCGTGAAGAGCATTAAAAGTGTAGAATAATTCTTCCTGAATTCCTTTTTTGTTATCTAAAAAGTGAATATCATCCAAAAGTAAAACATCAAGATTTCTGTATTTATCTATGAAGTCGTGAACTTTTTTAGAGGACAGGGAATTTGTAAATTCATTTGTAAAAGATTCTGCAGAACCGTAGTAAATTTTTAATTTTTCACCACCGTTATTATAAATATAATTTCCAATAGCCTGCATTAAATGAGTTTTTCCTAAACCAGAACCACCGTAAATTAAAATTGGATTGTATTTTTTACCAGGATTTTCTGCTACAGCTAAAGAGGCTTTGTAAGCATAATCACTGTTATCGCCAGGAACAAAAGAATCAAAAGTAAATTCTTCCTGTAAAAGAGGGTGTTTTTTAAGAATTTTAACAGATTCTTTTTTACTTTCTTTTACTTCTTCTTCTGGAGTTTCGATTTTATCTTCTTCATTTGATTTTTCTGATTTTTTTTCTTCAGGAATTTCTATTTTTTCTTGGATTTCTGTATTATTTACTGCAGGAGAATTATCGACTATACAATTTAATTTAAAATTACTCTGATTTAAAATTTCTCTTAATTTATTTTCTAATTCAGACAAATATCCTTTGCTCGAAATCATCTGTAATAAGAAATTTGTTTTTACAGAGACAGTAATACTGTCTGTAGTATCTTCAACATATTTGATATCTGAATTTAAAAACCAAATATTAAATATTTCTTCCTGATTTTGAGATTTATAATATTCCTGTAATTCGTTCATTGCATATTGAAAAGCTTCTTCGTACATAGTCTTTTTATTATCCTAAACTTCTCTAAATTCTTCAAGAAAAAATGAAAATGTTTTTATAACTACCGCTTGTTAGTTTCCTTAATTTATTGAACTTTAGTCAATTTTGATGTAAAATGTTTCTTATATAATGTTATTTATTTTGTTGGAATTTGAGGGGAAAAAATCCAACAATTACTCTTAAAAAAAAATCAAAAAAAGGAAAAAATGATGTCTAATACTTATGATGCTGGTAATATCCAGGTCTTAAAAGGACTCGAAGCAGTTCGTAAAAGACCAGGTATGTATATTGGATCTACCGGTCCTCGTGGACTTCATCATCTGGTTTATGAAACAGTTGATAACTCTATTGATGAAGCAATGGCAGGTTTCTGTAACAATATTATTGTTGCATTGGAAAAAAATGATGTTGTTCGTGTAGAAGATAACGGACGTGGTATTCCTGTAGATATTCACCCAACAGAACATATTTCCGCTCTTGAATTAGTTTTAACAAGACTTCACGCTGGTGGTAAATTTGATAAGGGTTCTTATAAAGTTTCCGGTGGTTTACATGGTGTTGGTGTTTCTTGTGTTAATGCCCTTTCAGACTGGATGGAAGCCACAGTTAAACGCGATGGAATTATTTATCAGCAGAAATATCAGCGTGGTATTCCAAAAACAAAAGTTGAACAGATAGAAAAATGTGATCCAAATGAACACGGTACAACAATTCGCTGGAAGGCTGATGCTACAATTTTTACAGAAACTACAACTTATGATTACGATGTTTTAAAAGAAAGACTCCGTGAATTAGCATTTTTGAATTCAGGAATTAAAATCACTTTCCGAGATGAACGCTTGGAAGAACCTAAAGAAGAAGTTTTACAATTTGTTGGTGGTATTAATGAATTTGTAAAAAATCTTGATAAGGGTAAAAATGTTGTTCCTGTAGATCCAATTTACATTAATGAAACAAGAGATGATGTAATTACAGAAATCTCTATGCATTACAACAATTCTTATTCAGAAAATATTCACACTTATGTAAATGATATTAATACACGCGACGGTGGTACTCATCTTGAAGGTTTTAAAAGTGCTATCCGTTTTGTATTAAATAAATTTCTTGATGCAAATGAAAAACTCAAGAAACAAATGGATAAGGAAGAAAAACTTACCTACGAAGATTTAAGTTCCGGACTTACTGCAATTATTTCTATGAAAGTTCCTGATCCTGAATTTGAAGGACAGACAAAGGAAAAACTTGGAAATACTGAAGTTCGTACAATCGTTGATCAGGTTGTAAAAGAGAAATTAACAATTTACTTTGAACAAAATCCTTCAGTATTGGAAATCATTCTTAAAAAAGCAATTGATGAAGCCAAAGCCCGTATTGCCGCTCGTAAAGCAAAAGACAATATGCGTAAAAAGACAATGTCTGATAGTTTTGGACTTCCAGAAAAATTAGCTGACTGTTCTGGTAAAGATCCTGAACTTTGTGAAGTTTACATAGTCGAAGGAGATTCTGCCGGTGGTTCTGCTAAGAAGGGTAGAGATCCAAAAACACAGGCAATTCTTCCACTCTGGGGAAAAATGTTAAACGTAGAAAAAGTTCGCCCAGAAAAGGTTATGAACAACGATAAACTTGAACCTGTAATTGCAACTTTAGGTGCAGGTTTTGGTAAAGACTTTAATATTTCAAAACTTAGATATCACAAAATAATTATTATGGCCGATGCCGATGTCGACGGTTCACATATTCGTACTTTGCTTTTGACATTCTTTTTTAGATATATGCCAGAACTTATCAACAACGGTTATGTATATTTGGCTATGCCACCTTTATTTAAGGTTCAGCTTGGTAAAAAGCCACCTGTATATTGTTATTCAGATGCCGAACGTGATGCCGCTCTTGAAGCTCTTGGAGAACAAAGAGAAAAAGCTGATGTTCAACGTTATAAAGGTCTTGGTGAAATGGACGGAAAACAACTTTGGGAAACAACAATGGATCCAGCTAACAGACGTATGAGAGTTGTTACAGTTCCTGATGCAATTGCAGCAGATAACATCTTTTCAGTTTGTATGGGTGAAGAAGTTGAACCACGTCGTGAGTTCATTGAAACCAATTCAAGTTACGCTAATTTGGATATTTAAAATAATAAGGTCGCTTAAAGTAGATCTTTCATTAGGATATACGAAATGTTAGAAGAAGTTAAAACAAAAGAAGGCGGAATTGTAATAAAGATTCCAATTGAAGATGAAGTTAAAAAAGCTTATATAGACTATTCAATGTCTGTAATTGTTCAACGTGCTCTTCCAGATGTAAGAGATGGTTTAAAACCTGTTCACCGAAGAATTATGTACGCTATGGATACACTTAATTTGAATTCAGGCGGAAAAACAAAAAAATGTGCGACAATCGTTGGTGAAGTACTGGGAAAATACCATCCACACGGCGATGCTTCGGTTTACGACGCTCTTGTTCGTCTTGGACAGGATTTTGCTCAAAGATATACAACAGTCACTCCACAAGGAAACTTTGGTACAATCGCCGGTGACCCTGCAGCGGCTTATCGTTATACAGAAGCCAAGATGTCAAAAATCACAGAAGAAATGGTTGCTGATATCAACAAGAACACAGTTGATATGGTTCCAAATTTTGATGATGAACATGTAGAACCTTCTGTACTTCCTGCAAAATTTCCTTTCTTACTTTGTAACGGTACTACAGGTATTGCAGTTGGTATGGCAACTAATATGCCAACTCACAACTTAAGAGAAGTTGCTTCTGCAATTGCCGCATATATTGATAATCCGGATATTTCGATTGAAGAATTAATGACTCACATTAAGGGTCCTGATTTTCCAACAGGTGGAATTATCTACGGTACAGCAGGTATTAAAAAAGCCTACACAACTGGACGTGGAAAAATTGTAATTCGTTCTAAGTTTACAATCGAAACAGATAAACACGGCCGTGAATCAATTGTATTTACAGAAGTTCCTTATGGCGTAAATACAACAAATATTATTAAGAGAATTAAAGAACTTGTTCGCGATAAACAGATTGAAGGTATTACAAATGCCAACGATGAATCTTCAGACCGTTCTGGTATGCGTCTTGTAGTAGATCTTAAACGCGGTGCAATTACTAAAATTGTTCTTAATCAACTTTTTGCTAAAACAGATTTACAGTCAAATTTTGGTGTAATTAATCTTGCCCTGGTTCCACAGGTAAAAGAAGGTTCAAGTCCAAGATATGAAGAAAAGGGTTACCTTTCTCTTCCTCAGACTTTCTTAAAGCCAGAAATCTTAACACTTAAACAGTTGATTGCACATTTTGTTAATCACCGAGATGAAGTAATTACTCGTCGTACAATTTATGATTTAAAAGTTGCAAGACATAAGATGCACATTTTGGAAGCATTGATTGTTGCAATTAATAACATCGACGAAGTCATTAAAATTATCAGAGGAAGTGAAAGTACAGAGGCTGCAAAATTAGCTTTAGGAAAACGCTTTGATTTTGATGATGAACAGACAACAGCAATTGTAGAAATGCCTCTTAAGAGACTTACTCATTTGCTTATTGAAGATCTTAAAACACAGATAAAAGAACTTCAGGCTTTGATTGATTACTTACAGGATTTACTTGATCACCACGAAAAAATTCTTCAGCTCATTAAAACTGATACAAATGAACTTGCAGAAAAATACGGTGATGATCGTCGTACTGATATTGTTCCTGACGAAGTAGAAGCAATCAACGTTGAAGATATGATTAAAGACGAAGACATGGTTGTTATGATTTCTCGTCTTGGATATATCAAAAGAGTTTCTGTTGATAAATACAAAAAGCAGGGTAGGGGAGGAACTGGAAGTAATTCTACAGCCCTTCTTGAAAATGATTATATTAATCAGCTTTTTATTGGCTCTACAAAAGAACATTTACTTTTCATTACAAATATTGGAAAGGCCTATTGGTTAAAGATTCATGAAATCCCAGAGGCAGAAAAAACAAGCCGTGGTACAAATATCAAGGGATTACTTCAGGTTACAGCAGATGAAGAAATTACAACTATAGTTTCTTTCAAAGAGTTCTCCGAAGAGCAGTTCTTATTTATGGTAACTGCCAATGGTACTGTTAAAAAAGTTCCTACAATAGAATTCCAGAATGCTAAAACAAGAGGAATTATTGGTATTAAATTAAGAGATTCTGATAAGCTTGTTTCATGTATCCAAACTAACGGTCGTTCGGACTTGATGCTTATTACAAGACGTGGTAAAGCATTAAGAATTAGTGAAGATTCAGTTAGACCAATGGGTAGAGCAAGTTGTGGTATTAAGGGAATGAAGCTCCAGGAAGGAGATGAAATCTCTGCTGCAGTACAAGTTCAGGACGGATCAAATATTATTTTGATTACAGAAAAAGGATTTGGAAAACGAATCTCATTTGATTTATTCAACAACCATGGTCGTGGAACAGGTGGACAGAGAATCTTTGGTAACACAGATAGTAAGGGTGAAATCATTGGAGCTCTGGATATTAAAGATAAAGATGAACTTGTTTGTATGACCAGTCAGGGTAAAACATTAAGACTTAAAGCAACAGATATTAAAACACAGGGCCAGGGTGCTTCTGGAGTATCTATTGTAAGAGTAAATGAACCTGATTATCTGGTTGGAATAGACAAAGTTGGTGAAAAAGATGAATAAAACTTGTAATTACTTGTAATACAAAGAATTACAAGTTTTATAACAAAATTTTTAAAAAAAATGCCTTTTATCCTGCTTTTTAATTGACAAATTAATTTATTTAATTAATAATTAAGAAAAAGGGTAATAACTACTAAGTAGTTTAAGGGTTTTTCATCAGGCAAGGCTGGTCGAGTATGTTCGATCAGCTTTTTTTTGTTTAAAATAAATTTCAAAAAGTTATCCACAATTTATCAACAGATGTGGATAACTCAAAAATCAATTGTGGATAACTAGTGTTCCACGTGAAACATATCAATCACCGAGCTGCTTAAAATAATAGATAAATCTGTTTCACGTGAAACAGATTTATCCTGTCCCGTAAATAAATTAACTCAGAAAATTTACAAATCCAAGACAATTGCAAAATGTTCCACGTGAAACAAAATTCCCTGTAAAACCGTCAAAATAGGGTAGGGGAGTGTTCCACGTGAAACACGAAATAACGAACGATAGGTAGTTGATTTTGTTAAAAGAAAATTCAACTAACTAACGATTGTTACCGATAAATTTGTTATGGGTAGAAAAAATATTTCACGGGAAAAAATAATACAATCATTTTTAAGTTCATGTTTTGATAAGAGTGCAGGTGGAACTTCTTTATCAGATGTAGCAGATTCTTTGGAAATTAAAAAAGCTTCTTTGTACAACCATTTTAATAGCAGAGAAGATATGTATAACGAAACAATAGTTTTTTGTGGTAGAGAGGTTTCGACTGTAAGTTTTATTGCGGAAAAGACTTTTGATTCAATTACAAAAAATAATATTCTTCCAGTTAATCTTTTTAAGAAATTAATCACAAGATATTTTGAATTTTATGAAAATGAACCTTTGTTGCAGATGTATGCCTTTTTGTATACAGAACAATTTTATAATGATGATGTATTAGAAATTGTAAACAGAGAAAGAGAAAGAATGGAAGATTCCATTAAAAAGATTTTAGATGCTTTTGTCGAAACCCATAAATTTGGAGAAAAAAGCGAAAAGGATATTACAGAATGTTCAATTTGTATTTCTTCACAAATATTAGATAAGCTTCAAACTTACATAGTTATGCGAAAATCTTTAGTGCGTAAAAATCCAGAAACTGGGGCCGGAAGTTTATTCTCTTTACCAACTGACGATTTTGCTTTAAACCGAAGTATAAAAAATGTAGAGTTCATTCTTAAGGAGTTTTTTGAATAATGGCAAAAACAAAACTTAGAGCAATAGATATTATTTTATTAGTAGTTTGCATCGTATTGATGTTTTTTTCTTATCAGAATATTAGAAAGCGTAAACGTATAAACGAAGTAAAAGATTTACCATATAAAAATGTTTCTTTGGAAAATGTTCAGGATGGTATTTATACTGCAAAAACAGAAACCAGCTTTTTGAACTTAAAATTACAGGTAAAGGTTGAAAATCATAAGATTGAGGATATTAAAGTTTTAGAAAGATCTGAAATCCGTAATTTTGATGAAAAAGTTCTTTTAGATAAAATGATTGCCGAAAATAAAGCTTTTGTAGAAGTTGTAAAAGGCCAGGAGTTAGCAAGTTTAGTTTATATTACTTGTTTGGATTCTGCTTTGGCCCAGGGAGATTCTTCTTTACAAAAAATAGAAGATGATACAGAATTGTCAGCAAATGAAAACTAATTATCAACTTGAATTAGATAATCTGATAGAAAAGATTAAAGATTTGCCAGAAAAGCCAACTTTATTACTTCATGCTTGTTGTGCTCCCTGTTCTTCTTATTGTCTGGAATATCTTATTAAATATTTTAAGATTTCTATTCTTTATTACAATCCAAATATTTATCCCCAGACAGAATACGAAAGACGTTTGAAT
Source organism: Treponema sp. (assembly GCA_024682655.1). GTDB lineage: Bacteria > Spirochaetota > Spirochaetia > Treponematales > Treponemataceae > Treponema_D. The sequence goes on from JAIKYZ010000035.1 coordinate 8,174, forward strand.
GAATTAATTAACTTTCTTCCAAAGATTCCAGAATATAAAGATGCTGTTACTCTTATTCAAACCACTTACAATCAAAATGATTATTTTGACGCTATAAATATTAAAGAAGAACCAGAAATGGCAAAAGAACCCGAAAAAGGTGAAAGATGTCGCCGTTGTTACGAGTTCCGAATGAAAAAGGCCTATGAATATGCTTTTGAACATAACTTTGAATATTTCTGCACAACTTTATCAATCAGCCCATTTAAAGATTCTGTAAAGATAAATGTTATTGGAAAAGATCTTGAAAATGCAGAAAAACCTAAATGGCTTACTTCTGATTTTAAAAAACATTCCGGATTTTTAAGAAGTCTTGAATTAAGTAAAGAATACGGACTTTATAGACAGCAATATTGCGGATGTATTTATTCTTATCAAAGTTATAAAGAAAGAGAGGCTGCTAATGCAACTTCTGACAAATGAAGAAATGCAGATTGCTTTTAGCAGATTTCAGGCTCAAAATCCAAATCCAAAATCTGAATTAGATTATGTAAATCCTTATACACTTTTAATTGCCGTTGTACTTAGCGCTCAGACAACTGACAAAGGTGTGAATAAAGCTACAAAAGAATTATTTAAGATTGTGGATTCTCCAGAAAAAATGCTAGAACTTGGAGAAGAAAATTTAATTACTTACATAAAATCAATTGGTCTTTATAAAAATAAGGCCAAAAACATTATTAAACTTTCCCAAAAATTAATTGAGGATTTTAACAGTCAGGTTCCAGATAATCGGGAAGATTTAATGTCCCTGGCTGGAGTTGGCAGAAAAACTGCAAATGTAGTTCTAAATGTAATATTTCATAAGGCAACTATGCCGGTTGATACACATCTTTTAAGGGTCTGTCCCCGTGTTGGTTTTGCCCAGGGAGATAGTCCTGAAAGTGTGGAAAAATCCCTGCTGGAAAGAATTCCCCCTGAGTTTATGAATAATGCCCATCACTGGTTACTTTTACATGGCCGTTATGTTTGTATGGCAAAAAATCAAAAATGCCAGGAATGTATTATTTCGGATTTGTGTAAGCATAATTTTTAGATTTTTTATCTTATTGAATTTAAAATTATTCGACTGTATATTAAGGTTCCCATGTGCAATAAAAATTCCAATTACTTTGATCAATTTACCTGGCCAGAAATTTTACATCTCTATCCTGAATCTTCCTGGGATATAAAAGCTTATCATCAGATTTTATGTCGGGGCGATTATCCAGATTTTTTAGATAAATATATTCAACTTCCAATTATGCAGCGACTTTCTGGGGTTGGGCTTTTATGTGGTTCTGATTGGACAAAATTATTTCACAATAGATTTTTTTATTCCCGATTAGATCATTCAATTGGGGTTGCCTTAATCATCTGGAATTTTACTCATGATAAGGCTCAAACTCTTGCGGGTTTATTTCATGATGTTTCTACCCCAACTTTTAGCCATGTTTCTGATTTTAGAAAAGGTGATGCACTTACTCAGACAATTACAGAGGAAGACAATTCTTCTTTAGTTCGTAAAGATTTGACTCTGACAAAACTTTTAGAAGAAGATGGAATCAAAGTAGAGCAGGTTGAAAATTATCATATCTATCCTGTTGCCGATAATGAAATTCCTCAGCTGAGTGCTGACCGACTGGAGTATATGTTTCCTTCTGGAGCGGTTCTTGAAGGGTCCTGGAATTTAGAAGAAATAGAAAAAACTTACCGTGATATTGTGGTTTTAAAAAATGAAAGTAATCAGGATGAGCTTGCTTTTAAAAGTCTTGAAATTGCCCAAAACTACTGTAAGAAATTTTGCATGACCGGCCACCTTTTGCAAATGAACGAAGATAAAATGACTCTGCATCTTTTGGGCCAGATTATGAACAGGGCAGTTGAAGAAGGTCTTTTACAGGAAGAAGATTTTATGCAGCTTTCCGAAAGTCAGATAATTGAAAAGATTGATAATAAAGGTTCTCAGAATTTCCAAAAACTTTATAAGACTTTTAGAAATATGGAATGCATCCTACATTCGGATATTGAGCTGCCGGAAGATGAATATTTTAATTTAAGCCTTAAGGTAAAATTGCGCTATATCAATCCTCTTGTAAAAACTGAGTCGGGTGTAAAACGTTTGAACGAGTGTTCAAATGTTTCAAAAAGTCTGATTGATGATTTTTTACACTGGGAAGATAAAAAATTTGGATCTGTAAAATATTATTCAGAAAAATAAGAATCAAGGTAAAACTTGATTAGGAATAAGCTAAAAAGGTAGAATGAAATTATGATTGAATTAAACAGTAAAGAAAGAAAGATTTTAGAAAAAGCTGCACATGATTTACAGCCTGTTGTAATTGTTGGTGGTGCCGGCGTTACAGAAGGTCTTGTTCAAATGGTTGATACAAGTATTGCAGTTCATGAATTGATTAAAGTTAAGTTCAATGAATATAAAGATGAAAAGGTTGAACTTGTTAATCAAATCTGTAATCAGGTTAATGCAACTTTGGTTAGAATAATTGGAAATGTTGCAATCCTTTACAGACAGGCAGAAAAACCTGAAGACAGAAAATTTGATATCTAAAAATCTATTGATTAGAATATGCCCAGCGAACTAAAGCCAGGGCATATTTTAATTGTCCTTCCGGGAAGAAAATATAATATTTTCTTTCTCCACAAGTTAAAAGCATTACATTACTAGAAATCGAAGAAACAGCAGTTAATGCATGAAGTGGAAATTCGTAATCTGCTTCCTTGCTTAAAACTACAACTCTTTGATTAGTAACAACAAAATCACCTTCATCCTCTTTTTTTGTAGTGGGACTGGCGTATAATATTTTTTCTCCAGCCTTTAAACGGATTTTCAAAAAATGAACGAGTGGTAGTTGGGAATCGGCTTGTAAGGGTAGTTTATATTTTTCTGTATCAACATAGGGATTTTCGTAATTCTGTTTTTTCTTTGATGATTTTAAATTCTGGTGAATAATTAAAAAAATCATAAATAAAATAAAAAGCAGGGAATAAAAACTTCGGCTTTTGAAAAAATTATTTTTACGGCTTAAAGTTTTTGGAAGTCTTTCTGCAGGCATTTGCTGTGAGTTTTCATCTTCCTTATTGGAACTTTCGTCGTTTGGCTTTAATTCAATTTTTTCATCAATTTTATTTGTTGAAACCTGAACATCGGTAAAATCATTATCTACCGGGATTGGTAAATTTATTGAGCCAGTCTTAGGATTTGGCTGTAGATTTAAAATAAAAATTATTAAGATGGCGTAGAGAATTGTTAGCACAGAAGAAAGAATGATTTTGATTTTCTTTTTCCAATCTGTGTAAAAAAACATAAGTACAAGTCCAATTGGAATAAAAAGTACAGAAACAAAACATGCAATTGTAATAATTGAAAAAGCTTTTTTAGAAGTCATTGTCCACCTAGTATATTTGAATTGATTTATTTATAGGATGTTCATAAAGAGTGAAATCCTGATTAAAGGCATCTTTTAAGTTTTCTTTAGTAAAAACATTTTTTGCGTTTCCGTGAAACATTTTTTGATTTTGATTTGAATTCTTTGTAAGTAAAATTATATTCTCTCCAAACTGAGATGCAAGATTTAAATTGTGAATTGAAAGAATAATTCCAATATTTTGATTTTTACTCAGAGAAGATAAAAATTCCATGAGTTTTGGTTCAAAGGAAAAATCAAGATTATTTGCGGCTTCGTCTAAAAGTAAAAAATCCGGTTCCTGACTAAGGGCTCTTGCAAGTCTTACTTTTTGAAATTCACCGCCAGAAATTTGATGAAGATTTTTTTGTGCCAGATTCATTATTCCCAAAAGCGAAAGATTTTTGTAAACAATCTGTAAATCTTCTTTGGAATAAATTCCTTTTTGGGAGTGACAATATCTGCCTTGTAAAACGAAATCTTCTACAGAAAAATCCCAGCTGCAATATTCACTTTGCTGCATAAAAGCTATATGTTTTGCCAGCTCTTTAGTTTTGATTTTTTTTATTTCCTGATTATCCAGAAGAATTGAAGTATCGTCAGAGATTTTTAGAGACTCGTTCTGGAGATTTGCCAGGCAGGAAAGTAGGGTAGATTTTCCACAACCGTTTGGGCCACACAAGCAAATAAAATCTCCGCTATTTATATTGAAAGAAAGATTGTTGAGAACAGTGTGATTTTTATAAGCTGCAGTTAAGTTATTTACTTGTAACTTCATTTTTTATTTATTCCCTATTTTTATTTAAAAATAATGATAAAAAGAATGGTACTCCTAAAATTGATGTAATAATTCCCGCGGGTAATTCTGATGGTGAAATTATAGTTTTTGCAATTGTGTCTGCCAGTAAAAGTAAAATTGAACCAAAAATCATACTGAGTGGTAGTAAAGTTTTGGCTTTAGAGCCTGTTAATTTTCTTACGATGTGAGGGGCAATAAGTCCTACAAAACTGATTGTTCCTCCGGCACAGATTGCTGCGGATACGGCAAAGGCGGCGGAAATTAAAACTAAGATTCTAAGTTTACCGACAGATACTCCAAGTGATTTTGCAGAGGTTTCTCCACAGGCCAGAAGATCCAGCTGATTTTTAATAGAAAACATAATTACGATTGAAATAATAGAAGGAATTAAAATAAATAATAATTCTTTCCATCCGTGGCCATTAAAACTTCCAAGAATCCAGGAATATATAGAGCCCAGTTCTTTTGATGAAGTTATTAGAATTAAAGATGAAAGAGCGGAATATAAAGTTCCCAGGGCAGTTCCACAAAGTAAAATCATAACTGTTGAATTTTTTGATGAGGAGTTTTTATTAAAAGCCAGGGCTACAATAATTATTCCAGCCAGTAATGCTCCAATAAAGGCAAATAAATTAACTGGAGAAATAAATTTTAAGATTGGAAATTTATTGCTGACTAAGGCAATTTTTGTACCCAGGCCTAGAACACTTGCGCTTACGGCTCCTAAAGTTGCACCCGAAGAAATTCCAATTATTCCAGGTTCTGCTAATTCGTTGCGGAAAAATAATTGAAATACGGCTCCGCTTGCTGCTAAAAGTCCACCTGCTAAAATTGCCAAAAGGGCTCTGGGAAGTCTAAGATTAAAAAGGATAATTCTATCAAAATTGATTGAGGGGTCTGTCCCCGTGATTGTGGGGTCTGTCCCCATACTTTTAGGGGTCTGTCCCCACACTGCTTTTATTAAATCAATTTTTTGGCTTCCAAGGCTGAGGGCTAAAATAAAAAAGACAGAAAGAAGTATAAGCGAAACCATTAAGGTGATTAAAAACTTATTTCTTTCTGTCTTCTTCAATTTCATAGAATAATTATAGCATATTATTCATACAAAATTTTATTCAATTCGATTACACTTTGTCCAATTCTTGGGCCTGGCCGGGTAAATAAATTGTCGTCGATAATTTGAATTTTTGAATTTTCGACGGCAGGAATATTTTTCCAGCCTATTCTTTCTTTTACACTTTCTATTGTAATTCCTGAAGTTTGTGGAATTAAAATTACCTGAGGCTGTCTTACAATAATACTTTCTTCGCTTACAATTGGATAAAGCTGATCCAAATCGCTGAAAATATTTTTTCCACCGGCTTTTGAAATTATGTCGTTTATAAAAGATTGACTTCCTGCGCTCATGTAAGGTGAATACCAGACTTCCCAGTAAACTAACGGTTGGTAGTTTGTGTCAATTTTTACTTCATTAATTTCTTTTTGAATTTTGTTTATTAATTCCTGGCCTTCTTTTTGATGACCGGTAATTTTGGAAATGTCAGAGATTTCCTGATAAATAGAATCTATAGAATTGGCCTTAGATAAATAATATTTAATTCCATAAGATTCAAAATCTTCTACAAGAAAATTATGCATTCCGTCTGTCATGTAAACAAAGTCCGGTTTAAAAGAAAGTATTTTTTCCAGGCTTAAAGTTTTTCCGTCAAAACCGCCAACTTTTGGGAGAGCTGCTGCTTCCTGGGGATAGTCGGTAAATTCCGAAACTGCCGAAACTTGTTTTCCCGCTCCTAGGGCAAATAAAATTTCACTTGCCGAGGGAGAAAGGGCTACTATACTTTTTGGATAATTATTATTAGCCGAGACTTTTTTATTACAGCCTGTAAAAGAAAATAATAAAAGAAGACTTAAAATTAGCCAGGCGTTACGGGCTGGCGCATGAAGCCCGTTAGAAGGAGTAGGACGCGATGAAATGCGGCCGAGAGGAAGGCTTTCCTCTCCTTTATAAAATCTATTCATAAATTAATTACAACCCCATTCTTTATAGTAAGAATCAATTTCCTTTTTAATCTGCTCTGTGATAACGCTTTTATCTCCATTTGTGTAAAGGGCTTCTACAACATCGTCCATTGAAACAATTGCTTTTGCAGGGAATCCATACTTTTGACTGATAGTTTCCAGTGCTGATTTTGTTGAATCTGGGGCTCTTTCGCGACGGTCCAGGCTGACAATTTCTCCTACGATTTTAATTCCACCGGGAGTGCTTTCCTGGGCTTTGATTTTTGGATAAGTTTCTTCAATTGATTTACCGCTTGTTGTTACATCTTCGATAATTACAACTCTGTCGCCATCTTTGATTTTATATCCAAGCAGAGAACCTTTGTCGGCACCGTGATCTTTTTCTTCTTTTCTGTCGCTGCAATATTTAATTTCTTTACCGTAAAGTTCGCTGTAGGCAATGGCTGTTACAACTGCTAAAGGAATACCCTTGTAAGCTGGTCCAAAAAA
>JAIKYZ010000036.1 GCA_024682655.1 Treponema sp.
AACAGAATGGTTTTACCTTAATGATTTTGATTCTGTAGACATATTCCTCGAACAACTTGAATCTTACATTCATTATTTTAATTATGAACGGGATTCAAGCGTTTTAGATTATCGGACTCCAATTGAAGTCCGAATGAAAAATATGGTAGCATAAAACTGTCCAAAAAAATGGGTTCAGTTCAGCGAAAGTGGAACCCGTAACATAGCGACCCGGAGCGACCGAACATAGTGAGAGAGCGCAGGGGAAACGCCCATATTTTTCTTATTATAAAATACTTCAACGAGCACATTGAGCCGTGGTATGTTACTTGCCTGCGACTACACAGAAGACGGAAAGGAAAAGGTTGAACTTTTGACAGCTCCTTGGGCTGCTCCAGGAACAATCATCCAGATTGAAGGTGCTGATTATGATGGAGAAAAACCTGCCAAAATCGACATCGACAAGTTCTGTAAAATTGAATACCGCGTAAGTGGAAAGTGCTTCACAATCGCAGGAAAGAAGGCTATGGCAGCTGGAAAGCCTGTTACAACTAATAAGGCTGACGACTGCGAAGTTTGCTAACCTACCCGGTGGTTTCGACTAGCTCAACCACCGGGTAAACAAAAATCATAGGTGGTTGAGCCTGCGGTCCCTGAGTCTTGTCGAAGGGTCGAAACCACTCATAATACACAAAATCTCGGTGGTTGAGTAGGCCGAAGGCCGTATCGAAACCACCTGAAAAAAAATCGTCCGAACATTCGGACGATTTTTTTTTACAACTGGAGAACCCTTATCATTTCAACATCCTGAACTCGTATCTCATGTTCAGTTGAAACTAAAAAATCCCCCCAATCTTCTGACATAAAACAACTGTGATCGTAACAACCACCATCTATTCTGCAGTTTATGCAGGGATTCTTCTTTTTCAAATCAAGCGTTGAAACTTCCTTAATTTCAGTCTGACCATTTTTAAGTTTTATTTCCAGTTTCATAAAGGCCTCCTGGATATTTATAGTCAGGCCAAAGGAGCTGCATCAGTAATTCTATTTTAATATGATTTTCGTACTTTTATTATAATATTCAATTATTATTAGAGCTTCAAAAAATCTATTAAAATCATTTTTACTATTTATGTGATGAACGTGATTTTTTCTGAATTGGTTCCATTGTTAATTCTACGCCAAGTTTTTTCCAGATTTTGCGGTCAACTTCGCTGAGCATAACAGTTGTGTGAACCTGACATCCTTTGAGATTTGGTAATTGATCCAGTGCTTTTTTACAATTTTCATTGTTCAAACTCAACATTGCAAGTGCAACTAAAATTTCATCTGTGTGAAGTCTTGGGTTATTTCCACGCAAATAATTTACCTTCATATTCTGAATTGGTTCAATCATCTCGGCTGGAATTAATTTTACCTTATGATCGATTCCTGCAAGATATTTTGTTGCATGTAAAAGTAAAGCGGCACAAGTTCCCAGCAAATCAGAAGTTTCAGAAGTAACAATAGTTCCATCATTCATTTCAATTGCAGCAGATGGAAGACCTGATTTTTCGCCACGTTTAAGGGCAGCCGCAATAACCTTACGTTCCTCTGTTGAAATTTTTGCCTGCTGCATCAAAATCCTAATTTTATTTACTTCTTCTTCGCTAGCTTTTCCTTCTATAAAATTACAAGAAGAAGCATAATAACGACGAATAATTTCCTGTCTACTGGCTTCGCAACAAACTTCATCATCAACAATACAATTTCCAGCCATATTAACGCCCATATCAGTTGGCGATTTATATGGATTTTCACCGTAAATACCCTTAAAAATTGCATCCAATACAGGATAAATTTCAATATCGCGGTTGTAATTTACTGTTGTAACCCCGTATGCTTCCAAATGCCAAGGGTCAATCATATTTACATCATTTAAATCTGCAGTTGCTGCTTCGTATGCAAGATTAACTGGATGTTTTAGAGGTAAATTCCAAATTGGGAAAGTTTCGAACTTAGCATAACCAGCCTTAATTCCACGTACATTTTCATTGTAGAGCTGACTTAAACAAACAGCCATCTTTCCTGAACCTGGACCTGGTGCTGTAACTACAACTAAAGGTCTGCTTGTTTCAATATAATCATTTTTTCCATAACCCTTATCTGAATCAATAAGAGCAACATTATCAGGATAACCTTCAATCATGTAATGGAAATATGATTTTATGTTCAATTTTTTAAGACGTTTTGCAAATGCTTTAGCGCAATCCTGGCCATTATAATGAGTGATTACTACAGAACCAACGTAAAGACCACGGTTCATAAATTCATCACGAAGGCGAAGAACGTCTTTATCATAAGTAATTCCTAAATCACCACGAATTTTATTTTTTTCGATATCTACTGCGCTTATAACAATAACAATTTCTGCCATATCAGACAGTTGCATAAGCATTTTAAGTTTACTATCAGGTTCAAAACCCGGTAATACACGACTTGCATGGTAATCATCAAAAAGTTTACCACCAAATTCCAGGTAAAGCTTGTTACCAAAATGTGAAATTCTTTCTTTAATGTGTTCTGATTGAATTTTCAGATATTTTTCGTTGTCAAATCCCTTTTTCATAACCTGAAAAGTATAATTTATTTTTTCCCCTTTTGCTA
>JAIKYZ010000119.1 GCA_024682655.1 Treponema sp.
GATAAAGATTTTATTAGTCTATTTATAAATATGGAAACTGGTTTTCACCAATATATGCTTCCAGTTTTTTTGAATTTTTCAAATGTTTTTATACTTAATGATCTTAATCTTCCTAATAACATACATTCTGTTTTTAATAGATGCTGTTTTTCCGGCTACCTGTTTTTGGAAAATTTATCTAAAACCCCAGGTGATATACAATTACTTGGGTGCTATTTTCTAAAAGCGCCGGATACAAAAGATATGTGCAATATAATTCATTTGAATAATTGTACAGCGAAAATTGTAAATGCAGATATAAAAGAATCCTCACAGAAAAAAATACATGTTTATTCTCCATGTAAAATTTTATTTGAAGGTTCAACCTTATCAAGAAATGATATTGAATTTATAAACACAAACGCTTCTGACTCAGTAATTACTATAAATGGTGAAAATGTTTGTGAAGTCTCAAATTTAAAAAATACTCAAAAATGTGAAAAAGATTGTGAATTTTCGAATTTTAAAATTACTCATATTGGAGCATATCCAAAATACACAAAACAACCTTATGAATACTTTTATGTAGCTTTTTCTTTTGACTTAAAAAATAATACCAATAACAGTGTATCAGAGCCGAATCGAGATGAACTTCCTATAAGATTAAGCTTAATAAATTCTTCTGGAGAAAACCTTACAGGATTTGATAGAATTTATTGGGATGATCCGAATGCCTCTTGTATTGGTCGCGGCTATCGTTACGAACCTACATTTAAAGGTATAGGGCCGAATCAATACAATCACTATGACTGTGTTGCTGTATGGGCTATGGGAGCTGAAAATCCGCTTTATATACCTCCAACAGGAAATTATAAATTTCAGTTATCCTTCTTTGGTTTTTTAGATGGAACTCCTGATGATAGAGCAATCGCAAGCTGTAATGAATTAACTTCAAATCTGTATTTCATTGATTTTCAACCTTATCGAATGTACTGCGACCAGAACAGTTGGGATGGCAGCGTCGAAACAATGAATCGTCAAATAGAAGAAAATAATAGACGAATTCAGGAAGAAAATCAGAGAATTATGGAGGAACAAAACAGGAGACTTATACAGGAACAAAAAAAGCAGGAAAAAAACATACAATACACCTGGCATTGCGTATATTGTGGTAAGCAAATTGTAAGCCATGACCATCCAAGACTATATGAAAAATGTCCTCAACAACATCCTTTCTATCATGCTTTTTCAAAATAATGAATCTCAGATAAACTAAAATTGCTTATTACTGAAATAATTATCTGAAGAAGCACGTCCAAAGAAAATTAACGGATATTTTCCGTTAATTTTCTTTAATTATTTATATCAATTCTTTCAAACAAATCATCAACTATAATCTGATTGTCGTTAAGTTCAAGAGAGTAGATGTATTTAACTGCAGCTTCTTTTGTAAATTCCCCTGTACCCACAAGAACATCTACCATATATGAAAGAGAGAATATAGAAACTTCCCCCATAAAATCTGTTCCAAGACTACAATGAGGAAAATTATATGGTTCTTCTATTGGATAATCTACAAAGAGGTCGTCTCTTTTGTATTCTGTCTGGCAGAAAAGAGGTACTTTATCTCCATTTTTAGAATGAATATGACTAAACAAATCTGCATTTAACATTTCCCGTGCAACTTCAAGTTTTTCGTCTCCGTCTCCATATTCTTTGCACTGTTCTTCTGCAATTAACTCAACAGACTTCATAAAATCATATACAGCGCGACCTTTTGTAGTTACTCCAATGAGACAGTCTTTTAATTCAAAAGGATCAAAAATATCAGAAGACGATCCGCCTTTCCAGAATGAAATTTTCGCAGCATTGCTCCAATAGCGTTCAATCTTTGTAGAATATTTTTTTTCTAAGAAATCTACAAAGCGATTAAACCCGCTGTGTCTGTTTGACCAGTTTTTCTGTTCCTGCCCCTCGGAAAATTTTTTATTGAAATCAATATAATCCGCGGTTTTTAAAAACACATCTGCATTTTTCTGTTCAGGAGCCTTTGTAAAAGCAAGAATACTTTTCTCAAACCAGTGTCCCCTATACTTGTATTCTATATCATCTACAATAGCACGCATATAGCCTTTATATGCTCCGGCTGAAGATTTTGAAACTATATTTTCATCAACAAGCCACTGTCCAAAATCTTCATTGATTTCTTCAAAAGAATTGTAGTTTTTATTTTTAAGTGAATTACTTGGTGCAGGAGAATTGCTTAAAGGTTCTCCAAAATCGAAAAACTGCTGGTCATCTGTCATTTTTTTATCTCCTCGTCCTAATATAATAATAATACTTACTGAAAACAACACTTTCAATTGATAAAAAATTTATGAAAAAGAGAAAAATAAAGGCCCCTGCCAGGCGAGGGGGTAGCGGACAAGACCGGAGCTTTGCGAGGACTTGGGAGCGAGGGGGAGACTTACCCCTCCTAATATTGAATAAAAATTGGAAATTTGATATATTTTATTAACATTTTAGAGATATAAGGAGCTTTAAGAAAATGAGTAAGCAGACAATCGATGCTAAAACACGTACAGCTACTGGTAAAACAGCTGCTAAAAATCTTCGCAAAGAAGGACGTATCCCTGCCGTTGTATACAATTCAAAAGGACAGGCTACATCTATTGACGTTGACGAAGTAGAATTTAACAAAATTTGGAGAACAATCACTCCAACAACATCTGTAACTTTAAAAGTTGATGGAAAAGAATCATTAGCTTTGATCAAAGATGTAGAATACAACATCCGCAATGACAAAGTTTTACATGCTGATTTCTTTGCACCAGATGCAAGTGAAAAATTAGTAATGAAAATTAAGATTCACTATCAGGGAACTCCAGCTGGTGTTCTTAAAGGTGGATTTAAGAAAGAAAGAAACAACGAAATTAAAATCAAGGCTGCAATTGCTGATTTACCAGAATCTATTGAAGCAGATATTTCAGGAATCAATGCAAGTGAAGCTCTTCGCGTAAAGGATTTGAAACTTCCTAAGAATGTTGAAGTTCTTACAGATATGGAACTTCCTTTAGTAACTGTTTCTCCAGCTCGCTAATAGTATCGTAAATACATTTTATTTAGTGTATAATAAGGCTGTCTATTTTTTAGGCGGCCTTTTTTTATGGATAAAAATATTTTTGAAGAAAAAGTTCTTGAATGTCTGAATAAATATTGCTTTTCTGAGCAGTCTCCCTCTCCCGGCGCAAAATTAAAAGTGGGTGCGGCTGTTTCTGGTGGCGCGGATTCTGTTTCTCTTTTAATTTCCCTTTCCAATATTTTAACTGCACGGGGAATTACTCTTTATGTTATTACGGTTAATCATTATATTCGCAAAGATGAAGAAACTTGTGGTGATGTTAAATACGTAGAAAATCTTTGTAATCAACTGAAAAATCAAAATAAACTGGTGGAATTTCACCTTGTAGAATTAGACCGGGGGCAGGTTTTTAATCTTGCCCGGGAAAGAGCTTTAGGAATTGAAGAGGCTGCAAGATTTTTACGTTACCAGGCTTTTGATAATTTTATTCAAGCTATGGATTTGGATTTTCTCTGTTTGGCCCACAATAAAAATGATAATTATGAAACTCTTTTGATGCGCTTTTTACAGGGGGCTTCCTGTCAGGGCTTGAGGGGAATTTCTACTTTAAGGAATAAATATTTACGTCCACTTTTAAATATTAGCCGGGCCGAAATTGAAGCCTATTTAAAATCTTTGAATATAAGTTATAGAAGTGATTCTACAAATTTTGATACCGATTACTTACGAAATAAAATCAGGCTGGAATTGATTCCTTTTTTGAATAAAAAATTTCCTTCCTGGCAAAAGGGACTGGAAAATGATTCTTTATGGGCCAGTGAAGATTTTGAAATTATAGAAGAGAGGCTTTCTGCCCTCAAAAAGGATTTGCTAATTTCCGGGGATTCTGCCTCTTATGATTTAGCTTCTTTTAATCAACTGAGTCAGGGCTTAAAAAAAAGGCTTTTACTTTATATGGCTAACCAGATTTCTGATTATCCCCGCATTCCTGCTGCTTTTTTGCAGGAAGTTTGTAAGAGTCTTGAAAAGGTTCAGACTGATTCTTCTTTTTCTAAGTATTATAAAGATTTAGAAGTTCAAATTAAAAATCATAGGCTTTTTGTAAAAAAGTTTGTAAAAAGCGAAACAGATTTAGTTTTTTTTGCTATAATAGAAGAAAGTGGAGAATATAACTTTCCTTTTGGTTCTTTAAGGGTAGAAAAAAAAGGTGATTTTTATGAATTTGAATTTCTTGCTAGAGAAAAAGTCATCTGCTCTGTAAAGGAACTGCCGGTTTGTGTAAGAAATCTTCAGCTGGATGACCAGGTTATCTGTAAAAATGGAAGTTACAAGAAGGTTTCTGCAATTTTTTCTGACTGGCATGTAAAAGAAGAAGAAAAGCCTTATATTCCCCTCATTCAAAAATTGACTTCGGCCGGGCAGGATATTATTTGTCTTCCGGGTGGAATCTTTGGTTATGAAAATTGGTTTGTAAAAGACTAAATTATATGGATTTGATATGAAAAAAGTTATCTTATTTTTCTTGATGGTTTTTGTATTTTCCACTGTGTTTTTGTCTGCTCAGGATTCTGCTAAAAGTGCAAATAAAAATACTGCTATTCGCTGTTATAAACTTGCTGAATCTTGTATGGTTGGCAAAGACTGGCAGAATGCTCTGAATCAGGCTGAACTTGGTCTTTCTTATGATGATTCAATTTCTGATTTAATTTACATTAAGGCCACTGCAAAAATCAATTTGGGCCATAGTAAAAACGAAGTAATTAAAATTATTAAAGAGGCTTTTGATAAAAATAACTGGATTTCTTATTCTCAAACCGGGGCAAGAATCTTATACGCCGATTTATTAAGTGATGAAGGTTTTTATAAAGAATCTTTGTCTGTTCTTGATGCAAAACCTCTTTTATTTTCTGCCGATGCCGAAATTATCAGAATTAAAAATTACTATAGAATTGCAACTCCAGACTCTTATAATCAGGCAAGATTAAAAATTAATTCTTCCAGAAGGGTTTATTCTTCAGACCAGCGTTTTGAAAATATCTTCTTCCTTTATGAATTGATGCTTAAGAAAAATGCTTATCTGGAAGGGGAAAGTTCAAAATATGACAGTGAATTGTTAGAGGTAATTGCTAATTCTTATCTTGCAAAATATCCAAATTACAATGCTAATTCTGAACTTGAAATTTATGCTGCTTTTTTTGCCCAGGGAGATTTAAAAGATCGTTTGATTTCTGCAATTGCAGCCAAGGGGAATGTTCAAAGTCCTTTATTTCCAATTCTTGCTTTAACTAATGAATTTTACAGTCAGGAAGATGCGGTTTTGAAGTTTTTTGATAATTCTAAAAATGAAATTAATCTTGATTTGCTGGAAGTTCTTTCAAAGCAGTTAACTCAAGCTCCTGCCATAAAGATTTTAATTGAAAAATTAAATGAGTTTGGCGGCAGACTTTTTATTGATTGCGATTCTGATTTACAAAATGAATTTGTAGTAGATTATTCTTTGGGACGTCCAATTAAGGCTTCTTATGACAGTAATAATGACGATGTAAAAGATTTAATAATCAATTTTGATTACGGCGTTGCTCTGGATATAAAATATTCAAATCCTTGTGTAGATATTGAATATGGGGCTTTTCCTGCAGTAAAGACAATTAAATTTAATGATGAAGATTGTCGTTTTGATTTTCTTTACGACGATTTTATTTTTACTCCAATTTCTGTTATTGCTGATCCTTTTATTTCTTTTTATGACATTTCCCTTTCTGAAGAGGAAAGTGCAGACTTTGAATTTTATATTCCTAGAATGGATAATGATAAGTTTACTTTGACTAAATCTGAATTGATGACCAAAACTGTTTGTGTAACTTTGCCAATTACTGAGCGTTATAATAGTGTGGTTGAGTATACACTTTTGCAGGGTCAATTAAAATTCGCAAAATTCTTTGAAGACGATAAACAGTATGCTTATTGTGATTTTGAAAGTGGACTGCCTTTTACTCGTCTTGTAGATCAGGATTTTGATGGTTATTTTGAAACTACAGAATATTACGATATTTATAATCCTCAGGATAATATAAAGTATGATGATAATAATCTTATTCGTGAAGTATTCAGTCTTGTAGCAGATTCTCAAAATATTTACCTTAAAGAAGTTAGAATTGATAGAAATGCAAATGCCATATGTGAATATACTGAAGAATTTCTTGGAAATGATGGTAGAATTGCTTGCTGGGATTATGATGATAACGGAGTTGTAGATTTACGTTACAAAAAAAATCCTCATTCAGAAGAAAATCCTTCTAAATCTGAAGAAGTAAGCTTTTATAATTCTAAAGGGGATGAAATCGTTAAGATGATTCTTCTTGATGATATTCCAATCCAGCTCTTCTATCAGGGTAAAGAAATTATGATTTTTGCCGGAAAGAATAATAATTTCTACTGGCTGGAAGAAGAACTTTCTGCTGATTATGAAGAAGAAATTCTAAGTAAGGCCACTCAAATTACTCAAGAGGGTAAAATTACCCTTTTGAAGGTAAAGGATAAGGAAATCTTAGTAATTAGAGTTTTTGACGATTATTACTGTAAAATTTCCTATCCCTCAGATCCTCAATTATTAAATCCTGAGAATTCTGAAAACAAAATTGAATAAGGTAGAGTTGATCTTTCTTAATAAGGACTTATTAAATTGAAAAATTATAAATTGCTAGCATTTTTGCCCTTTTGTTTATTTTTGCAACTTTTTTTGATTTCCTGTACTTCAATAAAAGACCCAAAAGAGGTTCCTCAATTAATTGATTATACTGATGACGATGTTGTTGCAAGTGAAATTGAAAGAATTAATAAATTTAAGGAAGTTGAACCAGTTAAGGCTTTCTGGCGTGCAATTTTATTGGGGCGACAGGATGTAATTTCTGACTGTCAGGAAATTGTTTACGGAAAACTGGAAGAAGCTTTGGAGGAAAAAGATTATTTTTCTGTAAATAAATATTATCTTTCTCTTAAAAGTTATGGTTTTGAATTTTCTCAAGAAATTTTAGATAAAATTAATGCTTTAGTTTATGCAGATATTCCAGGTCTTGCCCAGGAAAATACAATGACACCCGCTTCTATTGAAGAATGTCTAAAGGCAACTGTAACAATCTGGCTGGACCGGGGCGTAAAAGTAGAAAATGGGGCCGGTTTTGCTGATATTGTAATTGGTTCTGGATTTTTTATTGACCCAAGAGGTTATCTGATTACAAATTATCATGTTATTGAATCAATGGTTGATACTTCTTATGAAGGTTTTGCCCGTCTTTTTATAAAACAGATTGGTGATGATGATGTAAAAATTCCTGCCAAGGTTATTGGTTACGATTCAGTTTTAGATTTAGCCTTACTTAAAGTTGAAATTACACCTGAACACGTTCTTTCTTTAGGTTCTTCAAGTGATTTACAATTGGGAGATAAGATTTCGGTTATTGGAGCGCCTTTAGGTTTGGAAGGAACTTTAACTTCTGGCGTAATTTCTACGGTTGACCGAAAATTGCTTACTTTTGGAAATGTTTTTCAGATTGATGCGGCCGTTAATTCAGGAAATTCCGGCGGTCCTCTTATAGATAAAGATATGAAAGTTCAGGCTATTGTTTTTGCAGGAATGCTTCAATACCAGGGCTTAAATTTTGCCATTCCTGTTGAATATCTTAAACAGGAATTACCTGTACTTTATAGTAATGGACAGGGGGGAGAATTAATTCATCCCTGGCTTGGTTGTTATGGTCACACAAAAAGAAATGGAAATGACAGAGTGGGGCTTGAAATTCAATATATAATGCCAGGTTCTTCTGCAAGTTTTTCAGGTCTTAAGGTAAATGACGTAATTACAGAAATTGACGGAAAGAGTGTAAAAACTTTAGAAGACCTTCAATTTTTGTATATGGCCTACCAGTATGAGACTATGTTAAATTGTAAATATATTGATGAAAATGGCGATAAAAAGGAAGCTTTTATTTATCTTGAAAAAAGACCTAAATATCCTTTCCAGAAGATTTATCAAAGTGATTTTGTTTACAATACTTTCCTTCCTGCTTTTGGAATGAAATTAATTGGCGTTTCTTCAACAAATAGAAATACTTATAAGATTGAAAGAGTAATCAGGGGTAGCCTTGCTGACCAGTCAACTTTCTCGGAAAATGATTTGGTTCAGATTAAAGATATACATTATGATGATGAAAATGGTGGCTTTTATGCTATTATTAATACCCAGCGTCAGAAAAAAGGAAATCTGGATCTTATGATGACCCTTTCTTCATCTTATGATTCACCATATTATTTTTAACTTTGGAGTAAAAACATGGATATGAAATACAAACGCAACTTTTGTATAGTTGCTCACATTGACCACGGAAAATCAACTCTCTCTGATCGTCTTATTCAAAAAGCAAAGATTATTGATGATCGTAAAATGATGAATCAGATTCTTGATAATATGGATATCGAGAGGGAAAGAGGAATTACGATTAAAAGTCAGGCTGTTACTATTCCTTATCACGCAAAAGATGGTCATGACTATGAATTAAATTTCGTAGATACTCCAGGACATGTCGATTTTAGTTATGAAGTTAGCCGTGCAATTGCTTCTTGTGAAGGGGCTTTGCTTTTGATTGATGCCACCCAGGGGGTTGAAAGTCAGACTGTTTCAAATATGTATATGGCTTTGGAACACGATTTAACTATTGTACCTGTAATTAATAAAATCGATTTAGCTTCTGCAGATATTGAATCTTGTAAAAGTCAAATTGATAAAGAATTAGGTCTTGATCCTGAGGATTCTCTTCCTGTTTCTGCAAAAACCGGAGAAGGAATTGATGATCTTTTGGAAGCAATAGTTACAAAATTCCCAGCCCCAAGCGGAGATCCTGAGGGAAAATCTTCTGCATTAATTTTCGACTGCCATTATGATCCTTATCGCGGTGTTATAGTTCACGTTAGAATTATGAACGGAAGATTTAAGACTGGACAGCAGATTAAAATGATGTCTACTCAAACTCAGTATAAAGTTGAACAGTGCGGTATTTTTAAAATCAACTACGAAGAAACTGGCCTTTTGGAAGCAGGGGATGTAGGTTATATTATTTCTGGACTAAAAACTGTAAGCGATGTAAAAGTAGGTGATACAATTACAACTGTAGAAAATGGCGTTGATCAGCCTTTGCCAGGATTTAAGGAAGTAAAACCTGTTGTTTATTCTTCAATTTATCCAATGGATTCAAATGATTATGAAGAATTAAAAGACAGTATGGAAAAACTCAAGTTAAACGATGCTTCCTTGGTTTACGAAAAAGATAATTCTCTGGCCTTGGGTAATGGTTTCCGCTGTGGATTTTTAGGACTTTTACACCTGGAAATTATTCAGGAAAGATTGGAAAGGGACTTTGATCAGGCCGTAATTTTTACAGCTCCAAGTGTAAGATACAAATTAAAACTTACAAGTGGAGAAGAAACTTATATAGACAATCCATCTGAATATCCACAGGGTAGAATTGCCGAGGCTGAAGAACCTTATATTAAGGCTTCTGTAATCACTCCAGCAGAATATTTGGGTTCAATTATGAATCTTTGTACAGAAAAACGTGGTATGCAGACTAATATGCAGTACCTTGATACAAAGCGAGTAGAATTAACTTATGAAATGCCTTTGGCCGAAGTTCTTTTTGATTTTTACGATAAATTAAAGTCATACAGCCGCGGTTATGCTTCTTTTGATTACGAAGTAATTGGCTTTAGACCTACAGAATTGGTTAAAGTTGATATCCTTTTGAATGGCAAAAATGTCGATGCTCTTTCTTTACTGACTTTTAAGCAGAATGCGGTAGAAAGATCTAAAAAAGTTTGCGAAAGATTAAAGGGTGAAATTAGCCGCCAGCAGTTTAAGGTTGCAATTCAGGGGGCTATTGGAAGTCAGATTATTGCCCGAGAAACTGTAAATCCTGTTAGAAAAGACGTTCTTGCTAAATGTTACGGTGGTGATATTACTCGTAAGAGAAAACTTCTTGAAAAACAGAAGGAAGGTAAAAAACGTATGAAGATGATTGGTGATGTTGAATTACCACAGAGTGCCTTCCTTGCAGTATTAAAAGAAAAAGAAGAATAAAATATCCTCGGTTGTTGAAACAACCTGCGGTATTTGATTTTAAGGAAGAATAGATTAAATATATTTAAGAAAATAGTCGATTTCGGCTCTGATTCTTTTTAGGAATGAAAGTTCCTGACTGAATTTATAACCGTCCGGAAAATGGAGGAATAAATACTCTTTTTTTCGGGCGATTTTTTTTATCTTTTGATTTCTTTCTTCTTCGGTAAGAATTATTTTTCCACTTAAAAGGTCACGAAGTTCTATTAATTCTTCTCTTTCTTTTGATAAATAGGAATTTACCTGAGCAATTTTTTCCCCAGAATAAGGAGTTAAAGCGATTTTGATTTCTTTTGATTTTTCCATTTGCTCAGGTTTTTTATAATTACAGAGTTTAAATCCAAAGTCCCCTGAGTCAAATATATTTTCCTGGCCCGAAAAATAGGCTTGGAAGAGCTTGTAATAAGAAGTTAAAATTGGAGTAGTATAGGCTTTCTTTTGATTTTTATCTAAAAAAGCTACTGACGGTGGTAAAAAGGCAGCGCCATAATTTTCAATTGGTAAAAGACGGTTAGTAGAAATAAGTCTGTTATTATGGGCCGGAGTATTTTTTGCGTGAGTAAGGCTTTGGGAATAAGAAAAATCCAAACCGTAAATATAAATTGGAATTGATTTATCTTTTCGGAATTTTAATGAATAGTAAAGACAGGTTAAACCCACCGAGCCCAAAGGTTGATTTGCCTTAGGCATAAAATCCTGATTGCAGAGTTGATTTAAAAAAGAAGAGTCTGTATACAAAGATGTAAAATAAGAAATATTTTCTTTTTTAATACTTTTACCTAACTGGGGCAGGGAAGTAAGGGCTGCAAAAAGGTGAAAATTATACTTTAGGCAGCCAATAAAGGCTTTTGAGATAACCTGCTGGGCTTCTTCCAAAAAAACTCCATCTGGAATGATTTTATTTGTTAAGAGGGCTTTTAAGGCTGTGTCTGCGGCCAGAATATAAAATGAATCTCTTTTGTTTTCTATGTCTTTGTAAAGGCTGTCTAAGCTTTGGCCGGCACCGCAAATAATTATTGGTTTTTCAATTTTATTAAAATAATTTTCTATAGGAATACTTCCCTCAAGATTTTTTAAGTTTGCAAAAAGATTTTTAGAATATCTTCGGCCAAATTTAGCAAGGGTAATTCTGTTTGACCAGAAAGTCATTAAGGCTTTTGTTGAGGCCTGGTAAAGTTCCTGATAAAAAGGCTGATTAAATTGTACCCCGGCAGAAAAATCAACTTTAAGAATTCTTTTAAAATTTCCGGAAAATTCTACACATTTACCGTTAGAAAAAGTAAATTCATTTTTGTTGAGTATATAAGGAAGATTTATGATTTCTTCTTTTGTGAGTAAAATTATCTTGTCTTGAGCTTTAAGATTTTCTTTTGCAAAGGCTCTTAGATTATCATCAATTTCGCAGGCCAAAATCAGGGAATTTTCTGGTAATTTATTATAAAGCTCTTCAATTCCATAATCTAAAAGGGGACTGCAGGCAAGTATTATAGTTCCCGGTAAAATTTTTAGTTCTTCAATCGCCTGGATAATTGATTTTGAAGGATTGTATTTAGAGTAGAGAAGTTTTTCTTTGTATGAAACAGAAAAGCCCTGCGTAGTAGAAACCAGGCAGGGCTTTTCTTGGGCTATATTTGCCAATATTTATTTCCTATTTAAGGTATGTGCTATAGTAAGTAGCAGAGAAATTGTTAGTCAATTTAGGGCTGTCCATAATTGCGTTCTGAGCAGCTCTTGTATCGTAGTTTTCAATTTCTGTGATTGCTGTTGCATCAACTTCGTTTGTTTCTTCAATTGTACATTTCAAAAGTACAACACTGTTGTTTAATACGAATGGTTCTGAAATGTCATAAAGTTTAAGACCAAAAGCAGTTTTTAAGAAAGTTTCATTTGTATCTGCATTTGATAAACCTTCAAGAGAAGTATCTACCGAGTGAGCAAGTGTTACACTTCCGTAGTTAAGTGGGAAGGCATCAATTCTTGAGAATTTAGCACCTGCACTTGTAGCGGCTGCTTCAAAAGTATTTTTACCTGCTTCAAGTTTTAATTCTTTTGCCTTTGTTGTGAAGTAATCTTCTACGATTGTGCTTTCATAAGTTGTGATATAACTTGCAACAAGTTTATAAATTGCATCTTCTGTAAAATCAGGATAAACTTTTTCTGAGTTACATTTGAAGATTGTAAAAGTTCCGTTTGTTTCAATGATATCAGAAACAGCATTTACAGCAAGGTCAGAAATCTTTGCTAAATCATCTTTATTTGTAAGGATGTTTTCAATCTGATACTGATATTTGTTTGTAAGAATACCGTCTGTGTTTGTGTAATTCTTTTCTGAATGTTCTGAAACAGCATCTTCAAAAGTAATTTCATTTGCAGCAATTCTCTTAGAAATGCTTAAAGCAAGTGATTTGTCCTGAACTGTGATAGCAGATAAATCATAGCGGATAAATTTAGCTGAATTCTGATCTGCATATTTAAGAACTTCTTCTTTTGGATAATCACTTAATGGGAATCTTGCCATTTCAAAACCTTTGCTTTCTTTTGAATAGTCAGCAAGGAAATCTAATTCAGCATTTGCTTCTTTAATTCCGTAAAGGGCTTCAGATCCAACTAAATCTGTTGTTGAACCAAAGTTATCTTCTGTAAAACGTAAAGTTACAAGATTTGTTTCGGCAATTTTCTGAATCTCTCTGATTCTAGATTCATCTGTCTGTTTATAAATCTTTGTAGAATATTTACCATTTTCGTCGTAGAAATATGGTCTCATTTCTCTGTTGATTGCACTTTCTGGAGCCTTGTAACCACTCTTTTTAATGGCAGCTTCGTAAGTTAACTTCTGAACAGTCATATTAAATGCCTGATTCATAATATAGTAATGAGTCTGTGAATCAATCTGTACTCCCATGCTCTGATAATACTGAGCATACTGTGATGCATAATTGAAGAAGTCTGAATTCTGTTCATAACGAATTTCTTTTCCGTCGTAATTACCAAATACGAGTGCATTACCTTGCTTGCTTGAAGCACCTGTGAATGTTGGCAAAATTACAAATACAAATGCACAAATTAAAAGAATAATCAATGAACCTATTGTATAACCTGTTTTTTTCATTTTTTTCTAATCCTTATATAGTAGAAATATTAAGTAAATAATTTTAACACATTATCTAGATGTGCTCAAGTTATTTTTGGCCTTGTACCTGGCCATGGCTTGGTCTATTAAAAGCTGAACTAAGTCTTCAAATGGCAGGCCTGCGGCTTCGCACATTTTTGGGAACATAGAGATTTTTGTAAAACCAGGCATTGTATTGATTTCGTTTAAGTAAACTTCTTTAGTATCTCTGTCAATAAAGAAATCTACTCTGGAAAGTCCTGTACAATTTAATACTTTATAGGCTGCACAGGCGGTTTTACGAATCTTTTCGATATCATTTTCTGAAAGCTGGGCTGGAATTAAAAGTTTTGCCCCGTCTGGATCATTATATTTTGCATCAAAATCATAGAAAGTGTGACTTGGAGCAATTTCACCCGGTAGGTAAGCAACTACTTCTTCAACTTCGCTGTCGGCAGGGGCGGTAACTGAATTTCCTGTAACGGAACATTCAACTTCCCTTGCATTAATTGATTTTTCAATAAGAATCTTGTCGTCCCACTGGAAAGCTTCCATGATGGCATAGTTTAATTCCCTGCGGTCCTTTACTTTATTTGCACCGTTTGAAGAACCTGCACAACAAGGTTTTACAAACATTGGATAATTTAATTCTTTTTCGGTTTCTTCTACAAAGGCATCAAAAAGAACTGAGTTTAAAGTTACTTTTCTTTTCATGCAAACATAAGGAACTACAGGAAGTCCAACACTCTGCCAGAGCATTTTTGTAATTTCCTTATCCATTGTAATTGCAGATGAAATATGACTACAACCAACGTAAGGAATATCACACATTTCAAAAAGTCCCTGAATAGTTCCGTCTTCACCGTAAGTTCCGTGAAGGGCAGGGAAAACTACATCTACATCAAGGGATTTTCCATTTACAATAAAAGATTTATTTTTACCGGCAGGAATTACACTTACCAATTTTGAATCATCTTCTTTTATAGAAAGGGCTGCTGAAGGATCCTTTATAATTCTCTGGTATTCAGAATCCTCCTGAAGATAAAATTTTCCTTCTTTTGTAATTCCAACTAGAATTACCTTATTTTCTTTTTTTATTCCGCGAACAATTGCTGCTGCTGAAATTAAAGAAATTTCATGTTCTCCGGAACGTCCACCGTAAATTACTAAAATATTCATAATTTTTCCCGTATATATTTAATTATTTAATTCGCTTAAAGCTTTTTTTGCCTCGGAAATTTCATCGTAAGGCATTGTATAATTTTTGTAGATAATACTATTTTCGTGAGATTTTCCAAGAAGTAAAACAATGTCTTCTGGCTGAGCCATTTTAAATGCCTGTCGAATAGCCTGAGGTCTGTCATGAGTGATAAAAAGATTTTCATCCATAACTTTACCTTCTTTTTGGGCACCGACAGCAATCATTTTTAAGAGTTCAACAGGATCTTCTCCGCGAGGATCTTCATCTGCAAGAATTACAATATCACAATATTTTGCGGCAATTTGCCCCTGAAGAGGTCTTTTTGTAAGATCTCTTTCTCCACCGCTTCCAAAGAGACAAATCATCTTTCCTTTACAGCGATTTCTGATTGGAGGGAAGATTGTCTGAAAACTTGAAGGAGTGTGGGCATAATCAACAATTACTTCAAAAGGCTGACCTTCATTAAGAACAGTCATTCTTCCTTTTATTGGAGTTAATTCTGGAACTTTTGCGGCAACTTCTGCAAAGGAAAGTCCAGTAAGACTGCTGACTGCGGTAATTGAAGCCATTATGTTGTAGGCATTAAAAGCGCCCGGTAATTTTGATTCAACAGAGAAATCAGAAATACTAGGCTGATAATTGTCCGGGTAAAGGGCATTTTGACCATCTGCCTGAACGTCAAAAGTTAAAGATTTATCGTCTGATTGAATGTTAAAGGCTGTCATAAATCTTGTATTTTTTGGGATTTCTGGTAAATCAAGGTTTTCATCAGAAACTGCAGCCTTACCTGCCAAACCATTAGTTGTAAAACCATAAACCGGCTTTTTTGTAGCCTGCATAAAATAAGTGGCAGAAGGGTCTTCAAGATTTACAATTCCAATTGAATTAATTTTCTGGGAAAGGCCCGCAATAGTTTTTACATGATTGTGGGAATCGAGGGCGCGGAAAAGATTTGCCTTATCACTTCGGTATTGTTCAAAAGTTTTGTGGAATTCAAGGTGTTCCAAAGTAACATTCATAAAAATGCCGCAGTCAAATAGAATATTTCCGCAGCGATTTAATTTACTTGAAAGACCGTGAGAGGAAGTTTCTACAACGGCATATTGACAGCCTTTTTCCAGCATTTCGTTTAAGTGGTGCTGAATAATTGGAGCTTCTGGAGTTGTCTGATGTTGAGGATTTGGAAGAGCATCGTCGCCAAAAGAATATTCAACAGTAGAAATAAAACCTGCTTTTTTACCACAAGCGCGTAAAAGCTGCCAGATAAAAGAAACTGTAGAAGATTTACCTTCTGTACCAGTAACGCCAATTACAATAAGTCTTTGAGAAGGATTATCGTAAAAACAGGCTGAAAGTGGAGCCATTGCATAGCGGGCATCTGGAACTTTAATAAGAGTTGGGGCAAATTTTTCGAATTGGGCAGAGATTTCGTTATCAATACTTCTTTTTATGATTGCTTTTGCTATATCTTGAGATTGAGCTTCGCTTAACTGGCCCTGAAAAACAATTGCATTTGCACCTGCAAGAATTGCCTGGGCAATAAAATTATTTCCATCGGTATGAGTTCCTGGAAGGGCGAAAAATAAAGAATCTTGAGTGACTTCTCTTGAGTCAAAAACAAGATTTGTAACAGGAATATTATTGATTTCTGAAAGATCTTTAATTTCTGTGCCATCAACAGCAACAATAGTATTTGTAAAAGATGGTAATAGTTGTGCTAATTTTTTTTTCATAATAGTTAATTATACTCCTTTTTTATTTATAAGTCATTAGTTATACTGTAGACATGTTTGAAGTACGAGTTGAGGCAGATTTTTCTGCAGCCCATTTTTTAAGAGATTACAACGGAAAGTGTGAAAATCTTCACGGACACAATTATAAAGTTTATGCCCATGTAAAGGGACCTAAATTAAATGAAGGCGGAATGCTGATGGATTTTACAAAATTAAAGGCCGCCTTAAGAAAGATTTGTAAAGAATTGGATCATACAAATTTAAATGATTTCCCAGTTTTTGATCAAAATCCAAGTGCCGAAAGAATTGCTATGTATATTTATGACGGTATAATAGGAGAATGTAAGAAGGAAGGCCAGGATTTAATTAAAAAAAATGATTCTGATAAAGCCTATCTGTATTGCATTGACGTTTTTGAAACAGATACAAGTCGGGCAAGATACACTGTAGATTAATCAGAAAATATTTAAAAAGGAAAAGGGATTTGCGATTGTAGTGCAAATCCCTTTTTTTTGTGGGGGAGTGGAATTTTTAGAAAAGAAATGTCTTACTCGACAAGATCTATAATTTTATAAAAGTTATTTTTTGGTGTGTAAATACCATTATAAGTTGAAGAATCTATCATATTAAACAATGTTGGGTAATAAATAGTGCCATCACTGCCTGTTCTTACCCAGGAATGTTCATCATCTATACCCCAGATAGTTACACCTGTTACACCATGTCCATTTACAAGATTTGTAGCCTTCTTCTTTGAGTATTTATTGAATATTTCCCATAAATCTGTAAATCTTTCAGTTTCGTCTTCTGCTAATGCTGCAATATCAAATTCTGTAATCTGAATATCTACACCACATTTAAAGAACTGGTTCATAGCATATTCAAAAGTACCAGATGTTGTAGCTCCAGCTGCTGTTGGCCATGAATCTCCTAAGTGGGTCTGCATTCCCATTACGTCAATTCTTGCAGGAAGGGCTTCAACTCCAGTAGCTCCGTCTTCTACTGTTTCTGCAGATTTTACTGCTGTTAGAATACCTGCAATTGCTGTTGTTTTTGAACCCCAGTATTCATTGTAGTCGTTGTAGGCTAATAAAACATCAGATGGAGCATATTTGTTTGCAAAACGGAAGGCATTGATTATGTATTCGTTAGATTTGTATACGTCATACCATCTTGAAGATGTATAAGTAGTAGTTTCATCAGCTCCTCTGATAGCACCAGAATCCCCTGAGTTTGCGGCTGCTTCATTTACAACATCCCAGGTGTAAATAATGTGGTCGCCTGTAGAAGAACCTGCATAACCATTATCATTTTCCCATTCTGCAATATGTGTAAGAACAGTTTTAATATACCATTCCTGTCTGGCTGTCATTGTTTCTGTGTCAACAAGATTGTCTTCATAATCATTTGACCAGTCTGTTGTAAAGAACCAGTTTGGGGTCTGAGAATGCCATACTAAAACATGGCCTCTCATCTGCATACCGGCAGCCTTTGTTGCAGCAAGCATTTTGTCAACAGTTGTCCAGTTCATCATTGAATCAGCTGGAACTTGGTATGAATTACCATCTGTGGCGGTAAATGTTGTGAATTTTGTAGGTACGCCTGCTGTATAGCCTGAACGTGAATATACTCCAAGAATAGATTCTGGCTTAAACTCATTTCCGGCAGTAAGACTGTTGGCGTGACGAGCAAGACCTTCTCTTACAGTTTCAGAGGCCAGTTCATCATAGCAGTCAATCCAGCTTACAGATGAATCTTTAGGTGGTCGGTACTGAACAGCAAAACCGATATTGTCATAATAATCTTTATAAGTTTCATAAAGAGAAGGAACATCATCACTGCGCCAGTCTAAATTAACAGTAATTTCTTCTACTTCACTTGTAACGGCATCACTTGTGTCAAAGGCGGTGTAGGTTTTGGTGTTTGATGTGTCATCAACTTCATAAACATTAACTGCAAAAGTCTGAAGGTAAATTACAAATTCTGAAACTGTAAGTCCATTTGCAGAAATATAGAAATATGGTTTGTCGCCTAAGGTAATACCAGATTTAGTACCTTCGATATGAGTGTAATCTGTTGTACCAGCGGTCCATTCCTTTGAACAAACGGTTGGATAAGAACTTTCTGCAGCGGTTACCTGCCACAAAAGCGTTGCGGCTTCGCTTCCAGAATTTTCAACTTTCATTTCGGCAGACATTTCGACTGCGACAGTTTTTCCTGCAAAGTCAGAAAGATCAATAGTTGCAAAAGCCCAGATTCCGTCAGTTAATTTACTTCCGTCAATTGTGATTGTGGTAACTTCGGTTGTGGTAATATAATCTTGAACTTCAGGGTCTAAGGTTCCGCTTCCAGAAGTATCATCAGAACTTGTATCTTCTGTTGATTCTTCACTTGTTTGATTTGAGTTTGAATCTACTGTGGCTTTACAAGCCATAAAATTTACAGCAGCGAATAAAAGACTTACTGTTCCGATAATCTTAATAATTCTTTTCATTTTGTACCTCTTCTGCTTACTAAAAATTTAAGATTTAATACAAAACTTTTTTAATGTTCGGGGTAAGTTTAGTAAGGAAAAATCCACTTTTGAATAGGGGATTTTCTTTATATCAATTCTGCTAAACTGAGGTAATTATATAGTAGGAAATTTGCTTTTTAAAATAAGAAAAGTCTTAGATAACAAGTAATTATTCAGAGGTAATTTTAAGATTTTAATTTTTTGGGGCAAATTAATAATTGGTTCTGACTGGAACGCCAGCCTTGTTCAGTTCTTCTTTTATGCCTTTTACTGTGTATTGTCCTGAATGAACCATTGAAGCAATCAGGGCAGCATCGGCTTTTCCCTTAGTTAAAACTTCTGTAAGGTGATCTGGATTTCCGCCGCCACCTGAAGCAATAACTGGAACGGCTACATTTTCTGAAATCATTTTTGTTATAGGAATTTCATAACCGGCTTTTGTTCCGTCGGCATCTATTGAGTTTAAAACGATTTCTCCGGCACCTAATTCAACTGCTTTTTTTGCCCATTCCAAGGCATCTAATTCAGTTTTTGTTCGGCCACCATTTATGTAAACTCTGTAACCACTTGGCATTTGGGAATCTCTAGCGGCATCCATTCCAAGAACAATACACTGATTTCCAAAAATTCTGGCACCTTCTGTAATCAAAGAAGGATTTTTTACGGCCTGACTGTTTAATGATACTTTT
>JAIKYZ010000126.1 GCA_024682655.1 Treponema sp.
ACCTCTTTAGCAAAATCAAGGTCCAAAGAATGAGTTATCCCCTTTCCACCCTGAACTGCAAGTCCAGAAACCTTGTCTATTACTATATTTCGGATGAATCCTACAAAAATTTTATATTCAGATGATGAAATATACCTAATAGACAAGGTTTCTGGACTTGCAGTTCAGGGTGGAAAGGGGATAACTCATTCTTTGGACCTTGATTTTGCTAAAGAGGTTGGTCATAAAGTTTATCTGGTTCACAGATTGGATAAAGAAACTTCTGGTCTTATGATTGTTGCAAAAACTCCTCTTGCTGCTAAAAAGTGGACAAAATTGATTTCTTCAAAGCAGGTAAAAAAAGAATATTATGCCATCTGCGCAGGTACAATAAATCCTAAAAAGGGTACAATTACAGAAGACCTTGAACAACACGGTAAAGAAAAATCTGCTGTTACCTCTTATCAGGTTGATAAAGAATGGACAATTGATTATGTAGACGGGGAAAATCAAGTTGAAAGAATAAATATGACAAATATTCGCCTTCAATTGGAAACAGGAAGGATGCATCAGATTAGAATTCATCTTTCTAAATTAAATTGTCCTATTGCCGGAGATGATTTGCACGGAAATTTTAAGCTTAATAAAAAATTAAAAAAAGCCCTTAAAATAAAAAGCCTTTTGCTTTGTTCTAAAAAATTAAGCCTTCCTATTAATAATCAGATCAAAACTTTTGAGATTCCTCTTCCTTCTCATATGGATTTTGAAAGTTACTACCTTGATAAATAGTCGTAATAAGTTTAAAATATATCGATATGTTTGATGTAAAAGATACAGATTTTTTTGATTTGGAAGACGAAGCTTTTGATACTATCGTTGAGAATGATATATTTTTCAGTGGAAAAATTAAAATCAAAAAGACCTTTATGATTCGCGGAAAAGTAAATGGTACTATAGATTCTTCTAACGATTTGGTAATTGATTCAGATGCTGTTGTAAATGCAGATATCGTTGCAGAAAGAGTTCTTGTTAGAGGAAAAGTAACTGGTAATGTAATTGGAAGAAAATTAATCTTCGTAACACAATCTGGTTCTATTGATGGTGATATTACTACTGAAAAAGTTGTACTTGAGCCTGGTTGTAATTTTACCGGTAAGTGTACAATGCTTTAATATAGCTATCTTTTCTAATAATAGGTGATAATTAAAATGAAAAAGTTAATTGCAGGTATAATTTTATCTTTAGTTACAATTTTAGAAATCTTTGCACAGACTAATACAAGACAAGATGCTTTGGTTTTATATAACAGCCAAAAATATAAAGAGGCAGTTCGAGTTTGTGAAGAAGAACTTCAGGCTAATCCAAATAGAGTTGAATCTTATGTTGTAATGTGCTGGTCTTTAGTAAGAAATAAACAGTATGCCGAAGCAGAACAAAGAGCCATTCAGGGTTTAAAAATAAGTCCTTATGATTTACGTTTGATTGAAATCTTAGGTGAAGCAAAATATTATTTGGGAAAAAATCAGGGAGCTATGGAACAGTTTGAAAAATATGTTGCATCTGCTTCTGAAAGTGGTGCTCGTGTAGGTTCTGCTTATTATATGATGGGCGAAATCTTTATTAAACAGACAAAATATCAGCATGCCGATATTGCTCTTTCTTCAGCAGTAAAAAAAGAACCTTTGCTTGACAGCTGGTGGGTAAGATTAGGTTATGCCAGAGAAATGGCTGGTAATTATTATGAAGCAGTTGCCGCTTATGACGAGGCTTTAAGATTAAATGCCGCTTCTTATGATGCTCAGCGGGGCCGTGAAAGAGTAAGCGCAAAACTTTCCAGATAAAATTATCTTATTGTGAACACTATAAAAATATTAACCCTGGGCTGTAGATTAAATCAGATTGAAAGCGAATCTATTGGTAAATTTTTTACAGATTGCCAATTTAAAGTCGATATGATTCCAATCACTGCCCAGTCGCCAATTGATTTTGATATTCCTCTTTGTGTTTTAAATACCTGTACAGTAACTCAAAAAGCAGAACAGAAGGCAAGACGAATAATAAGACTTATGTTGCAAAAATATCCTAAGTCTACGGTTTTAGTAACCGGCTGTTATGCCCAGCTTTCGCCAGAAGAAATAAAGAATATTGATCCAAGAATTGTTGTTATAGGCTCTCAAACAAAATCAAGAATTATAAGTATTCCTCAATTATTAAGGAATCGCCTTAAGGAAGATAATTTTGATTCAATTGAATTTGTTCAGGAAATCAATGATTTTAATGATAAACAAAAGATAGAAAAGAAGGGCTTTCCCGAAAACTCTTTTATTTTATCTACATCATCATTTTTAAGTCATTCCAGATCAAGTTTGAAGATTCAGGATGGTTGTAATTCTTCCTGTTCATATTGCGCAATCCATTTGGCAAGAGGACATTCTGTATCAATTGATGTTCAGACCGCAATAGACAGGGTTTTAGAGCTTGAAAGTAAGGGCTTTGGTGAAGTTGTACTAACCACAGTAAATATAGGCCAATATAAGGGAAAATATAAAGACGGTTATTACAATTTTTCTCAATTGTTACAGGCCCTGTTAGATAATACAAAAGATATTACTTTTAGAATCTCCAGTATCTATCCAGAAATTGTTGATGATGAATTTTGCAGGGTAATACAAGATAAAAGGGTAAGACCCCATTTTCATATTTCTCTGCAAAGTGGTAGTAATAAAATACTAAAAAGTATGAACAGGGCTTATGACGCTTCTCTGGTATTAAATGCCTGTAAAAAGATTCGTCAGGTAAAAGAAAAGGCCTTTCTTGCCTGTGACGTAATTACTGGCTTTCCTGGCGAGACTGAAGATGATTTTAAGCAGACTTTGGATTTGTGCCGGGACTGTGATTTTACCTGGGTTCATGCCTTTCCATTTTCTGAAAGACCTGGAACTCCTGCTTCAGATTTTAAAAATAAAGTTCCCCAGTCAATTTCTGGAGAAAGATGCAAAGTCTTAAATGATTTTTCTTTACAGCAAAAATTAAAATACATAAAATCTTTTGAAGGTAAAGAATTATCTGCCATTTTGGAAACAGTAAGAAGACCAGCTCTTTTAAGTAATAATCTTTCTAAATTTGTTTATCATGCAGTAACCGAAAATTTTATTCATTGTGAAATTACTTCTGATATGATTTTAGATACTCGTAAAAATTTGAAAATAGTAATCACTTCTGTGAATGAAGATAAATTAATGAAGGGGGGCGAAATAGAAGCCTTTGCTCATTTTAAATAAAAAAAATAAAAAAAAATTAAAAAAAAGCTTTCTAAGCTATTGAACAAAATTTTATAAAGTTATATATTATATAAACGCAACGGGATGTAGCGCAGCTGGTAGCGCGTCTGGTTTGGGACCAGGATGTCGCAGGTTCAAATCCTGTCATCCCGACTTAAGGAACTTCTTAATTAGAAGTTCCTTTTTTTATTTAAATCCCATTATTTATATAAATCAGGCAAAAAATTTATAGGACAAAAAAAATCCCTGTCTAAAAAGACAGGGATTATCTTCTGCAAGATTAATTATCTTAATTAAATACCAATTACGTGCTTATTTACTTTATCCTGAACGTAAGCAATAAATTCTTCAATTTTCATTGTTTTCTGTTCAAGGCCACTTGATTGACGGAATCTAACTGTAACAGTTTTTTCCTTCATTTCGTTTTCACCAACAATTAAGATATAAGGAGTTTTGTGTTCCTTTGTAATCATCTTAATTTTGTTTCTCATATTATCATCAGAAATATAAGCATTTGAACGAATATCAGCGGCAATTAAAGCATCATTAACTTCTTTTGCATAATCATCAAAATCATTCTTTACAGGGACAATTGCAGCCTGTTCAAAAGCCAACCATGTAGGGAAGGCTCCTGCAAAGTTTTCGATTAAAATACCCAAGAAACGTTCAATAGAGCCAAGAATAGCACGGTGTAACATTACAGGGTGGTGTTTCTGGTTATCTGCACCAATGTAAGTTGCATCAAGTCTTTCTGCAGATGGAAGCTGGAAGTCAGCCTGGATTGTACCACACTGCCATTCACGACCAAGACAGTCATAAAGTTTAAATTCAAGTTTAGGACCGTAGAAGGCACCTTCACCTGGCTGAATTTCATAATCAAGGCCTGCTTCATGACAAGCGTCTGCTAAAGCTTTTTCTGCTTTTTCCCAAGTTGCCAAGTCTCCTACGTGATCTTCTGGCATAGTTGAGAATTTTACTACTAAATCATCAAAACCAAAGTCATGGTAAACAGTCTTTAAGAGTTTACAGAATTTTGCAACTTCTGCAGCAACCTGATCTTCTGTACAAATAATATGAGCATCGTCCTGAACAAAACCACGAACTCGCATAATACCATGTAAGGTTCCAGAAGGTTCATTTCTAACATCATGACCAAATTCTGCCAATCTTAAAGGAAGGTCCTTGTATGAACGCTGTTTTGATTTGAAAATCTCAAGAGCACCTGGACAGTTCATTGGTTTAATAGCAAACATACGTTTTTCTGATTCTGTAATAAACATATTTGCCTGATAATGTCCCCAGTGTCCTGAACGTTCCCACAAAGAGCGAGGCATAATTGCAGGTGTATTTACTTCAAGGTAACCGTCACGACGTACCATTTTACGCATATAATCCTGAATTACTGTGTAAGTTGTCCATCCGTTTGGATGCCAGAAAATCTGACCTGGATCTTCAGGATCAAGATGGAATAAATCCATTTCAACGCCTAATTTTCTGTGGTCACGTTTTTCTGCTTCGGCTAACATAGCTAAATAATCTTTAAGATCATTTGGTTTTTCAAAACATAAGGCATATACACGAGTAAGCATAGGACGATTTGAATCTCCACGCCAGTATGCACCTGCTATTTTATCAAGTTTAAAAGCTTGTCCGTTAATTTCTTTTGTATTTGCTACATGAGGTCCCTTGCAAAGATCAAGGAAAGTATCCTGCTGGTATGTGGTAATAGTAGCATCTGCTGGTAAATCATTAATAAGTTCAATCTTATATTCCTGATCAGCAAATAATTTAAGAGCTTCTTCTTTAGATACTTCTTTTCTACTAAAATCAAAGTTTCCAGCTATAATGCGACGCATTTCTTTTTCTACGGCAGGAAAATCGGTTTCGGTGAATTTGGTGTCCTTTGGAAAGTCAAAATCATAATAAAATCCGTTATCAATAGCAGGTCCAATTGCAATTTTTGTACCTGGGTAAAGCTTTAAAATAGCTTCTGCCATAACGTGAGCGCAACTATGTCTAATAGTTTGCAGTTTTTCATCAACAGCCATTTTCTACCCCTTTTTGCGATTTATTCGCAATTTATAAAATATTATAAATTATAATGACTTTTTATAAATAAGTGAATAGCAAATGAATTATTAATTTTTACAAAGAAGTCTATAAAAAGTTTTATTTTTATCTAAAATTTATTATATTAAAACTATGATTAAAGCAGAAATTAATGACCTTGAATTAAAAAATCATCTTGCTTCTCTTGAAGAAGATAAAATGAGAATGTTTATTATGGCAGACGGTAGAGTTCGTGGTGCCTTATTTCATGGAAGCAGATTTGTTAATCAACTCAGGGCCCAGCATAATTTAGGTATTTTAGAGACTTATATTTTAGGACAGGCATCTTTATGCGCTGCACTTACAATTCCAATGATGAAGGATATGGAACATACTGTAATTAAGTATGAAGGTAGCGGTCCTCTTGATGGTTATTCTGTAGAAGCTGATTCTACCGGTTATGTCAGAGGTTATCTTTACAATGATAAAATCCCGGTTAAAAAAGCTTTAGAAAACTGGAATCTTACTCCATTTTTAGGGCCAGGTAATATTACTTTTAGTAGAGTTCATCAGGATGATAAATATCCACAATCTTCTACAGTTGATGTTGATGGCGACAATATAGCTAAAGATTTTGCTACTTATTTTGCTCAGTCAGAACAAATTAACACAGCCTTTAATTCAAGTATTCAATTTGATAATAAAGGTAGGGTAGTTGGTGCTGGAGCAATGTATTTGCAGATAATGCCGGTAACTGGTGGTACTGCAAAAGTTGGAAGTCAGGTTGACAGTCACCAGGAAGAAGATTTTGATATGGAAGAACTTCTTAATAAAGTTGAAAATGCATTTAAAGCCTGTCCAAGTTTAGGTCTTTTGTATAGCGAAAAAGAAGTTGATTCTGAAGATATTATTTTAGGATTATTTAGAGAATTTAATCCAACGATTACATTGCAAAGAGATATAATTTACGATTGTAAATGTAATGAAGAATATTATTTGAATTACTTAAAACATCTTCCTAAAGATCAGATTGAAGATATGAAAAAAAATGGTCCTGATCCACTGGAAATTACTTGCAGAAACTGTGGTTCTATTTATAAAATTCCACTTTCTAAAATATAAAAGTTGACGAATGATATTTTCATCATTATATTAATAATACTTGAATTAGATATTTTTTAATATTTAAGATTTCAAGGGGGTGCACCGGTTTCGACGGAATTGCGAAATCTTGTACTGCAGGTAGGGGTGAAGGTCCCTTAAACTGACGAAAAAATAACTGCAATTTTCGCAAGAAAAGAAGAAGAAGCTGAAGAAGCTTCTTTCGCAGAAGCTTTAGCTGCATAGTCAGCTTTAGCAGGAAGTCATCTGGCTCTGTTCCGCGTCGGATGAACTTCTTTTACCTATCGGGACTTGCCAAACACTGTTTCAGGTCTTTGTTTGGGACTTTTAATCAGAATACGGAGGCGACGCTTGTTATGCTGCTACCGGCTCCCGACAATTACCTCGCATAACTAAACCTGTAGATGTGCCTGGTTTACTTTTTCGGACGGGGGTTCAATTCCCCCCATCTCCATCCGGGTAAAAAAAAAGCTTCTGTTTTTCAACAGAAGCTTTTTTTATTGACCAAAATTGATTAATTATTCACCATCTTTATTTACATTATGATATTTTTGCTGATATTTTTTTAACATTGCTACAGCGTTTTTCTTTCCATTGTAAACAAAACCACCGTTCCAGTATTCAAGGGCAGCAAACAAAGCGTTACCACCGTCCTGGCTGTCAGATTCTTTTGTTCTAAATGAAACGTAATCAGCGAGCTGCATAAAATCATTATTGTGTAAACATTCAAGACGTTTTTTGTTGAATTCATTCCATTTTTCAAGGTCTTTGAATCCTTCTCCTTCATCCTGAACAATAATATGAGCATGAGTTGGGCTGAATGAATACCATACTGTAACTTTTTTGTTAATATCACAGTGGTTTCCATGTTTTACAGCGTTTTTAATTACTTCACTAATCTGCTGTTCCAAAAGGTTCAATTCCTTAATTTCTGTTGGAGCAGACTGGACGATTAAAAGTGTAAAGTATCTTATCTGTCTAAAATCAGAAGGAAATTCCTTCTTTAACATATTAGTTTTGTCAAATAAAGGGTCATTTTCATCTGATCTAAGTTCTTTGATTTCTTGAGTCATAATTTAAAGTACTCCTGGATTTATTTTGTGTTATTCTTTTACCATCAAAAGGGCTTCTTCAATGCTATTTGCGATAGGGAAGTATCCCATCAATTTTGTAAGTTCAATAACTTTTTTAACAGATCCATGAATATTTGCAATTGCCAAATTTAAATTCATCTTTTTGATTGTAGAACAAATGTAGATTAAAGCACCGATTCCAGATGAGTCGATATAATCTACTTGCTCAAGATTGATTACAAAATTTTTTACATTCTTTTCAAGCATTTTCATAACAAGCTCTTTTAACTTATAAGAATTGTAAAGATCCATCTCTCCAGTAACATCAATGATGTAGACATCGCCATTTTTGCGTATCTTAAGTTCCATAAAGAAGCTCCTTCCTAATTAATCAATTTTAATGGCCAATAAACTTTGGTCGTCGTATTGTTGTGTTATGCCACAGTATTTTTTCAAATCATCTTTAATCTTGTTTGAAATCTCTTTGGCACTTGCATTACTATTTTTAATTATAACTTTCTTTAAACTTTCAGTAGAGTATTGTACACCATTTTCGTTAAGTGCTTCTATAACTCCATCTGTACAAGTTACTATTATATCACCTTTTTGAAGATTAAGTTTAATATTTTTATAAATTGCATCTTTTGATACTCCTAAAGGCTCACTTGGATCAGATATTTGTTTTAAAGATTTATCCATGCTGCTGTAAAGGAATACCGGGTTGTTACCACATGTAGCAACTTCAGCTTCTTTACTTGTTGAATCATAAGTAATTAATGCAACACTAGCAAAATGGTCAATCTTTGAACTTTCTGAACAAATACCTCGGTTGGTCCAAGATAAGATTGTAGAAGAATCTTGATTTGTATTTACAGCAAGTCTTAAAATTGCACGAATCATAATCATAACGATTAAAGAATTCATACCTTTTCCGGCTACATCTGTCATTATAAAGGAAATCCTGTCTTTTCTTGAAGCAATTACATCATAATAATCACCACAAACACTTTCCATTGGATTTGTAAAACAACCGATTGAAAGTCCAGGAATTACTGGTAATTTTGCAGGCATCATAGTTTTTTGATATTTACTTGCAATACTACCGTCTTTATTTAATTCAGTGTGTTCAGCATAAGCAAGGAAGCTGTACAATGGCTTCATTGTAGTTGAAATTGCATCTGTTAAAATAGTTACATCTTCAAATTCTTGTCTAGTAAAAGCTGAATTTTCTGGTTTTCTTGCTAAGGCAACTAAACCAATAACACCTTCCTGCTGTTTGATAGGAACAAAAATATAACTTCCACATCTTAAGAAATCTTCTGGACCATTCTGGAATACTCTAGGGTCCTTTACAGAATCTTCAATTAATACAGGTTCTCCACTTGAAAAAATATCACCAAAAATATTGTCTTTTAACTGGAATTGAGCAAAACGGAGATTTGTTTCAACTCTGATTGGTTTGTGTGGCAAATCTTCTGGTAATTTATATGGAGGAGGGAAACTTCCCTTGAATGATTTTACTGCCAGGGTATTATCATATTCATCGGCAATAAGAATTACACAACCATCGGCTGAAACTTTTTCAGTCAATAATCCATTACAATATTCAAGATAGTTTTCCATACTGTTATCGTTAGAAAAGAATGATGACAGTTTAGAAATTAACTCTTTATTTACATCAATAAGTCTTTGATATTTTGTTTCCAGGGCATTAAGTTCAGCTTTGCTTACAGAATCCTGTGAACGTGCTGCCAAGGCTGCGGCTTCCGCTTTTTTCTGTTCGGCGGCTTTTTTGCGTTCTGGTGTATCAAAGATTTTAATAATCAGATATGGGGTTAAAACAACCATTGCTACAATAGCCGAAATTACAAAATACATGTAATAGCCAAGAGCATTAGAAAGTAAAGCTCCTATAGCAATTAAAGCAGTGGAAATAAAGGTTACAAAACTTACGTTAGCAGTTTTTCTAATCTTTATAATAGCAAGGAATAAGATTAGGATTGCGCCTAGTATTGCAATAACTAATAGAGGAAAACCAATGAATGAATCAATTGAAGTCAATCTTTTCTCCTTAAAATAGACCTTCCAGCCTTATTTGTAAATTATAATAGTGAAATATAGGGGCGTCAAGTTTTTAAATCACTTATCAAAGGGTATTAAAATCCTAAACGTCCTTATAATATTATCGACAAGTTTGGCTGATTTTATCAATTTATAAGAATTTTTAGTGAAAAAAAATGAGTTTTTTTAAGTTTCAGGGTAAATATCCTGATTATTTGTCATTGATTTCCTTAAAATTAATTTGCTTATTTTGTTTTTAATCTTTCTAAATATACTGAACTTATATTTCTTCTTAAAATCTGAAACGGCTTCGTCCATTGGAATATTATCACCATATTTTTGTTTAATATCATCCCAATAGCGAACAATCCAGACGTATAAATCTCCAAGAGTTCTGTGTGGAAAAGCTCTTAAAGTATGTTTTCGGTTGATTATACTTATAAGAGGGTAATAAACATTATTGAACCAGGATTCAATTGCTTCTTCCATGGTGACTTCTTCTTTTTTGTCCTGATTCATAAAATATTTGTGAGTTAAAATATGATTGTATACAACGTCATAACGACCAGGACTTGAAAAATCAAGACACCAGTAATCTGTAATATCACCAAAGGCAGTTTCTGCATAAAATACTCTTTTTTCATAATAGATAATCTGTCTTATGATGTCGTTTACATTGTTTATATTTTTTAATTTGATTTCACTCTGTAAAGAAACAACTTCGGCGTCAATAAATTCAACTCCACGGGTTTTTGCAACCGAAACTCTGTGATTTCCGTCTCTTACAAAATATAATCCGGAAATCTCATAAACTTTAATTGGTGGCAGATCTATTGATTGAATTGCTGCTGCATCAACTCTTTCCCAGCGATTTCTTAAGTGAGTTGATTTTGGAAAGAATTTATTATCAAAATCGTTGTATCTTCCTTCGCTGCCTACAATTTTTTCAATAGGAATAACTTTCATTCCAACATAAGTTTCTGCTGTAGGTTTTAAAAGATGTTTTACATCATTTAAAGATATGAGTTTTGCTTCTTCTGGGGAAAGAATATGTTGAAATCCATTGAGTAATGCCTTGTTGTGAGCTTTTAAGAAATCATCTTCTGTCTGGTGTGTTACAAAATCCATAAAATATCCTGAGTTAAAGTTTATTGCCTAATTTTTATATAATCTGAATTTTCATCTAGAGGTAATTCTATTATGCAGTGGGCGTATGCATTTACGACCGTTGTTTCATAATATTTACCAATTCTTTCTTCCCTCATATCATATAGATGAATGTGTCCATGTACCATATAGGTTGGGTGAAATTTTTGTAAAAACCAGTTGTAACACTCAAAACCCTTGTGACATGGATCATCTTTGTCGTGTATATGTCTAGGTGATGCATGAGTAAGAAAGATGTCCAGATATCTTCCATACTTTATTTTATTTCTTATTAATTGTGGTATTAATTTAAAAATTTTAAATTTCATCTGCCTGTCGGAATATTGATTAAGGCCCTTGTTGTATTTTAAGGTTCCGGAAAGTCCTGCAATAAGCAGGGGAGTTTCACGTCCGCTTTTTGGATCTATAAAGGTAAGATTGTGATTTTCTTCGTGCTTAAAGCCTAAATAAGTACCCCCGTGACTTTTACTTTCTTCGTATCTGTTGAAAGGGTCTCCCATAAATTTTGATTCAGGGTGGTACATGTGAAAGTCTTTTAAATCATGATTACCAAAAATAAAGTAGGTTGGTTTATTAAAAATCGTAACAACATAATCTACGTAATCCATTGGTAAATCTCCTGCGCATAGAATTAAATCTATGTCAGGAAAAGTTTCCTTTACGTTTTGATTATAAATTAATGGGTCAACATAATCTGAAAGACATAAAATTTTCATTAAGCACCAGCTTTTGTTAAAACGGCTTCCAGTTTTTGTTTTTCTATTAACTCAATTGGTCGATTTTCTGCGTAATGTTTTGCTGCAGGTGTAAAACCAGAACTAGAGAATAGATAGCCTTTTACACTGTTCATTGACTTCATTTCATCCAAACCTTCGCGTACTGCTGAATCGTCAATTGCTTCTGGTTCTCGATAAAATCTTATAAAAAGGATTTGTTTTCTTACGGCAACCCAGTTATCATCACCTTTTGCAACTGCTGTAATTTGACAACCCCATTTCTTTCCATCACAGTTAAGAACCTGAAGATTTAAGCCTTTTACAACGGCATTTTGGCAAATCTGAATAAATTCATCATTACCTTCTGTAAGGTAATCTTTTAGATAATCATTTGACTGAAGGTCTTTATATTCTGCTAATTTTGTTGCTACATCTCTGAAAGACTTGTTTATCTTGTGGATGACTTCCCACTGTTCAATAGCCTTATCAATCATTCTTGATTTTTCGTAGCAAGTTGCAAGGAAGTAACGGGCGTAAATTGTTTCCTGATTCTGCCCATTTTTATCAAGTTCAATGGCACGATTAAAATCCACAGCCGCGTTATCAAATCTACCGGCAATTAAATAACATGAACCGTGTTCGATAATAGCTTTTTGTTTAACATCCGGGTCACGCTGGGCTTTTTCGAAAGCTTTTATAGCACCCTGTAAATCTTTTGCATCTTTAAGAATCTTTCCTAAATAATAGAAAGAAGAATAAGTTTCAGGGCTTAATTTGATTGCTGCATCAATTTCTTTTTTTGCTTCGTTGTATTGTTTTGTTCTATAAAGCATAAGTCCAATTTCTGCGTGGGCCTTTGCATGTTTTCTGTTTAACATTACAGCCTTCTGCATAAATCCCAGGGCTATATCATATCTGTTCTGAGTTTCATAAATATGACCGGCATTATAGAAGTTTTCTGCATTTTTAGGATCAAGTTTTGTAAGGAGAAGGAAGTTTTTAAGGGCTTCTTCCATCTGATTATATTTCATTAAAAGACCAGAATATTCCTGTCTAAAATCTAATTCATTGATATTTTCACCAAATAAAGCATTTTCGTTTACAGTTTTGTATTCAAGCATTGCAAGTTCTGGTTTATTTTCTTTAAGATATGCCTTACCAAGATAATAATGGGCAAGGTAATTTTTTGAATCTTTTGCTATAATCTGCTTTGTGAGCTTTATGGCTTTTTGAGTTTTTCCTTGTTTTATTAATTTTGGTACACTATCTAATTTAGTAGGAACAATTGCACCTTTTACAACAAGAAAAACGATTGTGGCAATCACAGCTATAAGAAGAGAAATTATTATTATAGCGACTGCTCCCATGGCAAACTCCTATCTCTGATTAAGGATTAAATTAAATTAATTCGATAATATAAATTAGAGTAGTAAATTTATCTAGATGTGTCAAATAATTAAGACAATAAGGATTTTTATAATGAAGAGAAAATTAATAAATATTTGTTTTATATTTTTATTTGCAAATATTAACCTTTTTGCTCAGTCTCAGGGAGAATTATTGTTTAAACAAAACCGGAGTCAGGAAGCAATTGGCTATCTGGAAGAGGAAGTAAACAATGGTACGGCCTCTGCTGATGGCTATAATTTTCTGGGCTTGGCCTATTACCAGCTTGGAGATTATGAAAAATCTGTTGAAGCTTTTGATAAGGGATTAAAGGTTCCTGCGACTAATAAAAAAATACTTTCTTTTAATCAGGGGAATTCTTATTACGCCCTTGGAAATTTTGAGGCTGCTGTAAAAAGTTTTTCCTTGGCTTTTGCCGCTGATTCAACTTATTATCCTGCTTTATTAAATAGAGCTAATTCTTATTTGATGGCAGGGAATCTGGAAGCCGCTCTTGGAGATTATAAAAAATATGTAGCTTGTAATCCTTATGATGAACAGGCAGATAAAATTAATCAGATGATTAATGCAATTGTGAGTGAATTAAGTCGTTTGGAAGAAGAAGCTAAAATGGCAGAAATTGAAGCTGCTAAAAGGGCCGAAGAAGAAAAACGTATAGCCGCAGAACTTGAAAAACAAAGGCAGGAAGAAGAAGCTAGAAGAGCGGAAGAAGAAAGACTTGCTGCGGAAAGAAAAGCGGAAGAAGAAAGGTTAGCCGCTGAAAGAAAAGCCGAGGAAGAAAGAATTCTTGCAGAAAAAAGAGCTGCAGAAGCAGAAAGACGTAGAAAATTACTTGAAGAAGTTGCTAATTCTCTACAAAATACAGACTCAACTAATATGTCTTCTGGAACGGAAGATTTAATAGAATATGAAATGGAATCTGAGTTAGACTAAAAATATAAATAGAGGGGAAAAATGAAATTAGATAAGAAAAAGAAAATCATTATTGCTTGTGCAGGTGCACTTTTAATTGCACTTTTGATTTTTATACCAATCACAGTAAAGTCTTGTTCTAGTAAGACTTCCTTAAAAAATAAGTACAATCTTGCAAAAGTTTATGCCGAAAGAGGCGAGTACGACAGAGCTTTAAGTCTTTTGGATACAATTTTGGTAAAAAACGCTGAAGACGAAATTGCTCTGGATATGCTTAATCAAATTGTAGAAATGAAAAAGGCTGCCAGTGAAGGAAGAACTGTAGAAGGTTTTAGTAATCTAAAACTGGATACTTCCGAATTTGCCGATACCATGCAGGATACTTTATCTACAATGCAAAAGGCTCTTGAAGAATCTAATAAACAAACAGAAGAAAACAGAAAGGCTATGGAGAATATGCTGAAAATGCAGGAAGAATCTTCAAAAGCCGAAGAAAATCGCAGACTGGCCGAAGAACAACGCCGTCAGAAAATAGAAGCAGAAGAAAAGGAAAAGGCCGCTAAAGAAGCTGAAGAAAAAGCAGAAAAAAAGGCCCGTGAAGCTGCCCTTGCAGAACAAAAGAAAAAGGCCGAAGAAAAACGTAAGGCCGAAGAAGCTGAAATTGCCAAAAAGAACGAAAAATTAAAAAAAGAACTCAATGACGTAAATGAAGAAATCCAAAAAGGTGAAACAGCCTTGGCAACTGGTAATATTGAAGAAGCAATGAAACATTTTAATAAAGCAAATTCAATTATGCCGGGAGAAGCTGGAAAAGATTTAATTGCGGCCAAGGAATCAGAAATTGCTGAATCTTTATACGAAGCTGCACAAAAAGCTGCAACCCCAGAAGAAAAAGAAAAATTACTTGCAGAAGCCGTTGCAATGGCCAGTAAAGCAGTAAAAGACAATCCACAGGATGCTAATTCGCATTATATTTTGGCCCAGGATGCAATTGGTAAGAAAGATTATAACAATGCAATGACAGAACTTAAGAGTGCCATTCAAAATGACCCTGAAAATGCCATTTATTATTACGATTTGGGAAAAGTTCAGTATTCTATGAAAAAATATGGCGAGGCTGCTGCTTCTTTTAATTCCTGCTGTCAGAAAAATCCAGATTATGCTCCATCAAGATATAATTTAGGTTTATGTCAGTTAAAATTAAAAAATGATAAGGCTGCTCTTGAAGCTTTTAGAAAGGCAATTGATGTTGATCCAAGACACGAAAAAGCTCATCTGGAAGAAGCAAGAATTTTAAGTCGACGTGGAGACTATTCCGGGGCAATTACAGCTTATGAAGTGGTACTTTCTATTAATAATATGAACATTACCGCTTCTAAAGAGTTGGGAAATGTTTATTATCAGAGTCAAAAATATGACAAGGCCGAAGAATCTTATAGAAAAGCCCTTTCGATGATGTCTGAAAGTGAAGAACAGATTCTTACAAAATATAATCTTTCTACAGTTTTGTATGATGCTGGTAAAATGGCAGATTCTGAAAAATATGCAAAAGAAGCCTACGAAAATTATTCACTGGTAAGAAATGATAAATCAAAAGCCAGTATAATTTACAATTACGCCCTCATACTTGATAGTAAAGATGATATTGATTCTGCAATTCCTTTATATATGGAAGTATTAAAATATAATCCTGAACACATAAAGACAAAGATAAATCTTGGGGTTATGTATATGAACCTTGATCCACCAGATGTTGATACTGCAATGGGACTTTTCAATCAGGTTTATGCAAAAGATAAAAATAACTTTGAAGTAAATAATAATCTTGGAAGTGCCTATTTGGAAAAAGAAGATTTTAAGAATTCTATTTTCTATTTCCAGAATGCCCTTAAAATTGAACCAAGTAATAATGCAGTAAGATTTAATCTTGCTAATGCTTATGCAAAAAACTCAGATTATGATAATGCAAAAGTAGTTTATATGGATGTTGTAAAGGCAGATCCAAAAAACTGGGATGCTTATCTTGAGCTTTCAAAAGTATTATTACAATTAAACGATACTAAGGGAGCTGAAAAATATCTTATTTATCTTCAGGAAAAAAATCCTGCTTATAAAACTTTAGAGGTTGAAAATCTTTTAGCTTCTATAAAATAAGAAAATCTTAAGTCCTTTTTACCAGTTCAAAAAGTTTTTCGCGACTTATGACTGTGTAAATTGGCCTTCCGTGCGGGCAAT
This sequence comes from Treponema sp., assembly GCA_024682655.1. Classification (GTDB taxonomy): domain Bacteria; phylum Spirochaetota; class Spirochaetia; order Treponematales; family Treponemataceae; genus Treponema_D. The sequence continues at coordinate 16,003 of JAIKYZ010000126.1, forward strand.
GAGGATCATCTAATTCGAAAGTTTTTTCTATAATTCTCTTTGCTGCATCGTCATCAATTACATATCCGTCTTTGATTGCGGCTTTACAGGCTGTCATTGCTGCAATTGAACGGATGATTTCTTCTGGTTCTACTTGTTTTACAAAGAGTAGGGAACGTAAATCATATTCACTTCCGGTCCATCTTTCGGGAATTGAAGTAATATGCCATTCTCCGTCTTCTATCTTAACTGCATTAAAACCAATCTTTTTTAAGCCGTCAGAAAGTTTTTCCATCTGTTTATCCTGATTTTTTGATTCAGTTTTAATTTTATAGGGAATCAAAAGTTCCTGAGTTTTTCCCTGAGAAGCCATCAATTTATCAAAAATTATTCTTTCGTGGGCTGCGTGCTGGTCAATAAAGTAGAGGACATTATTTTTTTCGGCAAGTAAAAATGTTCCCAGGCATTTTCCAACATAGGTAATGTTTGAAGTTTTTTCATTTGCATTTAGATTTCCACTGGCAAAAAGTGCTGATTGGGCCAGATTAGCAGATGACATATTTTCAGAACTTTTATTTCCCGTTCCTTTTGAAAGCCCCAGATATTTTGATCTGAAATCATTAAATGAAGAATCGGAAGAATAATTATTTTTATATTGAATGTGATTTGTGTAATTTGAACTTGACGATAAGTTATTGTCTGGGGCCCTTTTATTTTCTTGGCTTTCCCCGCCCCCCAAGTTTTCCAAATTATTAAAATCAAAGTGGGCTTCTGCAAAACTCTTATTTTCGCTTTGATTTGGAGAATTTTCCCCAGCTTTTGAAGTTTGATTTTGATTTGAAAAGTTAGATTTGATTTGCGCCATTTGATTAAAATCAAATTCTCTTACATCGTCTAAAGATTTTCCTTCTTCAAAATTCTGTCTTGTATATTGTCTGTAAAAATTCTTAATTGTAGAAGATAAGGCATGATGTAATTCAGAAATATCATAAAATCTTGCTTCTCTTTTTGCAGGGTGAATATTAAAATCTACCAGATTTGGATTAATATTGATAAAAACAGCTGCAACGGGGTAGGTGCCGTTTGGAAAAAATCCCTGTCCTCCATATTCAACAGCCTGTACAAGTGAGTATTCTTGAATTTTTCGTCCGTTTGTGTATATAAAAATATCTTTTTTATTACTTCTACTTACTGCTGGTTCTCCCAAAATTACATCAAAGGAAAAATCCTGGCCTTTGTAGGAAATTGGGAAAAATAAAGCTGAATCTTCCAGATAGGAATTTGCCTGAATAAATCTGTCTTTTAGACTTTGATTTTCGGGTAAGTTAATTTTTTGCTGGCCGTCTTGAATCAGGGTAAAGGCAATTTGAGGTTTTGCCATTGCTTTTTCAATAAAGGTATTTTTGCACATCAAGGCTTCGGTTGCTGGTCTTTTTAAAAATTGTCTTCTTGCTGGGAAATTTTCAAAAAGGCCTTCTGATTGAACAATTGTGCCCTTGTATTCGGCTGAAGGTTCAAGTAAATGGTCCTCTGTAATGCTGGATTGCATTTTCCACTGTCCGCTGCTAATTGTAAGTCTTGAAACTGCCGCAATTGATGCAAGGGCTTCTCCGCGGAATCCTAAAGTTGTAAGATTCATTAAATCAATTTCTGTGGAAATTTTACTTGTTGCATGGGGACGGGCACAATTTTGTAAATCTTCTTTGGTCATGCCACAACCATTATCAATTACGCGGATTTTATCTATTCCTCCGCCATTTATTTCAACTGTAATTTTACTGGCCCCGGAATCCACAGCGTTATCCATCAATTCACGGATTATAGCATTAGGCCTGTCGATTACTTCTCCGGCTGCAATTTTTCGAGCTACTTCAGGATTTAATGTGCGAACAGGATTATCTAAACTCATTGGCGAGTTCCTTCAAGTGGAATTCCTGCCGAACCAGTTTCTTCGTCAACTCCATTAAATTTTTCAGTTTCTAAAGGAATGTCTTTATTTAATTCTACTGGCTGGTTCATCAAGATTTGAATCTTTCCTTCAATTTCGTTGAGTTGTTTTTCCATTCCTCTTGCAAGTTTTATGCCTTCTTCAAAATCTTTTAAGGCATCTTCAATAGAAATATCACTTCTCTTTATGTCTGAAGTAAGTTCTTCAAGTTTATTTAAATTACTTTCAAAATTGTCTGCCATTATTAACTCCTTTTTTTACTGATTTTAGTTTTCAAGAACCTTAGAAATAATCTGTCCTTTTGCAGGTCTTATGATAATTTTATCATCTTTAGAGATTTGTTTTGAATCTCTGATAATATTATTATTTTCATCTGTTACCATAGAATAACCTCTGTCCAAAATAGTTTGTGGGCTGGCATTTTCTAAAATTGTAACATTGTTTTGAATTCTATTTTTCAAATCTTTAATTTTATCTGTAAGATTTTTATATAAATTTTCTTTGGCCTGTTCAAATCTCATAGAAAGTGGCTGTTCAATATTTCTAAACTGAATAAGTAGATTTTGCTGGTCAAAAGATTTTATTAGATATCTTGCTTTTTCAATTTTATGATTCATTGATAAGCAAATATCATCTTTGTAGTAATTTATAGCCTGAATTAAATCTGAATAAAGTGGAACTGCCATTTCTGCTGCTGCCGAAGGAGTTGCCGCTCTTTGATCTGCTGCGTAATCGCATAAGGCCCAGTCAATCTGGTGACCTACAGCGGAAATTACAGGAATTTTAGAGGCGGCAACTGCTCTTACTACTGCTTCATCACTAAAAGGCAGTAAATCTTCCAGGGAACCGCCACCCCGTCCAATAATTAAAAGATCACAAACTTTATAAAAATTGGCAATTTCTAGCATTTTAACCAAAGTTGCGGGTGCTTCATTTCCCTGTACAATTGCAGGTAAAATTATTATATCAACATGAGGATTTCTTCTTTTAATAATTTGTAAAATATCTCTTAAAGCCGCTCCTGTTGGACTTGTTATTACCCCGATTTTTTTTGGTAATTTTGGCAGAGGCTTTTTATTTTCCTGGTCAAATAAGCCCTGGGCTGCAAGTTTCTTTTTTCTTTCTTCAAGCATTTGAAGAATATTTCCAGAGCCCATCTGTTCAATTTTGTTTACTATTATCTGGTAATTTCCTCTTTGGGCATAAACAGTTATTGAACCAGTACAAGTAACTTTATCACCGTCTTTTGGTTTAAAAGTTAGAGAGTAGGCCGAACTTCTGAACATTACAGCGGAAATCTGGGAATTTGCATCTTTTAGGGTAAAGTAAATGTGGCCAGAAGAACTTGGTTTCCAGTTAGAGATTTCACCTTCGATTTTAATAGTTCTAAAAGAATTTTCTAAAATTTCTTTTATAAAGCTGGTTATTTGTGAAACGGAAAAAATCTGATCTTGAGGTGAAAATTGTGACTGCATAAAAATAATTTACTCAATTCAATTAACTTGTTCAACCGATTGCCGATAAATTAAAAGATGAAAACTATAGTTATTTTATTTGATAATGAAAATTCTGCCTATAAAAACCAAAAAGTTTTTAATAATAAATCTGCTGTGGAAAATAGCAGTGAATGGGCCAAAAAATTAAATTTTCCTCTAGAAAGTATAAAAGCTCAGTCTCTTAGTCAATTACTTGAACTTATGCTTCAATCCTGTAAAAAACACAAGGCAGATAATCTAATTTTTGCTTTTGATGATTGCCCCTTTTTGAATATAGAAATCACTCAAAAATTATTAGCTTTTCACACAGAATATAAATCTGAATACACTTTTGCTGACGGATATCCTTACGGTTTTGCCCCAGAAATTATTCATGCCGGCACTTTGAATATCCTTTACGAGTTATCAAAAAGCAGCCAGCAAGAACTTGGAAAGCAGCCTGTAAATAATGAATCTCTTTTTAATTTAATCAAAACTGATATAAATTCCTTTGAAGTTGAAACTTTAATGGCAGAGCAGGACTTGAGACTTTTGCGTTTACGCTTTGATTGCAGTAAAAAAGAAAATTTCTTTGCCTGCCAGGCCTTGTTTGAAGAATGTAAGGGAAATATTGAAAAAAATATTGATGAATTATCAGAAATCACCGCAAATTGCCCTAAGGTTTTAAGAACTCTTCCAGCTTTTTACAATATTCAGATTTCAGATGCTATAGTTTCAGAAGTTATTTATTCTCCATATAAAAAAGCCTTTGAAGAAAAATATAAAAATCCCCCTGTAAATTATTCATTAAATTCTGACAAAAAATTTAATTTAATGAATCTTGATGATTTTTCTACTTTAATCGACAAAATTAATTCTTTTAGCCAGGAAGCAGTGATTAGTCTTTCGGCCTTTGGAGAAGCTTTTACCCATCCCGACCTTATAAAAATGGTTGAAAAAATTCTTTCATACAAGGGACTTTCTCTTTTTATAGAAAGTGACGGTCTTTTTATTAGTGATGAATTTTGCTCTAAATTAAAGGAAATTATTGAATCCAGCGGTGAAAGATGTAACGGTTGGGAAAAAGTTATGATTGCAATCAATCTTGATGCTTTTTCAAAATCAGTCTATCAAAAAATACATAAAAATTGCCCAGAAGATTCTTTTGATAAGGCTCTTGATTCAATTAAAAAACTTTATCAGCTAATTCCAGGAAATATTTATCCACAATTTACAAGAATCAATCAAAATGAAGAGGAGTTAGAAGCCTTCTTTAGATACTGGAATGAAAAAGCAAATGCTTCGGGTGGAAAATTAATTATTCAAAAATATGATAATTTTGCAGGACGCTTACCTGATAATAAACCTGCAGATCTTTCCCCTTTGGACCGAAAAGCCTGCTGGCATTTACGCCGAGACTTAACAATTTTAACAAATGGCGATGTGCCTCGCTGCCGGGAGTGTATCAATACAAATATAATTGGAAATGTTTTTAAAGATTCTTTAGAAGATATTTGGAATAAAAATGAAGCTTTACTTAAGGCTCATTTATGTCAGCAATATGATGATATTTGCGGGAAATGCGATGAATACTATACCTTCTACTTTTAGTCAAAATCAGGTAAGTACCACCATAATTGGAGGTGCTCTTAATCCAAATCCAAGTGCTCTCAATATTTCTGTTGTTTTATTAAATTCGGGGAATGCTCATTTAAGACAGCAGATTTTTGAAAATTTAATATCCTGTAATTTTTCTTCAATAATTTCTGTCGAAAGAAATACCAAAAATGTAGGTATTGATGAATTGTCAAAAAAATATCCTTTTGTAAAATTTATTTTACCTCAGGAGCCTGCAACCGATGGAGAAATTATTAATATTGCAATGTCAGAGATTTCTTCTGACTACGTTCTTGTTATTAGAGATAATTTATACATTCCCTCTGGAATAATTTTATCTCATCTTGCTGACAGACTTACAAAAAGTAATGTTTACTGTGTTGTGCCAAGATTAACAGATAAAAATAAAAATTCCCTGGTCTGTTCTTATGCGCCAAGTGCGGAACGTTCCAGATTCAAAGTATATTCATCAACTTTAGCCACTGATTCCTCATCAACTTTGTATCCTTTTAATTATATTGCCTTATACAACAGAAAAAAGTTTATACAACTGGAAGGTTTTGATCCTTCTATTCAATCTCCTTACTGGCAGAATTTAGACTTATCTTTAAGAGCCTGGCTTTGGGGAGAAGAAATTAAACTTACAACCCTGCTGCAATTTTCTTACATGGAGGAACCAGAAATAGAAGATAAAACTTATAACCTTGATTATTTGAAGTTTTATTTAAAAAATCAGCTTCCTAAATATAAAAACGAAATGGCTGTCTTAAAAAAATCAAATTTCCTGCTTTTTCTTTTTAATTCTTCCTGTGGATTTTTTGAGGCAAAAAGACAGTTTAAAGCTGCCCGTAGATGGGTAGAAAGAAATAAATATAGATTTAAATGTGATTTACAAACTTTGATTTCTAACTGGAGGTCAAGTTAAAAATGAAAAACAATAGAGCAGTAATTGTACAGTGCAGACTTTCTTCAACAAGATTACCTGGAAAAGCCCTAAAAGATTTATGTGGTAAACCTGTATTGGCCTGGGTTTTATCAAGTATGAAAAAGGTTTCTGCAGATAAATATTTTGTCGCAACCGATGAAGATTCTTATGATTCTTTAAAAGCAATTTGTGATCAGTATGGTTTTGAATGTTTTAAAGGAGATTTAAATGATGTCCTTAAACGTTTTTGCGATCTGATTAAAACTCTAAAAGTAAAGACAATTATCAGAGCCACTGCAGATAATCCTTTTCTATTTACTCAGGCCGCTGAACTTTCTGCCCGGGATTTTGAAGAAAGAAACAAAAATTCAAATCATTGTGATTATCTTACCTGGACAGGGCTTCCACACGGCTCTGGTGTAGAAATTTTTTCTGCCCAGTCTTTATTAAAGGCTGCCCAAGAAACAAATGACCCTTACGATCACGAACATGTAGGACCAGCTTTATACAATCATAAAGATAAATACAAATGTGAATTTATACAGGCCCCTTCAAAATTTAATCATCCTCACTTAAGAACAACTATTGATACTTATTCAGATTATTTAAGGGCAATGAGAATTGCAGAGCATTTATTAAAAAATTCCTTTTCTTTTGGAGATTTAATTCCAGAAGAAAAAATAATAGAAGCCGCAAATGATAATCTTGTAAAAAATCCTGTGATTTTAATTCCTTCTGTTAAAAAAGGGCAGGGAACCGGACATTTACACCGTTGCCTTTCTATTGCAATCAATAAAGAATTTTTTGTTTATATTCCAGAAAATAAAAGCCTTTTGGAATGTGATTCTATAATAAATGAATATATTGACCGTGGATTAAATAAAAATCAGATAATTACAAAACTTCCCGATGAATCTTACAAAGCAATTTTTGTTACTGATGATTTTATAACTTGGGATCAGGACCTTGAAAATCTTAAAAATAATAAAATGATTATTTCAATTGATGAAGGAGCCGCTAAAACAGCCTTTGCAGATTATTTACTTGATATAATTCCTTCAATTTCAAATAAAAGAAAAAGCAATCTTACAGATGTTGATTTTATAAGTAAGGCAAAAAATGTAAGAGATTTTAAGTCCAAGGGTAAAAATATAAGTCAGGTTCTTATTTGCCTGGGCGGTGAAGATCCTGCAGGACTTTCAATTCCCGCTGTAAAAGCAATAAGCGCTTTACACCCAGAGTATAAAATTACCCTGGTAGAATCGGCATCCTGTAAAAAAGATTCTTTGCCAACTTATCCAAATGTACAGGTTGTAGAGGCAATTCCAAATTTAAAAGAAGAATTGTATAAATATGACCTTGTAATTACCCATTATGGATTAACCGCTTTTGAAAGTAGAAGTGCCCAAACAGCTGTGATTTTACTTCCAACTACAGAATTACATAAAGAATTGGCCAAAAAATATGATTTTGCCTTTGTTGAAGATTCAAAAGTTTCCAAAGAATCTATGGCTCAGGCCCTAAAAAGCCCAAATCTCTTTTATCTTCCACAAGAAGAGGAATCTGCTGACGAAAATAAAGAAGAAATAAAGAAAAATCTTCCTGACTTTATAGAATATCTTGCCCGTGGACAAAAATTAAAATGTCCAGTTTGCGACAAAGATAATTTAAAAGCCGATCCTATTATTTCCAGAAATTCCACACGAACTTACCGCCGCTGTCAAAATTGTGGAATGGTTTACATTTCCTGGACCGCAGATCAAGATAAAAAGTATCAGAAAACTTATTTTTTTGAAGAATATAAAAAACAGTACGGAAAAACTTATCAAGAAGACTTTGAAAATATAAAAGGCCAGGGAATAAGAAGACTTCATGAAATAAAAAGCATAAATCCCCTCTTAAAGGATAAAAGTATTCTGGATATTGGCTGTGCTTATGGACCATTTTTATCTGCAGCCCAGGATTTTAGTTTAAATCCTTTTGGAACAGATATTTCAGAAGATGCAGTAAAATATGTTCAAAATCAATTAGGCATTCCTGCAAGTCTTGCGGCTTTCCCAGAAATTGATGTTTCTAAAGAATTTGGATTATTAGAGTTTGATATTGTTACCATGTGGTATGTAATAGAACACTTTAAAAATCTTGATGCAGTTTTGAGTAAAGTTAGTTCAATTGTAAAAAAAAGTGGAATTTTTGCCTTTTCAACTCCAAGTGGAGAAGGTATTTCTGCAAAAGCGGATAAAGATCACTTTTATACAATTAGCCCAACAGATCATTATTCGGTTTGGGAACCAAGCAGGGCAAAAAATATTTTAAGAAGATATGGTTTTGAAGTTGTAAAGATTGTTTCAACCGGCCATCATCCTGAAAGATTCCCAAGTATACGGAAGAAAAATAGTCAAAAAGGTTCTGCTTATTGGAAACTTATAGATACAATCAGTAAAACAAGAAAATTAGGGGACACAATGGAAATATATTGCAGGAAAATAAAATGATTTCTTGTTAAAATGTATTTAGTTGATTGATAAAATGTATTTAGTTGATTTAGGTGGGAAAAATGAATGTATTAATTTTAGGTGCTGGTTTAATGCAGATACCGGCAATTTTAAGTGCAAAAGAATTAGGCTACAGAGTTTGCCTTGTAGATGCTGACGATAAAGCTATTGCAATCCCAAAAGCTGATGAATTCAGACAAATAGATTTAAAAGATAAAGAGGGAATATTAGAATACGCCAGAGCTTTGCAAAAAGGTCCAGGCCTTGCTGCAGTTTTCACCGCCGGTACAGATTTTTCTGCCAGCGTTAGTTATGTCTGCCAGAAATTAAATCTCCCGTCTCATACTTTTGAAGCCGCTTCAAACGCAAGTATTAAAACCCGAATGAGAAAATGTTTTTTTGATGCTTCTGTACCTTCCCCAAAATATTTTAATCTTGATAAAGAAAATTTCACTCAGGAAAAATTAAAAGAAATCGCATCTAAAATTGATTTTCCTCTAGTAGTAAAACCAGTGGATAATATGGGGGCCAGAGGTTGCAGAATGGTTCGTTCTTTTAAGGAATTTGAACCTGCTGTAAAAACTGCAATCCAAGTGTCTCGCAGTGGAAATGCAATTGTAGAAGAATATATGGACGGCCCTGAATATTCAATTGATGCCTTAGTTTATGACGGCACTTTTACGGTTACAGGTTTTGCTGTCCGCCATATAAAATATCCTCCTTATTTTATAGAAATTGGTCATACAATGCCTGCTGACTTAGATAAATCTACTCACGACCAGTTGATTTCTGTTTTCGCTCTTGGAGCAAAAGCTTTGGGCTTGGAAAGAGGTGCTGCAAAGGCTGATATAAAATTTACAAAAAAAGGTCCTATGATTGGAGAAATTGCCGGAAGACTTTCTGGTGGTTATATGTCTGGCTGGACTTATCCTTATTCTTCAGATTTGAATTTAACAAAAGAAGCTCTATTAATTGCCTGTGGAAAAGAACCTCAGTCCTTAATAAAAAATCGCAGAAAAGTTGATTTTGAAACTTCTGAACTTTGCAAAAATGCCTGCAAACCCTATGAACTTTTTGAAGTAAAATCAAATAAAGTTTCTGCAGAAAGAGCCTGGATGTCCATTCCGGGAATTGTAGAAGAAGTAAAAAATATTTCAGATGAAAAAATTGAATATGTAAAAGATTTTCTTCCAAGGACAACAGTAAAATTAAATTGTAAAGTTGATTTTCCCCGCAACAATGTTCAAAAGTGTGGAAATGTAATTTCTTTGGCAAAAGATAGAAATGATGCAATTAATGCCGCTCAAAAAGCTGTTTCAAATGTTTTTATAACTTTAAAGCCTAATACAAAAGAAACTGATGATTTTTTAAATTTCTATACCTTAGATGATGAAGAAAATTTTCCACCCTCAGCCTTTAAGTCCCTTTCAAGTCAGGATTTAGAGAAAATTCAAGGAGTAATTTTAGCAAATCAAAAAATTTCAGATTGTATTCCGGACCAATTAAAAACTTCCGATTATATTAATGAAGTGGACTGGTCTTTTAATACAATTGAAGATATTGCCAGAAAATTTGATATTTTAAGGCCCCAACATCCTCAATTAGATGCAAGAAGATTTTGGAAAGCTCTTTTGCGGGGTGGATTACAGGCCGCAGTTTATATTAGTGATTCGGAAAAATAAACATGAAAAGAAAATTTAAATTTACCTTTTTGATTAGCCTCTTAATTTCTTTTACTTTTGCCTATGCAGAGAATAATATTTCTTTGATAGAAGCAGCAAAAAAGAATGGAATTTCTCTTTATTGGGATTCACTTTCAGAATCAGGATTACTTGAAAAAAATGGACATCAGGTTTCTTTTAGAAAAGGACAGGAAGTTTTAATAATGGACAGTCTTTTTATAAAACTGACCGATGCACCAGAATTAAAAGACAATCAGATTTATGTTTCTCAAGATTTTATGGATATTTCAAACAATCTTTTTAACAAAAAAGATGACTTTACCTTTAAAGTAGGGGCTGTACTTATAGATGCAGGTCACGGCGGTAAAGATCCAGGTGCCCTTAAAACTTATAAAATCAATGGAAAAGATACTACAATTCGCGAAAAAGATATAAATCTAAAAGTAGCAAAAATGCTCTACGAAAGAATGAAAACTGCCTATCCAGATAAGCAGATTATTCTTACCAGATCCACAGACGTTTTTTTAAGTTTAAGCGAAAGAACTGATATTGCAAATAATGTAAAAGTAAAAGAAAACGAAGCAATTTTGTTTATTTCAATCCATGTAAATTCTTCATTAAATCGTACATCTTCGGGTTATGAAGTCTGGTATTTATCTCCAGGTTATAGAAGAACTGTTCTTGATAAATCCTCAGTTGATACCGATGAAAAAAATCTTTTCCCAATTTTAAATTCAATGCTGGAAGAAGAATATACAACAGAAAGTATTATGATTGCTAAATTTATTATGGATGGTTTAGCAGGACAGATTGGTAAAGATTCTATTGCAAGAGGTATTCGTGCAGAAGAGTGGTTTGTTGTAAAAAATTCTAATATGCCTGCGGTTCTAATTGAATTAGGCTTTGTTTCAAATGAAAAGGAAGCTTTACTGTTAAATGATGATAAATACTTGAAAAAAGCTACCCTGGGAATATATAATGGACTATCGGCGTTTATAACACACTTTGAACGTTCTCAAGGATTTACTTCAATAAGATGATAAACTTACGTGAAAAAAAATATATTTCCTATTATATAATTCTCTCTTTAATTTTACTTAGCATGGCTATATCTATGATTTTTTTCTTTAGTAAAGGCCTGGGACAAAGAAAAACTTTTATTTTTCCCTCTGCCAGAGAAGGAAAATATATTCTTGAATATAGATATTTACGTTCTGCAGATGATTCTTCCTATGAATATTTTCTTAAATATTTTATAGATGAACTCTTGTTAGGCTCTGGTGTAGAAAGAACTAAAAAGATTTTTACTCCTGGAACAAGAGTAGAATCCTGCTTTTTAAGAAACGGAATTTTATATTTAAATTTAACGGGTGACCTTATAAATATGGGTACTGATACCGTAAATATTAAAGAAGGTGTAAAACTTTTAGAGTTAAATATAAATACTAATTTTTCGAAAGTAAAAAAAATACAATTATTTATTGACGGAAAATTGGCATTTGAAAATTAAAAATCGTTGACAAAAGACTTTAGTTATTAGATAATAAATTTAATACAAGGCTACATCGATTAAGTATAAAAAAGGAGCTTCATTATGAAGAAGACTTTGGGTTTATTTGCAGCTGCTATGCTGCTTGTAGGTGGATTTGCTTTTGCTGAAGAAGCAACACTCATTGATTTTACATTATTGGATGCTGATTGTGTCGCAGATGAAAATGGAAATAATCAGCAGAATAGTCACACAGTTATGGATTATTCAACAGCTGCTGGAGCTACTTTCACAAGTGAACAGAAAGACCTTATGAAAACATCTTTAGCACTTCCTGAATGGGAAATTGCGTTGAATTCTTCTGCTAAATCAGTTCAGGGATTAGCTGACTCACAGGTTGTTGCAGCTCCTGTAAAAGATAGTGCAGATGTTCCATTTGCCGGATCAAACGTAATGGGTGTTCGCATCGTATTCCCAACTTGGAATGCAAATGCTAACGCTAAAATTGTTCCACCATTTGATATTCCTGCTTACGAACCATTGTCTACTGCAGATGAAAATGGTAACCGTCAGGAACCAACTGATGAAGAAAAAGCTAGCGGAAAAACACTTTTCGAAGATGGTTATGGTGTTGTAAAAAATGTAGGAACTTTAAAATCAATCGCTGTTACTACACAGGGTATGAACTTCCCACATGGTTTATATGTATTACTTAAAGATAACGACAATATCGAAAGAAGATATTTTATGGGATATCTTGGATTTGATGGTTGGAAAGAATTGAAATGGGTAAACCCACAGTACATTTCTGAAATCCGTAACCGTGAAATCAGAGTTTATCCAATCTATCCTCGTGGAATGCCATTTGTTAAGTTCACAGGTTTCCAGATTACTAGAGATGCTGGACATGACGGTGGAGATTTCATCGGATACTTTAAAGATGTAAAGATTATTTATGACAAAGCTTTGCTTTCTACAGATCGTGATATCGATGATGAAGACCTTTGGGGAATTATCACAAAGAAAGAAAATTCACGTCAGAATGCTGAAATGCAGAGATTTGGTGAAAAACAGGTTAACAGATACCTCGAAAGAGAAAAGTTAGCTACTGAAACAGAATTTACTTCAAGTCTTGAATCTTCTGAATCAAGTGATTCAGCTACACAGACAGAATAGTAAATAATATTCTGAAATGTAAAGCGCTCTGGGATTATATCTTAAGAGCGCTTTTTTTTTACTTCTTTATTTGAATTTATATTGGATTGTTTATGAGTGAACAGATTGTAATGTCTAAAAGTGACTTGAAGGCAATTTACGAGTCCTATAATGATTATTTTAATGATATCTTAGATAATATTATTGATATCTTACAGAAGTCAGTAAAATTATTTACTCCGCCAACTTACAAAAGAAGAGTTAAATCTTTTAATAGTTATTATAAAAAGGTTTTAAGATTAAAACCTCACGAAATAAGTCACGGAAAATCCTTAATTTATCTTACAGATATGATAGGTATTAGAATGATTTGTGCCTTTCTAGAAGATATTAATTATGGAGTAGAACAGATAAAAAAAGTTTTTGAAATTAAAGAAGTTGAAATAAAAGGCGAGGAACAGAAATTTAATGAATTTGGTTATGAATCAGTTCATGTTTTAGTTAAGATTCCAGATTCTTGTATTCCAAAATTAGAAGGAAAATATAAAGACCTTAAAAAGATTTCTGATGAATTTGTTTGCGAAATTCAGGTTAGAACTATTTTACAAGATGCCTGGGCCGAAGTAGAACATGAATTAATCTACAAATCTGAATTCTCTCCCTTTGATTCACCTTTAAGAAGAAAATTGGCTTCTATAAACGCTTCTCTGGCCCTTGCTGATATTACTTTCCAGGAGATTCGCGATTATCAGAGAAAATTACAAAGAGAACTTGATAACCGTCGTAATTCTTTCTATTCCAAGGCTGATAATCTCTTAAATGACAAAACTGATGTTCAGGATGAAAATATTCAGAGAGTAACACCATTTGTAAAAGGTACAATTGATGATTTAATTTTACAGGCTATTCAAGCTCATAATGACGGACATCTTGAGGATGCTGTTTTAATTTATACTAAGATTCTTGAAGCTATTGATCCAAAAGAAAAGAATATTATCTGTGTAATTAGAAAGCACAGAGGTATGGCTTATTTTTCAATGAATAAATTTGACGAAGCCACAGAAGATTTTAAAGTAAGTATAGATAACGATCCAAAGGCCTTCAGATCTTATTATTATCTGGGAATTGTTTATTCTATCCAGAAAAAATATCATGACGCAATCGATTGTTTTACTAAATCTCTTGAAATCAACGAATTCCAGGCTCATACTAATTTTAGAAGGGCTATGGCTTATTTTGAGATTCAGGAATATGAAAAATCTATGAATGACCTTGATACTGCAATTAAGTTAGGATTGGACCCTAATGAATGTAAGGTTTTGCAAGAAAAATTATCAAAAAAATTCGGATTTTCTATGAATTAGGTGTTGACATTTTTTTTTCGAAATGTTATCTTATCAAAGTCGTCGCAAGATGATGTAAGTCTCCTTCGTCTAGTGGTTAGGACATCGGGTTTTCATCCCGACAACAGGCGTTCAATTCGCCTAGGAGATGTAAAAAGCCTGCTTGAAAAAGCAGGCTTTTTTTTTGCTTATTTGATAAAATAAATATATATTACCTTTGTGGTGGAATCTTTATGGATATTTCAAAATACATTTCAGATGATATTTGTAAATTCTTAAAAAATTCAATTTCTGAAGCCCAGGGTAATGAAGTATTTTTTACAGGTCTAATTAATGAAGAGGGAATTGTTACTTCCGCTAAAATTGGTTCTAGGGGAAATGAACATAGGGTTCCAGTAAATTTTACCGATCAAAGACAAGGCCATGTTTTAATTCACAATCATCCAAGTGGTTTATTAAAAGCCTCTGATGCAGACCTAAACGTAGCCTCTTTATGTGCAGAAAACGCCCAGGGCTTTTATATTATCAACAATGATGCAAGCGATATTTATGTTGTTATAGAGCCAGTAAAAGCAAAAAAAATCTTAAAATTAGATTGTGATAAATCTGCAGAATACATATCAAATGGCGGCCAATTATCAAAAATCTCTGAAAATTTTGAAGAAAGAGAATCTCAAATTGAATTATTAAAAAAAGTCGCAAAATCCTTTAATGAAAATAGATTAGGTGTATTTGAAGCCGGTACAGGTGTTGGAAAATCTTACGCCTATTTAATACCTTCTATTTTGTGGGCCATAAACAATAAAGAAAGAATTATTATTTCAACTGGTACCATAAATCTTCAGCAGCAGTTATGTGAAAAAGATATTCCTGCAGTAGAAAAAATTCTTGAAACTCCTGTTAAATACATACTTTTAAAGGGCCGCCAGAATTACATTTGCAAACGTAGATTAAATGAAGCGGCTTCGATGCGAGATTTATTTGAAGAAGAAAATGAAAATCTAAATGAAGTTTTTAAATGGGCCCAAAACAGTCAGACCGGAGATAAGAGCGAATTAACTTTTATGCCTTCAGAAAATGTATGGTCAAAAGTAAATTCCGAAAGTGATGCCTGCATGGGAATGCGCTGTCCTTTTCACAATGAATGTTTTGTAATGAAAGTTAGAAAAGAAGCTTCGGCTACAAATATAATCGTTGTAAATCATCATCTTTTATTTGCTGATATAGAATCAAGAATGAACGGAGCAGGTTACGAAGACGCAGCGGTTTTACCTCCCTATAAAAGAATTGTATTTGACGAAGCTCATAAAATCGAAAATGCTGCAACAAGCTTTTTTAGTGAATCCTTAACAAGATTTAAGATTAATAAATTAATCAATCAGATGTATCGAAGAAGAAAGAATTCAGAATCAGGTCATCTGTGTACCCTGGCAATTTTATCAAGTAATGAAGAAAAGGCTGACCTTGCCCAGGATATTGTTTCAAGAATAAAAAATTCAATTTTAAATCTGGAAATCGCAGGAATGGATTTAATGAACAATAATCTTACTATGAGGTTATCTTCTTCAACTTGTCGAGAATTCAGCCCATTTTTGGTTGCTGTAAGCGAATTGGAGAAGAATTTAGCGGCTTTTATAGATTTAATAAGACGTATTGTAGATGGCATTTCTGATGATGACAAAGAAGTTCCTGCCTATTGGGAAAGTAAAATAGTTTTAAGAAGGTTGGATTCCTGTCTGCTTCTTTTAAAAGATTTTTCGCTTTGGGATGAAAAAAAAGATCAGGTATTCTGGATACAAAAGAAAAAATTGCCGCCCGCTTATAAAAAAGATAAAGAAGATAATCCAGATTTTATTGTCTTGAATCAGACTCCACTTGATATTTCTCACATGATGAATGCAGGAGTTTTTGAAGAAATGGATAGTGTTGTTACTACTTCGGCAACTTTAAAAACCGGAAATAATTTTTCTTTCTGGATGCATAGAATTGGACTTTCTTTTGCGGATCAGGAACGATTAATTGCTGCTGAATTTAAATCTCCTTTTCCTTATGAAAAAAATATGCTGCTTGCTGTTCCAAATGATGCTCCTTTCCCTGATCAAATGGAATATCAACAGTACATTGAAATGGCTTTACCCCTTTTAATTAATGCCTCGGAGGGAAGAACTCTAGTTTTATTTACCTCTTACGATTCCCTCAAAAATGCTCATTCTTCTGTAACAAGGGTAATGAAGGGCTTTTCTGGAAGAATTATGAGACAGGGCCAGGATGATAATTCAAAATTACTGGAAGCTTTTAAAAATGAAAAGGAAAGTGTTTTATTTGCCACCGATTCTTTCTGGGAAGGTGTAGATGTTCCAGGAGATTCTTTACAGCAGGTAATTATTGTAAAACTTCCATTTTCTGTTCCAAGTGATCCTGTATTTGCGGCCAGGGCAGAAGCTCTTGAAAAGAAAGGTATGAGTCCTTTTATGGAATTATCTCTTCCTGAGGCTGTAATTAAATTCAGGCAGGGAATTGGTCGTTTAATCCGACGTTCTGATGATAAAGGGGTTGTAACTGTCTTAGACCGCCGTATTTTTGAAAAACGTTATGGCATGAATTTTATAGCAAGCATTCCGGAATGTAAAAAAATCTATGAACCTTTGCAAAATCTTACAAAAAGGATTAATGACTTTATTTTTGATTAGGATTTGATTATAATAAAGCATTACCAAAAAATTGGAGCAAATAAATGAGTTTTATAACCGCCTTTCTTATTATTTGTATGGTTTTGCCAGCTTCTTTGGCAAATATTATTGTTTATCCTTTTTCTAAAAAATTAAGTATCAAGATTTCTGATTATATAATTAAAGTTTTAGCTCCAACTTTGTTTGCACTTTTAAAAACTTATAGAAAATTTAATTTTTGGGGATATTCAGAAAGTAAAAAAGATTTGCCCCAGCAATTTATGGTTATTAGTAATCACCAGAGCCTTTTAGACATCCCTTGTCATATGAAATTTTTCCATGAAAAAAATCCGCGCTTTGTAGCTAAAGATTCTTTGGCAAGACACGTTCCATTAGTTTCTGAAATGCTTAGATCTCAGCAGCACTGTACAATTCCAAGAACTGCAAGACCAATGGAAGCAATGAAATATATCGAAAAATTTGGTCACAGGGTTGTAGAAAGAAATCAGATTCCTTTTTTATTTCCAGAGGGAACCAGAACAAAAGATGGAAATGTAGGTAAATTTTATTCTGCCGGTTTTAGAAAATTAACAGAAGCTACAGGACTTCCTGTTGTTGTTTGTGCCCTTGATGGGGGCTGGCAGTTAAGAGATTTGAAAAAGTTCTTTTACAATATAAATAAGGGTTGTTACCGGGTAAAAGTATTAAAGGTTTATGATTCCCCTAAAACTAAAGAAGAGTGTAATAAAATCCTTGAAGAATCTAAAATTATGATTGAAAATCAGGTAAAAGAATGGCGTTCTATGCCTGCAAGCCAAAGATAAAGTAAAAAGATAAAATCAGTAATAGAAAAATAAATAAAAAAAAGACTGTGTAGTTCATGATTCTACACAGTCTTTTTTCTTTCATATAAAATACATAAAAAAATTATATGAAAAAGGATCTAAACAATTAAATATTATTTAAAATCCTTTGGACGTCTTTCAACACGTTTACATTTCTGGCATTCTGCCTGATTTTTGATTCTGCCATTACTAATCATAGTTTTCATGATGATTTCACCACCACAGTCAGGGCAGATGAATTTGTGTGTTGCAACAGTTGTACGAGAGTTTTTACTAGCTCCAGCCATTATGTGCCTCCAATCGAATATTCGTATCAAATATAATACTGGGATAAGGATTTAGTGTCAATAATATGTGAGGAAAATATATTTTATAGATTTGACATAAAATATTTAATTTGATATATTGATTTGAGTTATTAAATATTTTTTGGGGGATTCGAATGGCTGGAAAACAGACATCTGCTGAAAAAAGATACGCACAGAGCGAAGTTCGCAGACTTCATAATAAAGCTATTAAAAGTACATGTAAGACTTATGCAAAACAGTTTGTAGAAGCTGTAATGGCAAAAGACGAGAAGTTGGCAGAAGAAAAATACAAGCAGCTTCAGAAAGAACTTGATAGTGCAAGAAGTAAGGGCGTAATGACAAGAAATGCAGTATCACGTAAGAAGTCAAGAATGATGAATCTTTTTAATGCTACATTCAAAGCAGCAAAATAAAAATAAGATTTAAACTTTTTTGGAAATCCAGTTGGAGTTTTCTTCAACTGGTTTTTTTTTGATATTATAAAAAGATAAAAATTAAAAAAATGAAAGATAAAATTACAAAAAACGATCTGATAGACAAGATTTATTCAAAGTCAAATAAAAAAATCGAAAGACAAGTTATACAGGCTGTAGTAGAAGATTTTATTTCTTCACTCAAGGGATCTTTAGAAGATGGTGCTACAATTGAATTGCGTGGTTTTGGAACTTTTGAGCCACGTTTAAGAAAAGGTAGAAGTGTAGCTCATAATCCAAAAACCGGAGAAAAAGTTTCTGTAGAGCCACATTATGTTGCAGCCTTTAGGGCAGGAAAAGAATTAAAGGCAAATCTCTGGGATTTAAAGAATAAGGATGATAAATAAGTCAAAAATAATTGATAATCATCTTAAATCTTGTTAAAATCTACTTAGTGGGAATTACTTATGGCAGATAAAAATCTAGAAAAAAGAAATATCACAGTTTTTGGAGAAGAAACCGAATTTGATGGAATTCTTGAATTTAAAGACAGAATTGTAATTACCGGAAAATTTAATGGTAAAATTAATGCTCCAAGTGGTGATTTGGAAATTGATAAAAATGCCGTTTGTAATGTTGAAAGTATCGACGTTAATTCAATTGTAATTTCTGGTCAGTTAAAAGGTGATATCAATGCAAATGAAAGAGTAGAAATCTGTTCTGGTTCTACTGTAGATAGTAATATTAAAACTGCCAGAATTAGAATTGCTAATAATGTTGATTACAAGGGAAATGTAAAAATGCTGGACAAGGAACCTGAGATTGATTTGTTTACCGTAGCTTCTCAGGAATATAAGAAATCACTTCTTGTTCATTCTGATGCTATAAAATAATTTTGGTAAGTTGACAAAGAATTAAATTAATAAGATAATAAAAAAAATCAGTTATACCTATTTCAAGGCAATTAATTCCCAGAAAATAAATATTATAGAATATAAAAAAATCAAATAAATTTTAATAAAATCTTACTTTACGGAGTATTTTTAAATGGCAGTATTGCGAAAACGTCGTGCAGATGGCGTAGAAGGTAATGAAGAAGCTAAAGATGAACAGGCCACTTTAGATTTTGGCTTAAATGAGGAAAATAAGGCTTCAGAAGTTTCAGAAAATGAAAAATCAGATGCAGCAGAAGAACCTGCAAAAATTGTGGTAAAACGGAAAAGAGTTGTAAAAAAAGTTGAAAAAGCTTCAGAAGAAGAAAGCGAACAATCCGAAGAAAAAAATCAAGAAAATACAGAAAGTGAACATCCTGAAGAATCTGTAAACGAAGACAATTCAGAACAACATAACCACGAAAATTCCCAGTCTAGAAAAAGCAATCAAAACGGAAGAAATAATTTTAATAATAGAAAAAATACAAACCAGCAGCGTAAAGGTTTTGTAAGAAATTATCCTGTACCATCTGGAGAAGTTTCTGAAGCTGTTGCGGCTCAGGCGGCTTTGGCTGCAGCGTCAGCCCCAGATGATAATACAAATAAACCTAAACTTTTAATTAATGATCTTACCTTAAAGAGTATGCCAGAACTTCGTGATATGGCCAGAGAATATGGTTTTACAGAAGATGATTTGGCTCCTATGAAAAAGCAGGATCTTATTTTTGTAATTCTTAAAGCCCATACTGAACACGGCGGAATTATTTTTGCTTCTGGTGCCTTGGAAATCCTTCCTGATGGATACGGATTCCTTCGTTCTCCTCAGAACAATTATCTTCCAGGTCCAGATGATATTTATATTTCACCAAGTCAGATTCGTTTATTTAATCTTAAGACTGGTGATACTGTTTACGGTCAGACAAGATCTCCTAAAGAAGGCGAAAGATTCTTTGCACTTTTAAGAATTGAAAGTGTAAACTTTGATGAACCACGTATTGCACAAACTCGTGTCCCTTTTGAAAATCTTACACCTTTGTATCCAGATGAAAAACTTAGACTTGAAACTGTATCTACAGAAGTTTCTACCCGTATTGTAGATTTGTTTGCACCAATTGGAAAAGGTCAGCGTTTATTGATTGTTGCCCCTCCAAAAGCCGGTAAAACAATTCTTATGCAGAAAGTTGCAAATGCCATTACAGCAAATAATCCAGAAGTATATTTAATTGTTCTTTTAATTGATGAACGTCCTGAGGAAGTTACCGAAATGGAAAGGGCAATCAAGGGGGAAGTAATTTCTTCTACTTTTGATGAACAGGCCACAAGACACGTTCAGGTTGCAGAAATGGTTTTGGAAAAGGCAAAACGTCTTGTAGAACACAAAAGAGATGTAGTAATTCTTTTGGATTCAATTACTCGTCTTGCCCGTGCTTATAACCAGACAGTTCAAACCTCTGGAAAAGTTCTTTCTGGTGGTGTTGATTCAAATGCTTTATTTAAACCTAAGAGATTCTTTGGTGCTGCTCGTAATGTTGAAGAAGGCGGTTCTCTTACAATTATTTCTACAGCTTTGATTGAAACTGGTTCTCGTATGGATGAAGTTATTTTTGAAGAATTCAAGGGTACAGGAAACTCTGAAATTGACCTTGATCGTAAACTTTCAGAAAGACGTGTATTCCCTGCAATCAATATCAAAAAATCTGGAACTCGTAAAGAAGAATTACTTCTTACAGAAAATGAATTACAGAAGATTTGGGTTTTACGAAAAGTTCTTAATCCAATGGAAGATATTGAAGCAACCGAGTTGATTATTGAAAGAATGAAAAAGACTAAGACAAATGATGCCTTCCTTGCCAGTATGAATGTTGGTACTGCAGGAATGGAGTAATTAATTTGTAAAGTAATTTAGAATTTTTGGAAAGCGGTGATTTTTAATCATCGCTTTTTTTTTTTCGGGAGAATTCTCCTAATTTTTTAATTAATCTTCTTAATAAGTGTCTAAATAAAAAAAATCCATTAAAATATAAATATGAAGGCAAAGAAATTTTTATTTTTGATTTTAATTATTGCTTCTACTTTT
>JAIKYZ010000138.1 GCA_024682655.1 Treponema sp.
AAAAGGTTCAGGAAACGATGCAAAATTCTACGATACAGTTTCTAAAGTACAGAAGGCTACTGAATTGGCAAAAGCCGCTGCTCCAGATTTAGCATTGGACGGTGAATTCCAATTTGACGCCGCAATTGCTCCAGAAGTTGGAGAATTAAAAGCACCAGGCAGCAAAGTTGCAGGTCACGCAAATACCTTTATTTTCCCTAACATTAATGCAGGTAATATCGGGTATAAAATCTGTCAGCGTATGGGCGGATGGATGGCAATCGGTCCTATTTGTCAGGGCTTTGCAAAACCATTAAACGATCTTAGCCGCGGCTGCTCTGTAGAAGACATAATTGCTACAGTGGCCGTTACTGCTTTACAGGCCTAAAGCGAGTTTGCACAGCAAACTCGGTAAGCACGCGCAAGCGTGCGACCTACTGTAGCAGTTACAGCATTACAGGCATAGTTAATAATTTTTTTTCCGGCCATTTTGATAATCTTAATGACCGGAAAAATTAATCTTCTGTTCCAATGGCTTCCAGGTAATCTTCGGAGGCCTCTCTTTTTAGTACAACGATTGTAATATCGTCATCTAATTCCTGGCCTTCTGTAAAGGCTTTTAAACCTTTTCCAATTACTTTAAGAATCTGATCTGCAGTTTTTTCGTGATTATAAGTAAGAATATCCTTTAAATTTTCTTTTCCGAATTGTTTACCTTCTTTGTTTTTGCTTTCGGTAAGACCATCGGTAAAAAGTACAAGTACATCACCCTTTTCCATAATAAATGAAATATCTGCATAAGAAACATCACTGCCAGTTAAACCAATTGCTCCAAAATTTACATTGTTTAGGGGTGGTTGAATTTCTGTTACATTATTTGTTAGCGAAGAATAAAAAATTGGATGAGGATGCCCTGCATTTGCCAGTTGAACCAGACATCGGTTATTTATATCAATTGCCGAAAAACTACAGAGAATTCCGGTCATGTAAGTATCTGCTCCGCCTTTTGCCTTAATAAAACTTGTATTTATATCCTGCAGAACTTCGGCCATGGTTTTTGTATTAAAGTGACTGTTGTTAAAACTGTTTGAGATAATATTTTTTGAAAGCATGGTAATTAGACCCGCAGAAATACCGTGCCCAGAAACATCAAAAATCGAAAAGCCTTCCAGCATAGAACCAATGTTGTAAAAATCAAACATATCGCCAGAAACTTCCTGTAAAGGCCTGTAAGAAATTGCAAAATCCCAGCCAACAAAATTTCTTTGCGGTGCTCTAAATAATTTTTTCTGAACTAAGGAGGCCATTTCCATATCTTTTTTTGATCTTGTTAGTTCCACTTCCAGTTTATTATTTGCCTCTCTAATTTGAGAAGTCTGATTTAAAACTTCTTTTTGAAGATTTTGTGTAAGGTACTTATTATTTTTATAAATCAAAATGAATCTCATCATAAGAATAATCAGATAAGTCATGTTAAAGGAAATCCAGCCAATGTAGGTAAAATATGGGAATCTTGTGATGTTTAAAATTCCTCTTAAAACTACATCTGCAATTACTCCTGCAGCAATCTGGAAAAGTACCAGAATAAAAAGGGAAAGATATTTATTTCGTTTTTTTACAGCCCTTATCAAAGAAGGAACTACAAATAATAACTGGACATCTGATAAAGCAATCATATAAGGACAGCTTTTTATTAGTTGATTGTAAGTAGGAATTAAAACCGTTGTGATTGTTTGAACTCCCACTAAAATAGTTCTGATTATAATTACCTTTTTGGATTGTTTTTCTCCCAAAAAGTAAATCATAAAGGAGGCAAAAAAGTAAAATAAGAAGTAGGCGTTGATGCAGCAAAGGTACTTGTAATAAAAAAGATATTGGCCAATTGTGTTTATGCGATTAAAAAGTGGTAATTTGTCTGAAAAGAAAATTAATGCAAATAAAGTTGTATGAAAACAAATCAAAGAATAAGACAGGTATTCTTTTCTATTCTTCTGATTAAGGAACATTATAAAATAGATAAAAAATCCGGCTGTAAAGGCACCTTCGCAAAGCATATAAAAAAGATTTGTAAAGAAATCTCTGTCTTTTTTGAGAGTTTTTATAATTGAATCTGGGCCTATATAAACTTCTCTGGAAATTTCAGAAAGTCCGTGGCACCAAACTTTTATTAAAAGGGTATTTTTTCCGCCTTTGTTAATAAATTCTTTTGGAATAGGGTAATACTGGGGAGAATGCATAGAACTTTGCTCATTTGGTGGAAATTCTCCGTATTCTCCCAAAAAATGATCGTTGAACCAGACTTTATTTGCATAATGAATAAATTGAACGTAAAAGGCAAGGTTTGTATCTTCATATTCTTCTGGGATTTCAATTTCGGCTTTTAACCAGATGTAATTTCCATAAAGGCCAACCAGTTTTCGCAGATTTGCACTTTTCATGTTATCTAGTTTCTGGAATTTTGAATCATAAATCCCGCTGGCAACTTGTTCCGGGCTGTTTTGGGCGTTTGTTTCTACCCAATAAAAAGAGTCTTCCAGATTGATTAAAGAATTTTTGTCTATTTTTTTACAACTGTTAAAGGTAAAAAAAGAAAGAGTGGCTAATAGTGTAAAAATTAAAATCTTATGGGTCTTCATAAAATTTATAATCCTATGTATAAGTGAAATGTAATTTAAAGACCGTATTTTTAAATTATTATTAGGATATCATAAATCAGCCTGCTTTTGAAGTTAGATTTGAATAAGAATTGCTTATATTTATGGTAAGAATAGGAATAAAATCCTATTTAATAAAACGTTTCACTAAGTTACTATAATTATATGAGTAATAGAATTGTAAATCCAATACTTTCTGGTTTTTATCCAGATCCTTCAATATGTGTGGCAGAAGATTGCTTTTATTTAGTAAATTCTTCTTTTTCTTATTTCCCTGGTCTTCCAATTTTTAAGAGTAGAAATCTTGTAAAATGGGAACAGATTGGAAATATAATTGACCGTCCAGAACAAATGGATTTTTCCGGGGCAGGAGTTTCCAGGGGGCTTTTTGCTCCAACTATTCGTTATAATAATGGAAAATTTTACTGCGTTTGTACACAGGTAGATAAAATCGGAAACTTTCTTATTACTGCAGATAAGGCAGAAGGTCCCTGGTCTAATCCAATCCCAATTAAAGGTGCTCAGGGTATAGATCCTTCTTTATTTTTTGATGATGACGGAACTGTCTGGTACATTGGAACAAGACCTGCTCCAGAAGGCTGTAAATATAACGGTAACTGGGAAATCTGGGTTCAGAGAATTAATGTAGAAGATGGTCAGCTTTATGGTCAGGCAAAAGGAATCTGGCGGGGTGCCTTAAAAGATTGTATTTGGCCTGAAGGTCCTCATATTTATAAAATTGACGGAACTTATTATTTAATTCATGCGGAAGGTGGTACTGGTCCTGATCACGCCGTTTGTGTTGCAAGAGCTGATTCAGTAGAAGGTACTTGGGTTGGTAAAAAAGCAAATCCAATTTTAACACACCGTCATCTTGGAATGTCTGCTGGAATTATTTATGTAGGCCACGCAGATCTTTTCCAGGATAAAGATAAACGCTGGTGGATGGTTTGTCTTGCTTCCAGACCTTATGGCGAAAAGGGACAGCGCTTTTGTAATATGGGCCGTGAAACTTTTATGGTTCCTGTTAAATGGGAAGACGGCTGGCCTGTTGTTTCTTGGGAAACTGGAAAAGTAGAAAACGTCTACAGTATTACAGGTCACGTAGTTCAACGTACAAACGAAGATATAGAAGCCCTGGTTTTACCTTCAATTGATGATTTTAATTCTAAAAAATTGGATTACTACTGGATTAATCTTAGATCCCGAGATCCAAATTACATTAGCCTTGAAGAAAACTCTGGAAACTTGCGATTGTACGGGGGTCAGGAACTTACAGGAAATGGTCAGGTTAATATGATTGCCCGCCGTCAAACTGCTTTTAGTTACGAAGCTTCTACAAGTGTAGAAATCCACTTTACAAAAGATAACGATGCAGCCGGAATTGTTTGTTTCCAGAACGAAAAATTTAACTACCGGCTTCAGTATACCTGCCGCGGTAAAATGCTTCTTGTACAGTTGATTAAGGCAGCTGGCGATAAAGACGAATTGCTTGCCGAAGAAATTATTACCGGCGGACTTAAAAATCTAAAGGGTGTACTTAGAGTTGTAGCCGAAAAACAACTTTTACGCTTTGAATATGGTACAGACGAAAGAAGTTTATATGTTCTTGCAGAAAATGTAGATGCCAGTATTTTGAGTGTAGAAAAAGCCGGCGGTTTTGTTGGAACTTTGGTTGGAATGTTTGCAGTTTCGGCAGGAGATTACACTAAAAAAGAATTTTATGCCGATTTTGACTGGTTCCGCTACGAAAACACCAGTAGAGATTGGGTAGACTAAAATAATTACAGGTAAGAAAGAGGCAAAATTATGTCAGAGGATTTTAAGACAAAAGGTATTTATTCATCGGGAATGGTTTTACAAGAAAATTCCACAAACTGTATTTTTGGAACCGGCCCTAAAGGTCAAAGTCTTCAAATGGAATTCCGAAATCAAAAAATTTCTGCTCTTGTTGATTCTAAGGGAGAGTGGAAAATTGAATATAATCCGGGTTCCGCAGGTGGTCCTTTTGAATTAAAACTCCAATGTCAAAATCAAAAAATTCTTTTTGAGGATGTTTGGGTTGGGCAGGTTTGGCTTAGTTCAGGACAGTCAAATGCCCAGCTTCCAATGTCCAGAATGCAGTTTTCTTACCCTCAGGAATTTGAACTTCCAAAAAATAATAATATCCGCATGATTACAATTCCAATCTCCTATAATTTTGATGGAGAGCAGGATTCTGTTCAAAATCCAAAGTGGGAAGTTGCAAGTCCCCAAACTTTAGGCGCTATGTCTGGAACCGGATATTTCTTTGCAAAAAAATTGAGTCAGGAATTAAATTGCCCGGTTGGAATTATAAACGCCAGTCAGGGTGGTTCTCCAATTGCTTCCTGGATGAATAAAGAATCTTTAGAGGAATTTCCAAGTCAAAGCAGAGTTTTGGAAAATCTAAAAAAATGGCAGCAGGAAGGCGCAATCGAAAAACAAAAGGAATTAATGCAGAAAAATCAATCAGCCTGGGACGGAGAAATTACTCAGACCGATAAAGGTTTTGTAGAAGACTGGAAATCTCTGCCTTATTCAAAAATTCAAGATTCCTGGGATTGCGTAGACTTACCGGGAGATTTAGATCTTCTAAAATCAGCAGGAATTGTCTGGTTCAAAAAAGAAATCACTTTGACTGCCAAAGAAGCTCAGTTATTTAATGAAGGAACAAGTCATTTATGGCTTGGAACAATAATCGATGCAGACAGAGCCTATGTAAATGGAGTTGAAGTAGGGGTAACTTATTATTCTTACCCTCCAAGAAGATATCAGGTCCCAGCGGGAACTCTAAAAGAAGGAAAAAATACAATCACCATAAGAGTTCAAAAGAATTCTAAAAACGGCCCAATTAGATTTTATACAGAAAAGCCACTTTGTATTTTTACAGACAAGGTAAAAGTTGCAACTTGCGCCTACCGAAATGTAGAAAAACCAGAAAATAAGATTCCTTTTACAAAAGATATTCCATCCGATGGAGTTTATATTCCACTTTACGGTGAATGGAAGTATAAGATTGGCACAAAAGTTGCTGATTGTCCTTCTGGAATGTTTTTTGAATGGGTTGCTACAGCCCTCTACAATTCAATGCTGGCTCCTGCCTTTAATTATGCAATTTCCGGGGCCTTATGGTATCAGGGGGAATCCGATGCTTATCAACCGGAAGAATATAAAAAACTTCTGGTAAAGATGATTGAATTGTGGCGAAGTAAATTTAGCTATGCGCCAAAAGATATGCCTTTTATTGTAATGCAGCTTCCAAACTGGAGTGATGGCCGTGGCGAAGATTATGTTAGCGAAAATATAAATTGGCCGGCTATGAGAAAGGCTCAGGCCCAGGCTGTAGAATCGGTAAAAAATGCAGGTCTTGCCGTTACAATTGATGCCGGTGAGTGGAACGATTTGCACCCCGAAAAGAAACTTACAGGGGGAAGTCGTGCGGCACTTGAAGCCTTAAGAATTGCTTACAAAAAAAATATCGACACTTATCCTTATGTAAAGGCTTTTAATATAGAAGAAAACAAGATAATTTTGGAATTTGACTGTGGAAATTTAAAACTGGTAAATACAAATCCAAAAGAATTAATTCCGGGCTTTGTTTTTATCCGCCAGAAAAATGGTCAAAAGACAAAGGAACTTGCGCTTGGAAAGTTGATTGATTCTAATAAAATCCAGCTTGAACTGCCGGAAAATAGTCAGGAAGTAAAGGAACTTGCTTATTTGTGGTCCGATTGTCCTAATCCAATTAATCTTTATAATGCAGGAGAATTGACTCAAAAATTGCCGGTTGCGCCATTTGAATTAGAAATCTGGGGTTAAAAAAACTTTTTCTTGTAAAACTTTATGTTATAATGATTTCACAAAGGTAAAGTTGTTAAATTTTAAACAGTGGAGTCATTATGAGAAGGAGTCAGTTTTTATTTCTTGCTTGCTGTTCTGTTTTTTTATTTGTTGGATGTAAGAATTTTTTAACTGGTAGTTTATTAAAGTCAGAACTTGAAGAATCAATTAATTATGCAAATGCAGCCTCTTATACTATTAAGGTTGCCCCCGAAAAGGCTGATTATGGTCAGTGTAATGTAAGTTCAATTACCATGAAAAATACAGATCAGGCGGAAATTTCCTTTTCGCTTTCTTCTGGTTATATTTTTAAGTCTTGGCAATCTTCTGACCCAGAGGCTATTTCTTTTGAAGACAAATATTCATTAACAACTACAATCACAATGATTGATGGTCACGATGATATTAAAATTACACCCCTTTGTGTTAAGTCTCTTGCAATTTCTTCTATTACACCGGCCGTTAAAATACACCGGCCGTTAAAAATCTTGGAGTTGAACAGGATTCTCCAATAGTTATAGTTTTTGCCGAAGCCGTTGATACAAGTAGCGTAAATAATAATATTTCAATTACCGCGGGCGGGGAATCTCTGGCTTCTTACTTTGATTCTTATATCTGGTCATATGATTGTAGAGTTTTAAGAATTCCTCCAAAAGACCGCCAGAATAATACTTTATTAACTGCTGGAATTTTGGAAATTACCCTTACCTTAAAAGCTTCAATTTGTGCAGAATCTGATTCAAATGTAAAAATTGGACAGGATTACTCTTACACTTTTAAGGTTAATCCTTCTTTTGATTCAAGTTCTCCAGAAATCCTTGATTTTAGACTGGCAAAGACTCAGGAAAAACTTGGAATAGAAGATTCAAGTAAAAAAGATTTGCTTTCTGACAGTAATTATACACTTTCCAATGAATATAGAATTTCTTCAAAAGTTTGGGCTTATTGTAAGGCCAAAGATTTAGGCTCTGGCGCAGACCATCTTATAATCAATGACAATATAAATAATTCTTATGGACTTGGCGAATTTGAACTGATTGATGCCGAAGAAGGAATTTACCAGGCCGGCCCTTTCCTTATTGAATTACCTCAGACAATGGAAGAAGGCCAGACAGACCTTTCTTTTAAACTTGCAGATTATTGTGATAATTTAAGCAGCACTTCTTATGATTACACCCTTTACCTTTCGCGTACTTACTCTGATTTGTCTATAAATCTTTATAATGAACTTCCAATGCGCAGATATTTTTTGCAGGAAATTAAAGTAGGTCAGACTTACGAAGATATTTTTTATGATTATGATGATTATTTAAATTACTACAGAACTTTTTATGTAGAAGGAATTGGTCCAAATGAATGGGCAAGTGGTCAAAGCGATGAAGATTATACCGTTGCCCTTTACACAGAAATTGACGGACAGGATATTGAAGCCGAAAACCTTGGCGTAGACGAAAATGGAATTTATAAATTTAAAATTCAAGAATATAGCGATGGCTGTAACGATAATAAAGATATTCTTTTAAAAGTTCTTCTTACAGACTCTGTTGGCTGCCAGTATCTTTATGACGAAAAATACATTCCAAATGGTTTTGATATTATTCCAACCCTTAATATTTCAGATTCTAAAATAAGTTCATTTAATTTTAATGGGGAAAAGATAAATGAAAATTCTACAAATACGGCAAGTCTGTCTTACGATAAAACTTATCTTATGCAATGGGATGAAGAAACTGTAGAGGCTTATAATGATA
>JAIKYZ010000004.1 GCA_024682655.1 Treponema sp.
TATTTCAGCCATTCAATTTAAACATTCCTTTTTATTGTCTATCTTCTTTAAATACCCACAATTTTCTGGAGTATTTACCATTCTTCCATTCGTTTATTTTAAATGTTTCGTAAAGAGAACACCATTTATCTGAAAGGGTAATTATAAAGCCTTCTTTTGTTTTAGGAGGACAGAGAGTTAATGGAAACATATGGTGTTTAATAATATCTTTTTCAATTTCATTTAAATCAAATACTTCCATTGCATTTTTTAAAGCTAAGGCAGGATGAAAATATCCGTGAAGTTTTAATCTTGTTTTTTTATCATGCCAGTCGTATAAAAAATAATCGTGTAAAAGAGCCCCTCTTACCATTGATTTTTCATCAATTTTCCAATTAAGGGCATTTGCAATTTTAAGACAATAATAAGTTACACTTAAACAATGTTCAAAAACTGTTGTTGTTCCGTGTTGTATATGATTTAAGGATTCTTTTATCCTTGATTTTTCAATAATTTCATCAAATGTATTGTGAATTAATTTAATCTGCGAAATAGATAAAGCTGAACTCAAATTTTTCTTCCTTAAAATCAAATACCGCAGGTTGTTTCAACAACCGAGGATATTTGATTCGCAATATAAGAGTTTCGCAAGAAACTCTAAATTAAATTGAATGGCGATATTTTAGCCATTCAATTTAAACCTCCCTTTAATTTTAAGCAATTTTAAGCACTAATATGAAAATCTCTTATTTAAGCTCTAAAAACTCTATATTTGATAACATATTATGCAATTCCCGATTTTTATACAATAAATTTTCGGTATAAAAAAGTGTAATTATTTTAATTTTCTTTTGGAAAAAATGATTTCATACCCTTGACTGAAATCTAAGTTTCTGTGATAATAACTTTACTTTATAAAGTAGGAGTGCCATCGTGCCTTGTGGAAAGAAAAGAAAACGCCAGAAGATGGCGACACATAAGCGTAAGAAGATGCTTAGACGTAATCGACATAAGAGCAAGTAGTTTTTAGGTCTGCAGCTTGTGTCATCATTTAGACCGCGTAAGATTACGCGGTCTTTTTTTCTTTAAATAGCAGAACAAGTATATTATATTTTATTTAACTGTGGATTTTTTAGATGTTATTAGAAAATATAGAATCACCGGATGATATAAAAAGTTTTACACAAAAAGAAA
This sequence comes from Treponema sp., assembly GCA_024682655.1. Taxonomy (GTDB): domain Bacteria; phylum Spirochaetota; class Spirochaetia; order Treponematales; family Treponemataceae; genus Treponema_D. The sequence continues at coordinate 1,174 of JAIKYZ010000004.1, forward strand.
TTGATCAGTTGGCAAAAGAATGCCGTAAAACCATTATTCAAGTTGTTGGAAAGAATGGTGGTCATCTTGCCAGTAATCTTGGTGTTGTTGAATTAACAATCGCCCTTCACAGGGTATTTAACAGTCCACAGGATGCAATTATCTGGGATGTAAGTCATCAATCTTATACTCATAAATTATTAACCGGAAGATACAAGGAATTTTCTACTTTAAGAGAAAAAGACGGACTTTCTGGTTTTACCAATAAATACGAAAGCCCTCACGATTTTTTTATTGCCGGTCATTCTTCTACCTCAATTTCTTCGGCCCTTGGCTTATTGACTGCAAAAAAATTATCAAATCAGAAGGGGAAGGTAATTGCAGTAATTGGCGATGGTGCCTTAACTGGGGGGCTTGCATTTGAAGGCTTAAGTCATGCTGGTCAACTCTGTCAGGATTTAATTGTTGTCTTAAACGATAATCAAATGTCTATTGATCATAATACCGGAGCCGTTTCAAGGTATTTAAGTAGATTAACAACAACCCATCATTATCAGTCATTTAGAAATCATATTGATAAAACAATAGATAAAATCCCATATTTAGGAAGATTTTTAGAAAAGTTTATTTTTAGATTTAAAAGAGCCTTAAAAGGATTATTCTTGACCAATAATTTATTTGTTGATTTAGGTTTTGAATATACTGGTCCTCTTGATGGTCACGACGAAGCTGGCCTTGAAAAAGCATTTAAAAGAATCTCTAATATTCACAGACCGGTTGTAGTTCATGTTGTAACTAAAAAAGGCAAAGGTTATAGTCCGGCAGAAGATAAACCTGAACTTTTTCACGGTATTGGTCCCTTCCAGATTAGCGATGGTACAGTTGAAAAATTTGATACTACAAGTTTTACAGAAGCCTTCAGCAATATAATCGTAGAAGAAGGTGAAAAAAATAAAAATATTGTGGCAATAACTGCCGCAATGGCAAAAGGAACGGGCCTGACTTCTTTTTCTAATAAATATCCAGACAGATTCTTTGATGTTGGAATTGCAGAAGAACATGCTGTAACTTTTGCAGGAGGACTGGCCGAAGGTGGACTTCTTCCTGTCGTTTGTATTTATTCTACCTTTATACAACGTTCTGTTGATCAGATAATTCACGATGTTTGTTTACAGAAATCTCATGTAATTTTAATGCTTGATAGAGCAGGGGCTGTAGCTAATGATGGTTATACCCACCAGGGAGTATTTGATATTTCTTTATTCCGCTCAATTCCAGATTTAAATATTCTTTCTGTAAGCAGTGCAAAAGATTTGGAATTATGTTTTAAATGGGCTGAAAATCAAAAAGAAGCTGTTGTAATAAGATATCCAAAAGCGACTTGTCCAACTGAAATACCTGCTTTTTCAAGTCCTCTTGTTCCTGGCCGGGGAATTTTTATTTCCTGTCCAGAATTAATATTTGAACTTAGTGAATATGAATTAAATCAGCGAAAAGATAAAGTTTTGATTGTTTCTACCGGTGGCTTGTTTTCGGAAGTAGTAAAAGCAGTTAGAAATATAGTTTCTGATGGGTATTATTCAGATATTTATCTTTTGAGATTTATAAAGCCTTTTGATCAGGATTATTTTTTGGAACTTTCTAAAAATTACAAGGGAATTTTATTTCTTGAAGAAGGTGTAAAAAAAGGCGGAATTGGAGAATATTTATCTGGATTTCTTGCAAAAAATAATATTACAAACACAAAAGTTTTAGCCTTTGATGATAGTTTTTATCCTCAGGGAAATAGGGATGAAATTCTTGAAATGGCCGGACTTTCTGCAGATTCAATCAAAAATCAAGTAGAGGCATTACTTAAATAAAATGTTAAGTCTAAAATTCGGAAATAAAAAAATAACAAGCGACAGACCAGCTTTTGTAATGGGAATTTTAAATGTCACAGAAGATTCTTTTTGGGAAAAAAGTCGTGGTGGAATAGAAAGAGCTTTTGAAATTATCAATTCCGGAGCTGAAATAATCGATATTGGAGCAGAATCAACCCGTCCAGGTTATAAAGCCGTTGACCCTAAAGAACAGATTTCCAGATTGATTCCTGTAATTAAAGCTATAAGGGAAAAATCAGATATTGTAATTTCCATAGACACAAGGGATAGTCAGGTTTTTAAAGAATGTTTAGCCGCCGGTGCAGATGTTTTAAATGATGTTTCTTCTCTGGAAAGCGATAAAAATATGCTGCCTGTCTTAAAAGCTTCCTCGGCCTCTGTGATTTTAATGCATGGTTTTGGCCTTGATGAAAATCACCCTTCCGATAAAAATATTGTTAAAAAGGTTAATGATTATCTTCTGTCCCGGGCAAGATTTCTGGAAGAAAATGGAATCGATTCCGAAAAAATAATATTTGACCCGGGAATTGGCTTTGGTAAAACTTTTGAGGAAAATATAGCCTTAATCAAAAATTCTAAACTTTTAGCAGAAGGAAAATATCCTCTTTTAATGGCCCTTTCAAGAAAACGTTGTATTGGAGGTCTTATGCAAAGAGAAAATACTGCTGCTGACCGCCTTTCTTCCACCTTGACCGCAAATATTTTAAGTGTTCAAATATCCTCAAAAATTGTAAGAGTTCATGATGTTCAGGAAACGATTGATGCCTTAAATGTGATGAAATATCTTGAATAATGTTGTAAAATAAAAATATGACAGGTTTGGAAAGTTTTT
>JAIKYZ010000041.1 GCA_024682655.1 Treponema sp.
TCATTTGGTGCCGGTGGAGATGCTACAGCCGGATAGTAGGCATCTGGAATGAGTTCTCCTTTTTCATCACAAGGGCGGCCAGAAGCATCAATTATGCGGCCAAGAAGATTTTTACCAACCGGAACCATAAGACTGTGACCGGAAGCAACAACCTCGCAGCCAACTTCAATTCCCTTTGTTTCGCCATAAGGAGCAAGCTTTACATGTTTTTCATCAAGCCCAATAACTTCGGCAAGAAGTGCTGTACCATCACGAAGTTTGATTGAACACATTTCGCCAATTACAGCACGAGGTCCTTCGCTTTCTACTTCCAGACCTTTTACTGCAACAACTTTTCCGGTATACAGAATTGTTTCTGCTTCAACAACATTTTCCAGATATTTTAAGAAGTTAAATTCTCTGCTTGAGTGAATTCCTTCGTTTTCAGAAATTTCTTCCATCTCTGTCCTCCGTTATTCCGTAGCGGAAGTCAAAGTATCAGTGTGCTTAATATTTTTAATAGGAGAAACTTCAATAATCTTGTTTTCAAGTTCACCAAGCTGGCTTGAAATGCGGGCATCAATAGAACCAAAGTCTGTTTCTACAACACATCCACCCTTTTCTACAGTTGAATCTTCAAGAACTGTAATTCCCTGAACATTTTCTACATGCTGAATAAATTCGTCTACATGGGCAGTTGTAAGATTTACGTCTTCAAGATTAACCCTTAGGGTGACTGTACCACGGGTCTTTACCTTTTTAAGGGCAGCCAGAGTGTTTGCCATAACAACATTTTTCTGATTTTCTGAAAGTACCTTAATAACCTTACGGGCCATTAAAATTACAAGCTCAACAATCTGACTTTCTGTGTCTTTTAGTATTTCTTCACGTCTCTGCATTACTGCTTCAACAATTTTGTGCATTCGGTCTACAAGACGATTAGCTTCGGCAACTCCACTTTCGTAACCTTCTGCGTGTCCTTCCTCATAACCTTTCTGTTTTGCTTCCTGCACAACTGAAGAAGACTGACTCTGTGCATCTGCAAGAATCTGTTCTGCTTCCATTTTTGCCTTTGCAACAATATCATTTGCATCGCGTTCTGCATCGGCACGAATGATTGCGGCCTGGTCTGTCTGGCGCTTTACTTCTTCAAAGGCAGCATCTTCAGCTTTTTTTAGTATTTCATCAGCCTGAGACTGAGCCTTTGCAAGCATATCCTGTTTTTCAATTTCAAAATTAGCCCTGTACTCATCTGCTTCACGCTTTAAGTCTTCTGCAGTTGGGCCAGTGTAAATCTCTTCAGGAACTTCTTCCACTTCTTCTATTGGAGAATAATCTTTAAAAAGAGGTAACATTACCTTATCATCAATGGTTTTTGCTTCACCGGGTCTAAAAACAGTCTTTGCCAAAACAAACTCCAATCAAATAAACTAACTTACAAGCTCGTCTTCACCAGAACGAGCAATTACAATATCACCATTATCTTCAAGACGTCTAATGATAGATACAATCTTCTGCTGTGCTTCTTCAACGTCCTTCAAGCGAACAGGTCCCATGAATTCCATATCTTCCTTAAGCATAGATGCGGCACGCTTTGACATGTTGCGGAAAATCTTGTCCTGTACTTCTGTATCCACAGACTTGAGGGCTTTTGCCAGTTCCTGCTGATCGACGTCGCGAAGTACCTTTTGAATAGCACGGTCGTCCAGCATAACGATATCTTCGAATACGAACATACGTTTCTTGATTTCCTCTGCCAAATCTGGATCGTCTTCTTCCAGAGATTCAATAATTGACTTTTCAGAAGAACGGTCAACAAGGTTCAAGATTTCAACGATAGCTTCAACACCACCGGCAGCAGTATAGTCTTCTGAAGACAGAGTAGAAAGTTTCTTTTCCAATACTCGTTCAACTTCACGCAATACATCAGGAGATGTACGGTCCATGGTTGCAAGACGTTTTGAAACTTCAGCCTGCATATCTTCAGGTAAGTTCTGCAAAATAACAGCAGCCTTTCCAGGTTCCAGATAAGCCAGAATCAAGGCAATAGTCTGTGGATATTCCTGCTGAATAAAGTTTAACAAGTGAGCTGGGTCTGTACGACGGATAAAGTCGAATGGACGAACCTGCAAACTTGATGTAAGTCTGTTGATAATATCGATGGCCTTCTGAGATCCAAGAGATTTTTCCAAAAGTTCACGAGCATAATCAATACCACCAGTAGTAATGAAGTTCTGAGCATTCATCAATTCCTGGAATTCTTCAAGAACTGCATCCTTAAATTCAGGATTTACTTTTTCCTGACGGGCAATTTCAAAAGTTAAAGTTTCAACTTCGTCTTCTCTAAGGTGCTTCATGATTTCAGCAGAAACTTCAGGTCCAAGAGAAATCAAGAAAATAGCAGCCTTTTGACGACCAGTTAAGCTTTTATAATCCTTACTATTCTTTTTAGAAGACAAACCAGCTGGTTTTAACTGACCAGGTTTTGGAACTGGCTTTGGATTTGAAGATTCTTCATCTGCCATACTATTCCTCCATCAACCATGTACGAATAAGCATTGCAACATCTTCTGGATGTTCCTTTGCCATATTGACTGCATTTTCCTGCAGCTCCATACGTCTTGTCTCTTCGACAGACATTGTAACTTCCATTCCTTCGTCTTTTGCTTCCCACAGAGCACGTTCGCGAGCGGCCTGTTGTTCTGCCAAAAGTCGAGCTTCCTTTTCACGGCGTCTGCGTTCAACTTCCTTACTAATAATACGGAAGAGAATAAATCCTACAAGAACGACAACAATTGCAATTAATACTAACAAAATTGTTCTACGTCTTTGAACTGCTGCCCAGTATTCAGCATCTTCAGCTTCCTGTTCAGCAAAACGGTCAATTTTAATAGCAGTAACTTCAACTAAATCACCGCGACTTCTATTATAACCAATAGCACCCTGAATAATTCTCTTTACACTATCAAGTTCTTCCTGTGTAGGAGCAATATATTCACGCTTAATAGAACCATCTTCGATTACATATCTTCCAGTTTCTGGGTCACGGATTTTTCTAGTTACACCGTCAACGTTTACAGAAACCGCAATTTTATCAATATTTGGAGAGTAAATTTCAGAAGTTTCTTTTGTATTAATTACATTATTCTGAGTTACCCCTGTTTCTGTTGATTTTCCAATTACATTAGACATATCTGAATAAGTTGGAGGAGTCTGACCTTCAACTCCAGCAGGGCCTTCCGGATTATACCCAGTTCCCTGCCATTCTTTTGTAACAGTCTGAGAAGAAATTGGTAAAGTATCTCTAAATTCTGAATCATCATAAGGAGTATCAGGATTATCAACTTTAATTGTAATTGGTGAATATTCTGTAGAATTAATTTTTCTTTCAGACATATCCATATCAATTTTTACATTAAGATTTCTAATTCTGTCGGTTGTAAAAATATTCTGTAAAGATTCAAGAATTGAAGCTGTATATTGAATTTCAAGCCTATTAATTAATTTCTGCTGTTTAGCAATTAAATCAATTCTGTCACTTTCGGCCATTCCAGAAAAATCATTTAACTGATTTCCTTCCCAATCTGTAATTACAAGATTTTCTTCGGTAAGTCCTTCTACACCAGCTAAAATTAATCTTTGAAGGCCCTGAATCTTTCTACGATTAGTCAAAATATCGCTGTTTGAATCAGTTCGGATTTTTACAGCAGCAGTTACAGGTTTTTGATCTGCAGAAAATAAGGTAGTTTCTGGTCTAACAATAATTACAGAAGCATCTCGAATACCATCTACGGTCAAAATGTACTGACGTAATTCTTCCTGTAAAGCTTTATTTAATTTTACAAGCTGATCTGAATCTGTAGTTGACCAGTCTCGCTGATAATAATCTTCAAAAGGATTAGGAGCAGCAATATTTTCACTGGCAAGAATTGCACGAACCTTTCTTGCAGTTTTTTCATCATCAACGGAAATAATTCCATTACTTACATAAATCTTGATATTTTCTTCGTCAATTCTATCTGTAATTTTCTGGAGTTGTTCTTCATTTGTTATTGCACTTGTGTAAACTTTTACTGTGCTAGGTTTAGAAGACAGACTGGCAGTTAAAACAACGGCGACAATGATAAGTATAGCAATTGCAATTATTATGACTTTTTGTATTGGTTTTCCTTTAGACCACAAATCCTTGATCTTACCGAAAACCTTTTTGAGCCATTCGTTCATTAGTCCCCTCCCGTGAACGAATTCAAGGTTTTAAAGAAATTTATACTAAATTTATTAAATTATAGCATAGGGGGGTAAATTTGACAATATTATTTTATTTTATAGTAGACTTTTGCCAATTAATTATCTTGTAGTAGAAATTTCATTCCAGTCTGTAACAAGTCTGTCTATAACAGTTTGTGCAAGATTTAAGGACATTCTTGCTTTAGACATTGCAATTGTTACATCATGAACATCAACTTCGTCTGGATTTGTAATTAATTTTTCCTGCAAAGAAGACACATTATTCTGATTTGAATTTACATTATTTACAGCTTCCAGCAAATAAGATTGAAATGATTTACCTTCTGATTCTGAAGAATTAATTGCAAAAGTTTTATCCTTTGAATTAAGATTTTCAGTTAAAGATTTAATTTTTGTATTTCCAAAATGTTCAGGCTCTGTTCGAGTCATTTGTAAAGTTCCAAATTCTGATATTATCATTTCACCTACCACCTACTATAAATTATACACAATAAATTAACTTCGTCCAATGTTTAATGCTGAACTGAACATATCTTTTGCACCGTCAATTACTGTAGCATTAGCTTCATAAGCACGGCTGGCCGCAATTAAATCAACCATTTCGTTTACGATATTTACATTTGGATATTCAACATAACCAGCATTTGGACCAGATTTTATTGCATCCGGATGATCTGGGTCATAAACTAAACGTCCCTGACTTGAATCTTTTACAATTTCCAGAACTTTTACACCCTTTCCAGGACCATTATCTAAATCTTCAGCAACAAATGGACTTCTCCACTGAGGATTTTTATCACTTACAGGGCGCATAACCACAGTAGATTTTTTAAATGCCCCACCCTCTTGTGTTCTTGTAGTAGAAGCATTGGCTATATTGTTTGAAATTACATCACTTCTAAGTCTTTCTGCACTCATCCCAGTTGCAGCAATATTAATACTTGTAAACATCCCCATGACAGTTTTAACCTCCTGTAAAAACTGGCAAACAAGTTTGTCAAGGCTTTAAGCGTAGCGTGCCTTGACTAACTTGTATGACACAAAAATTTATTTCCAAAAAACTGGCAAACATTTTGTCAAGGCTTTAAGCGTAGCGTGCCTTTACAAACTTGTATGACACAAAATTTTATTTCCCAAAAAACTGGCAAACATTTTGTCAAGGCTTTAAGCGAAGCGTGCCTTGACTAACTTGTATGACACAAAATTTTATTTCCCAAAAAACCGGCAAACATTTTGTCAAGGCTTTAAGCATAGCGTGCCTTGACTAACTTGTATGACACAAAATTTTTTTTTCCAATTATTTAATTATTTTTTCATTGCAGTAGTTACCTGATCAAATTCAAAGGCAGTCAATTGAGTCAAAAGTCTATACTGCATCTGAATCTGCAATACATTATTTGCTTCAGTTTCTGCATCAACATTATTTCCGTTTGCTTTTGAAGTAGAAAGATAATCAGTAACTCGACGAGGCTCAACCTGACGATAGTCATAAGGAGTATTAATCTGAATATGACGGTCATCAGTTCTTGTAAGATGAAAACTGTTTTTTGCGATTTCTTCAGATTCGAAAGCTTTTTTTAATTCACTTTCGAAATTAACGACAGAGCGTTTGAAATTTGGAACTTCACTGTTAGCAAGATTATTCGCAGTAACCTGATAACGTAAAGAAGTTACATCCATTTCACGCTGTAATAGATCGATTCCTCTTGTAAAACTATTCATATTTGACATCCTTACTTTTACAATCGGAATATTACAAAATTTGTTTAGCAAAAAAAAAATCCGTACAGAAAATATTTACTGTACGGATTATTAAAAATCTTTTAATTAAAATTATTTAATGTACTGTTTAGCATTAGATGCTTCAAAATATGAATTGTTTACATGGTCAGAAACATCATATTCTTCCAAAAGTTTACCAATTGAAACAAGGAACTGACAGGTATCCTGTAAAGCAGCAGTATCAGTATCATCACACTGAACAGGCATTCCATATTTTGGGAAAAGTTTCTTAATCTGATCAGGTGTTAATTTGAAATCATCTGCAACTTTCTGTAAAGTTTCTTCATCCAAAGTTGGAACAGCAGCGGCAGCACGTGCATACTGTTCAAGAATTACAGAAATAATATCTCCGTTATCTTTAGTAAAGGCTTTACGTGCTAAGAATGTATTTGTACCTCTTAAAGTTGTTTCTGAACCGTAAGCAATAACTTTAGCAGTTCCATTATCAACAAGACGAGTTACATTTGGTTCCCAGATTACAGCAGCTTCAACCTGACCTGTAGAAAGTACAATTCCTACATCACCTGCAGAAATATTAACCAATTCAATGTCATCCATTGTCATGCCATATTTGTCTACAAGTTTTTTTGCAAGGTTATGACCTGTTGATCCAACTACTGTAGCAATTTTCTTGCCTTTTAAATCAGCTGGTGAATTAATAGCATCATTATCTGCTTTTGCAAGCATTGCATATGCATCAGGACCATTTCCTGGAACACCTACAATTTCTACCTTCTGACCTGCAGCAAATGCAGAAACAGTTGGGACATCTCCTGTAAGACCAATATCAGAAAGGCCTGCAGCAAATGATTCATTAATTGGAGGGCCAGATTCGAATTCCTGCCAATTTACTTTTACCTGAGAGCTTGCGAGTGCTTCTTCAATCCATCCCTTTTCTTTAGCAACATAAATTGGGATAAAAGCAGCAGAAGGCTGAATAGCAATATTAACGCTTCTCTCTTTAGCTTTTTCGCTCTTGCTACATGCAGTAAATGTTGAAAGAACTAATAAAGTAGCAAGCATAATTTTTACAATTTTTTTCACTTTTTTACTCCTTTGAAAAAATCTTAAAAATCACAGAGGATGCAACGCATCACTATATTTATTGCGGGTAAATAGGTTATTCTTACCCCTTCTGCAATAAATTAATTATTTAATAATACGATTGGCCATTTTTTTAGATTCCAAGTGAGAATCATCAAAAAACTGTTCGTATATCTTTCTTCTAATATTTAAAAATTCAATACTATTTCTATCTCTTGGCTCTTCTAAATCAACAGAGATAATTTCTTTAATTTTTCCGGGCCTATTAGACAATACAATTACTTTATCTGCAAGGAATACGGCTTCATCAATATCATGAGTTACAAGAATCATAGTAGTTCCCGATTCTTTTTGAATTCTTTTTAATTCGCACTGCATATTGATTTTTGTAAAAGTGTCCAAAGCACCAAAAGGTTCGTCTAAAAGTAAAAGTGGAGGATTATTAACCAAGGCACGGGCAATACCAGCACGCTGAGCCATACCACCAGAAAGCTGTCTTGGATAGGAATTTTCAAAACCATTTAATCTTACAAGATTGATATGTTCTTTTACTAATTCCCATTTTTCTTTTGGTTCTACCCCATTTAAGGCATAGGCAATATTCTTTTTAACTGTCATCCAGGGAAATAATCTATGTTCCTGGAAAACCATTCCTCTCTTCTTTTCTGGTTTTAATACTTCCTGTCCGTCAACAAGAATCTTTCCTTCATGATGGGGATCAAGACCGGCAATGGCCCGGAGTAAGGTACTTTTTCCACAACCAGATGCACCTACAATACATGCAATCTGACCTTTCTCAATGGAAAAGGTAATATCATCAAGAATCTGGAGTTTTTCATCTCCCCTGTCAAAGAATTTATTTACATGATCAATCTGGATATAACTTAAATCATTTGAATCATTATTTTCTGCCATAAATACTTCCTTAGTTACTCCAAACTACTACTTTTTTTTCGATAAAATGAAGAAGAGAATCCATAACTTTACCGACAAGACCAATTGTAATCATTCCGACAATAACAACATCTGTCTGTCCATATTGACGGGCATCCATAATCATATAACCAAGACCTGTTGTTGAAGAAACCAACTCAGCCGCAACAACACACATCCAGCAGGAAGTAAGGCCAGTTCTAAGGCCTGTAAAAATATTTGGCGCTGCACTTGGAATTACAAGTTTAATAATATGTTTCCACAAAGGAGTTTCGTAAATCTTAGATACTTCTAAAAGATTTGGATCTGTCTGTTTAATTCCATCAATAACGTTGATTAAAATTGTAAAAAATCCACCCAGAAAAATTAAAAATACTTTTCCAGATTCGCCAATTCCAAACCAGAGAATTACAAGGGGAATCCAGGCAATTGGAGGAATAGGTTTTATGATTTGAATTACTAATTTTGTGATTCTATCAAGATGTTTAGAAAGACCAATAAAAATACCCAGTAAGATTCCCAGAACTGCAGAAACTGCATAACCTTCAAGAACTCTGGCAAGACTTATTCCTGTATGTTTAACTAAAGAACCGTTTTTAAGAAGACCTTTACAGGTAGAAAAGATTTTTTTTAATGATGGCATAACAACAGGATTAAGATTATCTGTCTTATCCATAATCAACCAGAAGATAATAACTGCAGAAACAAGAACAATATACTCAAAAATATAGCCGAATCTTTTTACAATGTTTTTTCCTGTCATCTTTTTGCCTTATTATTATAAAATCTATAAAAACAGCACGCATACGTTACAAAAAGCGCACT